>JAJZSQ010000108.1 GCA_021849615.1 Pseudomonadota bacterium
TCCTGCATCGCCTCGGGAAGCAGCAGCATCTGCTGCGGGTCGTAGGGAAGGTAAGTTGCAGCCATGGCTGCAACTTACCTCACCTTACATCACTCGTCAGCAGGCTCTGCCGCCCAGACTCCTAGCGCACCCTCAGATGCGCAGCGTGCCGGTCAGTTCGGTCACGCTGCCGATGCCGTGCTCGCGCAGGTACTGCGCGATGCCGGCATTGACCCGCTTGCACACCATCGGATCGTAGAACAACGCCGTGCCGATGCCGACCGCGCTCGCCCCGGCGATGAGAAACTCGATCGCATCCGTGGCCGTGGTGATCCCGCCCTGCCCGATGATGGGAATGCCGTGCTTGCGGGCCACCTCGTACACCTGGTGCACCTTCAGCAGCGCGATCGGCTTGATCGCCGGCCCGGACAGCCCGCCCTGGATATTGCCGATCACCGGCCGGCGCGTGTTCGCATCGATCGCCATCCCCATCACGGTGTTGATCACGGCGAGCCCGTCCGTGCCCGCCTCGATGCAGCGGCGCGCGTTCTCGCGGATGTCGGTCTGGTTGGGCGAGAGCTTGGTGATGAGCGGCTTGCCGGTCACGCGCCGGCAGGCCTCGACCACCTGCGCAGACATGTCCGGATAATTGCCGAAGGCCACTCCGCCCTCTTTCACGTTCGGGCACGAGATGTTGATCTCGATCGCATCGATCGGGGAGTCGTCGAACAGGCGCGTGACTTCGGCGTATTCCTCGACCGTCGAGCCGGACACGTTGGCGATGAAGCGGGTCTCGCTGAAGTCGAGCTCCGGCAGGATGCGCTCGATGACGTTCGCGGTGCCCGGGTTCTGCAGCCCGATGGCATTGAGCATGCCGGCGGCGGTCTCAGACACCCGGTGCGCCGGATTGCCGAGCCGGGCGGCGAGGGTGGTGCCCTTGAGGACCACGGCGCCGGCGTCGCGATTGGAGAAACCCTCGATGCGGGTGTATTCCTCGCCGAAGCCCACGCAGCCGGACAGCAGCACGATGGGCGAGGTCAGCGACAGGCCGCAGAACTTCAGATGCAGCGATTCGGCGGCAGAACTCGAAGTGTCGGTCATTGCGATATCAGGTCCGAAGCCCGGCGCGCGCGCCGGAGTGACCGGCCATTATCGCATCCCGCGCGGCCCGCCAGGATCTCACTCCCGGTGGATGTGGATCTGGATGCGGCCCTTCGGCCCGATCAGCCAGGAGGCGAGCCACCCGGCGAGCCAGACGATCAGCGCTGCTTCGAAGGCGGTCCAGAACCCGCCCTCGAGATGAAAGCCCGGCAGCATCCAGGCGACGAGCGCCAGCATGGCGGTGTTGACCACCAGCAGGAATATCCCCAGGGTGAGAAGCGTCAGCGGCAGCGTCAGCAGAATCACCACCGGACGAACGATGGCGTTGACGAGTCCGAGCAGGACCCCGGCGAGAATCAGCGTGCCCGCATCATCGATGCGGATGCCGGGCACCCACCGTGTCGCCAACCACAGGCCGAGCGCGCTCACCACGGCGCGCAGCACGAAGGCCGTCACAGAGCCTCCGCGTCGGCCGCATCGAGCAGCGCTCGCAGCCGCACCAGCGCAGCCTGCCAGCCGGTGCGCTGGCGTAAATAAGGAATGTCCCACTCGGGTGAGCCCGGGACGCCCGAACCGAGCAGCCGCAGGATGGTGCCGGTGCGGGCCGGCTCGAGAATGAAGTCATCGACTAGCGCGCTCTCGGCCGGCGGCAGGGATGCGCAGGGCAGATAAATGAGTCGCAGCCGCTGCCCGGGCATGAACACATCGATGCAGGCCTCGAGCTCCGTGACCCGATCGACGCAGGCGCGGAACAGACCGCCGGGGCGCGCGCTGATGGTCGCACCCGGTGAGCACCACTGCCCCAGCAGGCGCGAATCGGTGAGCGCCGCCCAGACCGGCGTGAGGCCGGTGCGCAGGTCGAGCCGATGGGCGTAGCCCCGGGTCTTTTCCATGGCCGCCATTGTGCCATCGCGGCGGTGCTCCTGCAGGACACGGCGGTGCGCGACGCGAAGACGCGGCACATCACGGCGTCAACGGGCACAATACGCGCAGCCGCACATGCGGCCGACCGTGGAGGCCCCGATGGCGCTCGTGCAACTGGTGATCGTGCTGGCTCTGCTGCAGTTCTTTGCTTTCGCCCTCGCCGTGGGCAAGGCGCGTGAGACCTACGGCGTCGCGGCGCCCGCGACCACCGGCAACGCGCTCTTCGAGCGCTACTACCGGGTGCAGATGAACACCCTGGAACTGCTGGTGATGTTGATTCCGGCGCTGTGGTTGTTTGCGCGCGACCTGAGCCCTGCCACGGCGGCCGGGCTCGGTGCTCTGTACCTCATCGGGCGGGTCGTCTACTTCGTCTCCTACGTGAAGGATCCGAAGACGCGCTCGCTGGGATTCGCGCTCTCCAGCGGCCCGATCGTGGTGCTGCTGCTCGGGGCACTCGTCGGCGCGGCGCGCGCCCTGTGGCTGCACGGGTGAGCCGGCGCCCCGGCGCCACTCACTCGGTCTCGGATTTGATCGGCCGGCGCATCAGCTCACGAACCGCTTCGCGCGGCGCGACCCCCGCATAGAGCACGCGGTAGACGCTTTCGCTGAGCGGCATCTCGACTCCGTGGCGGGCCGCCACCTCGTGCAGCGCACGCGCCGCCGGGTATCCCTCCACCACCTGGCCGATCGCCGCCAGCGCCTCGGCCGGCGAGCTGCCGGCGGCCAGGCGCAGCCCGAAGCGCCGGTTGCGCGACTGATCGTCGGTGCAGGTGAGCACCAGGTCGCCCAGCCCGGCCAGCCCCATGAACGTCTCGCGCTGCGCCCCGAGCGCAACGCCCAGGCGCATCATTTCTGCCAGTCCGCGGGTGATGAGCGCGACCCGGGTGTTGGCGCCGAACCCGAGCCCGTCGGACAACCCGGCGCCCACCGCGAGCACATTCTTCACCGCGCCACCGACCTCGACGCCGACGATGTCGGTGGAGGTATAGGCGCGGAAGTTGTCCGCCGATAGATCCTGCGCCAGTGCGGTCGCGAAGGCCGCGTCGGCCGCGGCGATGGTCATCGCGGTCGGCAGCCCGGCGCCGACCTCGCGGGCGAACGTCGGGCCGGACAGCACCGCCACGGAGCGGCCTGCGCCGAGCACTTCGCGAGCCACCTGGTGCGGCAGCAGTCCGGACGGCAGCTCGAAGCCCTTGGTGGCCCAGGCGAGCCGCGTCGAGGACGCGAGCAGCGGGGCGATCTCCACCAGCAGGGCGCGCAGCGCGTGGCTCGGGACGGCAATCAGGACATCCGCCGCACCGTCGACTGCCGCGGCCAGATCGGTCTCGATGCACAGCGCGTCGGGAAAAGTGCCCGAGGGCAGGTAGCGTTCGTTGCAGCGCGCCGCGGCCATGCGCGCCAGCTGCGCGCGGTCCCGGCCCCAGAGCCGGGTCGCGCGGCCGCTGCGGGCGAATTGAATCGCCAGCGCGCTCCCCCAGGACCCCGCGCCCAGCACGGCCACCGGCCGGTGATCACCGGATGCGGCGTTCATGATCGGGCGCGGGCGGGGGCCTCAGTTGGCCTGCTGGTTCGCCGGCATCCCCTGCGGGTTCTGGTTCGCCGCGTACAGCGCGTCGAAGTTCACCGGCGGGAGCAGCAGCTGCGGGAAGCCGCCCTGGGTGATCAGGTGCGACACCTCGGCACGGGCGTACGGGAACAGCACGCCGGGGCAGATCGCGCCGATGGCGCGCTTAGTGTCTTCCTCGGCCAGATTGCGCAGCAGGAACACCCCTGCCTGCTTCACCTCGACCAGGAACGCCGTGGCCTCGCCCTGCTTGGCCGACACGGTGACCGTCAGCACCACTTCCTGCACGTCGGGCGCGAGCGCCGTCACCGCAGTCTGCAGATCCAGGTTGATCTGTGGGTTCCAGTTGCCGTCGCCGCGCGGACCATTCGGGGCCTCGTACGAGCAGTCTTTCAGGTAGACGTGCTGCAGCTGCAGCACCGGGCCATTGGTCTCTTCGGGTGCCGGCACGGTGCCGGCCGCTTCATTCGCCATGATTCAGACTCCGCTTTGTAAAAGTGTGTCGAGCCCGCCGCGGGCCTCGAGCGCGTAGAGATCGTCGCATCCGCCGACGTGCGTCTCGCCAATGAAAATCTGCGGCACCGTATGCCGGTGGCTGCGCGCGGTCATCTTGGCGCGGGCCTCGGGGAACTGCTCCACGTCGATTTCCTGGAAGTTCACGCCCTTGCGCTCGAGCAACTGGCGCGCGCGGGCGCAGTACGGACACCAGCTGGTGGCGTACATCAGCACCTTCGGTGGGCTCATGCTTGGCTTCCCACGCCCTTCTCGACGGGCAGATTCTCGGTGCGCCACGCCGTGATGCCGCCGCGCAGATTCACCGCCTGCGCGAAGCCCTGTTCGCGCAGCTTGCGCACCGCTGCAGCGGCCAGCGAGCCGCTGTTACAGTACACGATGACCGGCTTCTGCTTGTGCTTCTTCAGCACGTCCCCGGCCTTGAGGATCTGCTCCCCGTCCATGCGCCGGGCCCCCGCGACGTGGCCCGCCGCGAACTGCTCGGCGGACCGCAGGTCGATGGTGAGCGCGCCGCGGTTCATCAGTTGGATCGCCTCCTGGGCCGAGATCGACGCGAAACTCTCGCTGCGCGCGCGTATCTCTATCAGGACCGCGAGCATCGCCACCGCGGCGGTGCCTGCGACCAGCCAGGGGTGGAGGTGGAAGTATTGAGACAGATGAGCCGTAAACACAGGGGTCCCGGAAGATCGTATCGCCTGCCAAAAGGTCGCGCATTATAGCGCCCCTATGCAATCCGGCATGACCCGAAGCGCACGGCGGCCCCCTGCGGCCCTGTTCATGGTGGCGCTGGCCCTGGTCCTGGCCCTGCCGCGGCCGGTTCAGGCCCGCGTGCCCCCGCAGATTGCCGCACACCGGGCGCAGGCCCGGCTGAACGCCGTGCAGGTCCAGATCGACCGCATCGCGCGCCAGGTCGAGCAGTCCCGCCTCGAGCAGAGCCGCCTGACCGCGGCGCTGCGCACCACCGAGCAGTCCGCCGGAGCGGCCCGGGCCGCGCTCGCCACCCTGCGCCGCCAGCGCGCCGCCCTCGCCGCCCGGCGCGCGCGCCTGGCGGCGCGCCGTCGCACGCGCCAGGCGGATCTCGCGCAGGCGCAGCAGGTTCTGGCCGCCGAGCTGCGCTCAGCCTACCTGATCGGGCGGCAGGGGCCGCTGAAACTGCTGCTGAATCAGGGCGATCCAGGCCGGATGCAGCGGATGTTCGCGTATTACAGCTATGTCGGGCGTCAGCGCGCTGCGGACATCGCGGCGATCGAGGCGGACCTGAAGGGGATCGCGCAGCTCAGTGCCGAGCTGCGCACGGCCGACATGCAGCTGCGCAGCCTGGAGCAGCAGCGCAATGTGCAGGTCCAGACGCTCGAGCACGCCACGAGCGAGCGCCGCCAGGTGCTGGCGCGCATCGCCGCGCGCACCCGCACCGGCACGCAGCGCCTGGCGCGTCTGCGCCGCCAACAGCATGGCCTGCTCGTGCTGCTCGCGGCGCTGCGCCGCGCCGAGGCACGGCTGCCCGCTGAGCGGCCGCAGCGCTTCACGCGCCTGCGCGGCCACCTGCCCTGGCCGGTCGCCGGGCAGCTGATCGCGCGCTTCGGCCAGCCGCGCGCCGGCGGCCTGCGCTGGGACGGGGACCTCATTGCCACGCGGCTCGATGCGCCCGTGCACGCGGTGGCGCCGGGGCGGGTGGTGTTCGCCGACTGGCTCGCCGGGCTCGGACTGCTCATCATCGTGGACCACGGCGGCGGCTACATGAGCCTGTACGGACACAATGACCGCCTCTATGCCCGTGTCGGGGAGCAGGTCGCCGCCGGGCAGCTGATCGCCGCCGCCGGGGACAGCGGCGGGGCGAGCCGCCCGGAGCTGTACTTCGGGATCCGCCTGGGGACCCGTCCGATCGATCCGCGGCTGTGGCTCGAGCATCATGCCCGCTAGACTGTGACCATGCTGCACTGGCTCATCGACTTCGTTCTGCACCTGGACCGCCACCTCACGACCCTGCTCGTGCAGGTCGGTGCCTGGACCTACGCGATCCTGTTCGCGGTCATTTTTGCCGAGACCGGATTGGTGGTGACGCCCTTCCTGCCTGGGGATTCGCTGCTGTTCGGGATCGGCGCCGTCGCCGCCGTCGATACCAGCGGTACGCTGAGCGCACCGCTCGCGACCCTGGTGCTGGCCGTCGCGGCCATCCTCGGCAATACGGTCAATTACACCGCCGGGCGCCTGATCGGCCCGCCGGCGTTCAGCGGCCGCTACCGGCTGCTGAAGGTCGATTACCTGCGCCGCACCGAGGCGTTCTTCCTGCGCCACGGCGGCCGGGCCATCGCGCTCTCGCGCTTCATTCCAATCATCCGCACCTGCATGCCGTTCGTGGCCGGCGTCGGCCGCATGCCCTACGGACGCTTCCAGGGCTACAACGTCCTCGGCGGACTCGCCTGGGTCTCGCTGTTTCTCTGGGGCGGGTACTTCTTCGGCAACGTTCCGCTGGTGAAGCGCAACTTCGGCCTGGTGACCCTCCTGATCATCGGGGTGTCGATGGTGCCGGTGGTGCTGACATTTCTCAGACGCCACCGCGCGCATCCCGAAATCCCCTGATCTCCCCCGCAGGGTGCGGTACCGCGGTGGGGCCGCGCGGCAGTATGATGCCGAGGCAGTGCCCGGCGATGCGACCGGCCGCTGCCTGCGAGGCCCGTCCATGAGCCCACTGCCGATTCAGCCGTTGCGCACTTCTGCCGAGCGCAAACACTTGCGGCCCTGGCGCTCGAGCGCAACGGCGCGCCCCACAGCATGACCGCCCCGTACGACTACATCATCGTCGGCGCCGGATCGGCCGGCTGTGTGCTCGCCAACCGGATGAGCGCCGATCCGGCGCTGCGCGTCCTGGTGCTGGAAGCCGGCGGCCGGGACACGTCGTTTCTGATTCACATGCCCTCGGGCATCGCGCGGCTCACCACGCCGGCGGTCAACTGGCTGTACGAGACCGAACCGCAGGGGGCGCTCGCCGGCCGCCGGCTCTTCTGGCCGCGCGGCAAGACACTCGGCGGATCCAGTTCGATCAACGCCATGGTCTACATTCGCGGTCAGCGCGCCGATTACGATCACTGGAGCCGTCTCGGCAACCCCGGCTGGGAATTCGACGCGGTGCTGCCGTACTTCCGCCGTGCCGAGCACAACGAATCCTTCGAGGACGAGTGGCACGGCCGCGGCGGTCCGCTGAACGTGAGCGCACGCCGCTACACCAACCCGCTCACCCACCAGTTCGTGGCCGCAGCCGCAGCGGCCGGCCTCGCTGCGAACCCGGACTTCAACGGCCGTGACCAGGAGGGCGCCGGGCTCTATCAAGTGACCCAGAAGGCCGGCCGGCGCTGCAGTGCAGCCGATGCCTATCTGCACCCCATCGCCCGCCGCCCCAACCTGACGGTGCTCACCGGCGCGCTGGCGCTGCGAGTGCTGTTCGAGGGGCGCCGCGCCATCGGGATCGAGTATCTGCGCGGCGGTACCCGTACCGAGGTCCGCGCGCAGCGCGAAGTGTTGCTCGCTGGCGGCGCGATCAACTCTCCGCAGCTGCTGCTGCTCTCGGGGATCGGTCCGGCCGACGAACTGCGCGCGCACGGTCTTGAGGTGCGCCACGACCTGCCGGGCGTCGGGCGCAACCTGCAGGATCATCTCGATGTGCACGTCATTCACGCGTGCAAGCGGCCGGTGACGCTCGACGCCCGGGCCCGAGGCTTCGGAGCGCTGCGTACGGCGCTGCGTTACGCGCTGTTTCACGATGGTCCGGGCGTGAGCAACGTCGCCGAGGCCGGCGCTTTCCTGCGCAGCTCGGCGCAGGCCGCGACGCCCGACGTGCAGATGCACTTCATCCCCGCCTACGTCGTCGATCACGGACGGCGCAGAATGCCGGGCTACGGCATGACGCTGCACGTGTGTTATTTGCGTCCGGGCAGCCGCGGCTCGATCCGCCTCGCATCGGCGCAGCCGACTCAGGCTGCGCGCATCGACCCCGGCTATCTCACCGATCCGTCCGATCTGGCCCCGCTCATCGCCGGCATCCGGCGGGCGCGCGACATCTACGCGCAGCCGCCCCTGCGTGCGGATCTCGGTGAGGAGGTGTTTCCCGGCAGCGCTCAGCGCAGCGATGCCGATCTCGAACGCTTCATCCGCGCTGCCGCCGAGACGGAATATCACCCGGTCGGCACCTGCAAGATGGGCACGGATCCCGAGGCCGTGGTCGATGCGCAACTCAAGGTCCGTGGGCTCGAGGGTGTGCGGGTGGTGGATGCCTCCATCATGCCGACGCTGGTCAGTGGCAATACCAACGCGCCGGTCATCATGATCGCGGAGAAAGCCGCCGATCTGATTCTCGGCGTGCGCTCGGCCCCGCACTGAGCGACGCGCCGAGCGCCGCGTCCGCACCTCAGGGCCGAGTGCGGGCCATCTTGCCGAGCACGCGTAGCGCGCGCTTCTTCCGGTGCGGGCCGCGCACGGTGTGCCCTTTGCCGCCGAGCACGCGCAGCGCCCGGTTCTTCTTCACGCTGAGCGCATCGCGGGCCTGCGCGGCGCTGAGCCACCCGCCCGTGAAGTCCGCGCGCTGCAGACCGACGCGGATGTAGGTGTTGTGGCGCATCAAGCGCCAGATCAACCGGCTGCGTTCGTTTTCGATCATGGCGATGATCGGGCCCTGATCGATGCCGAGGAAAGCGTCGTCGACCCAGCCGCGACCCCGGATCACGTGCCCGGTGCTCGCCAGGCGCGCATCGAGGAAGCTCGGATTGAACGAATCGAGGAAGCCGTACCGGGTGTAGATCATGTCGCCGTAGCGGCGCAGCAGCGCCTGGGTGGCTTTGGTCACGTAGCGCGGGACGAACATCAGCGAGCCGATGACCGCGGTCGGCGCCAGTGTGCCGTCATCGACGCTGTGCTTGCTGATGCCGCGCGCCACGTAACCGTAAAACTGCCGGATCCGTCCGTCATAGCGCGCCCGGACGTAACCCGGTCCGTCACACGCGGTCAGTCCCCAGATGTTCGCCCCGTAGCCTGCCCAGCCATGCGGATTGATGATGGCGTACCGGCGCTGCACGAGCGTCGCGATCACACCGTTCAGGAAGTACGTCTCACCCTGTGCCCGCATGAACGGGTCGGCGATGCCGCGCAGATCGACCCACACGGCCGTGTACTGATAGCCGAACTGCGGTCCGAAGGACAACAACGTCAGCCCGCCGACCCGCCGCAGGTCGTGGTGGTCGGTTGCGGTCCAGGCGCTCCAGGCGTTGTGACCGAGCGGGTGCGTCGGGGAGCCGAGGCCGAGGATGTAGAGGATCGAAGCCTCGTTGTAGCCATGCCAGCGCAGCTTGGAGAAGCCCGTGCGAGGCATCCACGCCATGCTCACCAGGGCGTTCCCGCCGGGTGCCGACCAGCTCCAGTCGACGCGCCGGTACAGGCGATTGGCGAGCGAGCGCACCTGCTCCTCCGTCGGGGTGTCGTGGTCGAAATATTCCCCGGCCGTCAGCACCCCGGCCATGAGCAGCGCGGTATCGATGGTCGAGAGCTC
>JAJZSQ010000109.1 GCA_021849615.1 Pseudomonadota bacterium
CATGACCTGCGCCAGCTGTGTCGCGCGGGTCGAGCGTGCGCTGAACGCGCTGCCGTCCGTCGAGGCGACCGTGAATCTCGCCACGGAGCGGGCCGATGTGCACTTCGATGCCGAGCGCGTGAGCGTCAAGCAGATCGCCGGCGCGGTGCGCGCCGCGGGCTACGAGGTGCCGCAGGAGACCTGCGAGCTGGCCATCTCCGGCATGACCTGCGCGACCTGTGCGCTGCGGGTGGAGAAGGCGCTGCGCGCCGTCCCGGGCGTGCTCGGCGCGTCCGTGAACCTGGCCACCGAGCGCGCAACCGTCGAGACAGCCGGTGCGGCCGCCTCGCAGGCGGCGCTCCTCGAGGCGGTGCGGCGCGCCGGCTACGACGCGCAGCTCACCGGCGGTGCGGCGCGTGAGGCACGCGTCGCGGCCGAGCAGGCTCGCCGCTTCCGCCACGAGAGCCTGCGCCTCGGCGCCGCGGCGCTGCTCAGCGCACCGCTGCTGCTGCCGATGCTCGGAGTGGCACTGCCCGGGGTGCTCGCGCTCGCGCTCGCCGCGCCGGTGCAGTTCATCATCGGTGCGCGCTTCTACCGCGGGGCCTGGAAGGCGCTGCGCGCCGGTACGGGCAACATGGATCTGCTGGTCGCGCTCGGCACCTCGGCGGCCTTCTTCTACAGCCTCTGGCTGCTGCTGACTCGCGCGCATCCGGCGCTGTATTTCGATTCCGCGGCGGTGGTGATCGCGCTGGTCAGTGCTGGCAAGTGGCTCGAGGCACGCGCCAAGCGGGCCACCACGCTCGCGATCCGTCAGCTGATGGCGTTGCGTCCCGAGCGGGCCCGCGTGCTGCGCGAGGGCACGGAGGTCGAGGTCGCGATCGAGGTGCTCGTGCCGGGCGATCTGCTCATCGTGCGGCCCGGCGAGCGCGTCGCGCTCGATGGCATCGTGCGGGCCGGGGCGAGCGAGCTCGATGAGAGTCTGCTCACCGGGGAGAGCCTGCCGGTGAGCCGCGCGGTGGGCGATCCGGTCACTGGCGGAGCCATCAACGGCAGCGGTCTGCTGCGCATCGAGGTCACGGCGAGCGCCGAGCACTCGGTGCTCTCGCGCATCATCGCGCTCGTGGAGTCCGCGCAGGCGCGCAAGCCCCCCGTGCAGCGTCTGGTCGATCGGGTCGCCGCGGTGTTCGTCCCGGCGGTGCTCGGGGTCGCGCTGCTCGCCTGGCTCGGCTGGTGGCTGCTCGCCGGGCAGTTCGGCACCGGGCTCATCGCCGCCGTTTCGGTGCTGGTGATTGCCTGTCCCTGTGCGCTCGGCCTGGCGACCCCGACGGCCCTCATGGTCGGCACCGGCGTGGCGGCCCGCGCCGGGATTCTCATTCGTGACGCCGAGGCGCTCGAGGCGGCGCACCGTCTCGACACCGTAGTGTTCGACAAGACCGGCACGCTCACCGCCGGGCGCCCCGCGGTGGTGGCGATCGAGAGCCCCGAGCTGCCCGAGCGGGAGCTGCTCGCGCTCACCGCGGCGGCGCAGAGCGGCAGCGAACACCCGCTCGCCCGCGCGGTGCTGGCGCGCGCCGCCGCCGAGGGCCTCGCCCTGGCGCCCCTCGAGACGCTCCAGGCGCGCCCCGGACAGGGGCTGCTCGCGCAGCTCTCTGGCCGGCGCATTGCCGTCGGCAACGCCGCGCTGATGCAGGAGCTGGCCGTGCCGCTCGCGCCGGCCGCGGCGGCCGTGGAGCGGCTGCAGGCGCAGGGCTACACCCTCATGTGGGTCGCGGACGTGACTGCGGCACCGCGCTGGCTCGGACTGATGGCCTGCGCCGATCCGCTCAAACCCGAGGCCGCCGAGGCCGTGGCGCGCCTGAAGGCGATCGGCGTCGGCACCGTGCTGCTCACCGGCGATCATGCGCGCGCCGCCGCGCCAGTGGCCGCAGCCCTCGGCATTGGACAGGTGCTGAGTGAGGTACGCCCGGCGGAGAAGGCCGAGCAGGTGCGCCGGCTGCAGGCCGCCGGACACCGTGTCGCGATGGTCGGGGACGGCGTCAATGATGCGCCCGCGCTCGCCGCCGCCGACGTCGGGATGGCGATGGGCACCGGGGCCGATGCTGCGCTCAAGAGCGCAGCGGTGACGCTCATGCGCGGCGATCCGCGCCTGGTGGGCGATGCCATCGCGGTCAGCCGCGCCACCTACCGCAAGATCCGCCAGGGTCTGTTCTGGGCGTTCTTCTACAACGTCATCGGGCTGCCGGCGGCCGCCCTCGGACTGTTGAACCCCGTACTGGCCGGCGCTGCGATGGCGCTCTCCTCGGTGAGCGTCGTCTCAAATGCGCTGCTGCTGCGCCGCTGGCGAGCGGCTGCGCGCCGCTGAGTCCTCAGCGGCGCGCGTGCGGCTGGGCGTAGGCATCGAGCCAGCGCTGCGTCGGCAGACCGACCTGCGCCGTCCAGGTGCCGTTCGGCGCCCGGTACAGCAGCGTCGGGGTGCCGTCGCCGCCGACGTCGCTCATAGCATCCAGGTGCTGTTTCAGGGCCGTGAGAATCTCTGGCGCGATGCGCTCGGCGGGTGCGATGCCACCGTGTTCGTGCACCACGTCGAAGTGATCCTCATCGAAGCGCAGTGCGCGGGCCGGATGGGCCGAAGCGAGGATCGCTGCGGCGCGCGCCTGACTGGTACGCTCGAGGAAGCCGACCAGCACCCAGCGCACCTGCAGGCGGCCGGCGCCGATGAGCGGCTCGGCCATGTGGTAGAACCGATAGCAGAAGCTGCAGTTCGGATCGATGATGGCGTAGAGCAGCGGGGCGTGCGCCGGGCCCTCGCTGATCAGTCGGCCGGCATGCTCGAGGCGGGCGATCGCGGCCGCGTCGTTCACCGGCGCGTAGCGCTGGCGGTACAGCGCGTTCATGTCCACGCTCTGCGGGGAGATCAGCTCCCCGGAGAACAGATAGCCGCGCGACCCATAGACGACCTGGGTGGTGCCGCGGAAGCGCACCACGTAGCCGGTGAGTCCCGGCACGTCGGAGGCGAAGCGGCTGAGCAGTTTCACCGCACCGGAGTGGATGAGCGCGGCGAGCGCCGGCGGCGGGGGCGGCAGGGGTGAGGCACGGACCGCGGCATGGCTCGCCGGCATCGGGGCGAGCAGCAGCAGCGCCAGCAGGGCGGCGGCCAGGCGCACCACACGCGGTGCGCAGATCAGATCTCTCGGCACAGAGTCTCCACGGGGGTTGGGCCGGCGCACTGCGGCACGTGCCGGCGGGGCGCCCTTGCAGGTCAGTGTACGTGATGCGCACCGGGGCCGCTTGACCCTGGAGCATGCTCCAGGGCGTATCGTGCCGGTCAGGATTTGCAGGAGTCGACTATGCAATCGGTGGTGTTGAAGGTTCAGGGGATGCACTGCGGCGGCTGCGCCCAGTCGATCAAGCGGCTGCTCGAGCGCGAACCGGGCGTCGAGTCCGCCGAGGTGAGTTTCGAGGCCGGCGAGGCGCGCGTACGGTTCGATCCGGCCCGGCTCGGCCCGCAGCGCCTGAGCGCTCTGCTCGCGCCGGCGGGTTACGAGGCGAGCGTTCAAGCGCCGCTCTGAGGCGACGCGGCGCCGCTGCGCGCCAGCAGCGTCGCCAGCAGCTCGAGCAATTCATCGGCCTGGATCGGCTTGCGCGCCAGGCGCAGCCGCGGACTCTCCAGCGCACGCACCGCGCTCGAGGTGTCCCCGGTGATCAGTACCGCAGGCAGCGCCTCCCCGAGCCGCGCGCGCACCCGTGCGATCACCTCCGTGCCGGTCTCACCGGCGCCCAGGTGATAGTCAGTGATCACCAGATCGATGCTCGCCCCGCCGGCGATGCACTCGAGCGCCTCGCCGAGAGAGCCTGCGGGACGCACCGTGTAGCCCTCGACGCGCAGCAACAGCTCCGTGGCGTTGCGCACCGCGGCGTCGTCCTCGACGAGCAGGATGCAGCGACGCTGCTCGGCGTGCACCGACTGCGGGGGCGTCAGCGACGGCGGCCGGGACGGGGCGGAGCGTTCTCCGGGCGGCAATGTCAGGGTGAACACCGTGCCGTGGCCCGGGCTCGAGTGCGCCTCGAGGTCGATGCCGAGCAGATCGACCAGGCGGCGCACGATGCTCAGGCCGAGTCCGTAGCCCTCGCGCCGTGCGCCGTCGGTGCGCTCGATCTGATAGAACTCGTCGTAGATGTGCGGCAGCTGCTGCGGATCGATGCCGATGCCCGTGTCACACACCTCGATGCGCATCGCTGCGCCGTCGCGCGCACAGGTGAGCGACACGCGGCCTGCGGAGGTATATTTCAGGGCATTGGAGAGCAGGTTGCGCAGAATCTGCCCGAGCAGTGCGGCATCGCAGTGTACGCGCTCCCCGTCATGGGTGATGCGCAGTGTCAGGTGTTTGCTCGATGCCAGGGGGGAAAATTCCTGTTCGAGCTCGGCGAACAGAGGTCCGATGTCCATGTCCGTCGGCTGCGGACGCACCGCGCCGGACTCGAGCTTGCTGACATCGAGCAGCGCGTTGAGCAGGCGAGACATCGAGCTGATCGCCATCTCCTGGTAATGCAGCGCCTCCTGCGCCTGCGCATCGTGCACCATGCGCGTCAGCGCCCCATTGAGCAGCGCCAGGGACTGCAGCGGCTGGCGCAGGTCGTGACTGGCGGTGGCGAGGAAGCGGCTCTTGGTCTGCGTGGCGCGCTCGGCCGCCTGGCGCGCCTCGAGCAGCGCCGCCTGGATGCGCCGGTGCGCCGTGACGTCGCGGATTGCGGCCGCGACCAGATCGCGCTCCTCGTCGTGGATGGGGCTGAGGCTGATCTCGACCGGAAACTCCGTGCCGTCCTTGCGGCGCGCGAGCAGCTCGAGGCCGATGCCCATCAGCCGCGTGCGCTGCTCACGCATGAAGCTGCCCCGGTGGGCCCGGTGCAGTGCCCGGTGGCGCTCGGGCAGCAGATCTTCGACGCCGAGCGTGGCGATTTCCTGCGCCGAGTATCCGAACAGCGAGCACAGTTGCCGGTTGGCGAAGACCACGCGGCCGGCCGCATCGGCAAACAACATCGCGTCGGGCGCCGAAGCGAGTGCGCTGCGCATCAGCTCGGCGGAGAGTTTCGATTCCATGACCGCTCAGCGCCGCAGCACCGGGGTGACCGAGGCCGCGGCGCGCCCGGCCTCGGCCACGCGGATCAGCGCCTCGCCGGCGAGGGCAGACGCAGCACGAAGCACGCGCCCGTCGGCAGATTGGGGCGGTGCTCGAGGGTGCCGCCGTAGGTGCGCGCGATGGTGCGGCTGCTCGCCAGACCGAGGCCGGTGCCGGCCATCTTGGTCGTGCAGAATGGATCGAACAGCCGCTGTACGATGTCGGGCGAGATTCCCGGCCCGTTGTCGCGCACCTCGATCAGGATGTCCCCGTCGGTGGCGCGGCTGGTGGCAATCACCACTTCGCGGGCGCCGAGCGGGCTCTCATCGAGCGCCTCGAGCGCGTTGCGCACCAGGGCGAAGACCACCTGTTGGATCTGGGCCCGATCGAGCGTCAGCGGGTTCAAGCCCTCGGTGAGCTCGAACCGGCAGTTCGATTCGTGCACCCGCGCGTCGGACTCGATGAGGTCGGCGAGTTCGCGGATCAGCGCGTTGACGTCGGTGAGTTCTCCGATCGAGTCGCGCGGGCGCGTCAGACCGCGCAGGCGGCTGATGATGTCCCCGGCCCGCACCGCCTGGGCGGTGATCTGACGCAGCGCGTCGCGGATCTCCTCGAGGTCCGGGGCGGGCAGTCCGAGCAGCCGCTCACAGGCCTGCGCGTAGTTGGCGACCGCGGCGAGCGGCTGATTCAATTCATGCGCGACGCCGGCGGCCATTTCCCCGACCGCAGCCAGGCGCGAGACGTGCATCAGCCGCTCCTGCAGGCGTCGATTGGCGTCATCGAGGGGTGCGTTGCGCTGATTCATACGAAATAGTGGGCCGGCGCCGGCCCGCACGTCTCTACGTATATTCCCGGAGGCGCGGTGGACACTACGGTCATGGCCGGGGTGTTCAGCCGGCGAGCTTCACAAGTCGGGCAATCACCTGCGCATCGGGGTTGCCGGACTCGCGCGACAGGTCGTAGCACGCGGTGATCAGTGCGGCGTGCTTCAAGGGCGGGACGACGCTGGCGCCGGCCCGCAGGTGCGACTCCACCATCTCGATCACGCGCTCGAGCAGCGCGAGGTCCAGCGGCTGCGCGCCGGCGCCATACGTCGCATCCGGTTCGCGCAGACCCTCGGCCGGATCGGCGCTCCCGCGGCCGGTGACGAGCCAATCGAGGCGGGTCTGGGTGACTTCGCAGATCGCGCGCAGGTCGGTCACATTCGGTTCGGATTGTCCGCGCAGCCATTTGCGCACGGCGCTCTCGGAGCGCTGGATCGCCAACGCCAGTGCGGCGGCGCTGCCGAAGCGCTCGAGCCGCTCGCGCAGTCGGGCCGCGAAGCCGGTGGCGTCCTGCTGCGGAAGCGCACGAGAGGTCATATTACAAATGTAGCGCGTGCCGACCTAAAAGTCACGCGATACACACAAATGTGTTGCACGGCGCACGATCCGGCAGTAGACTGTAAAAAAGTACAGTGACGTCTGCCGCGAGGTGGGAACCGGTCATGAGACGAATCCGTGCGGTGCGTGCCGGGGCGCGAAGTGCGCTCGAGGAGGCGCTCGCCCGCCTCACCGAGGTGCGCTCGATGGTGGTGGTCGCAGCCGCTGCGCTGCGTGAGCAGAACGCGGACCTCGATGCGGATATCGCCCGGCTGCTGCGGCGCAGCGTAGCGGACGGCATCGCCGAGCAGATCGAGCGGCTGCGGCGGCTATAATCCCCGCCCGCCTCGCGCCGAGCAGCCGCGGCGGGGCGGTGGGGGCGAAAGTGGCGGAACTGGTAGACGCGCTGGACTTAGGATCCAGTGGGGTAACCCGTGAGAGTTCGAGTCTCTCCTTTCGCACCAAATCCGGCGGCACCAGGGGTGCCATGGCCCGAGCGCTGTGGCAAAATGCGCAGTTCCAGGGTTGCCGCCCGACCGTCATCCGGTTTGCTTGATGCCCTCCGCTGGAGCCGCTCCGGGCCCGGGTGCCGCGGAACCGGTGCGATCGGGCGCAGCGCCGCTGCACATCCCAATTGGTTCGAGGTTCACGAATGCAGGTTTCGTTGTCCACCCGCGGGGCTCTCGAGCGCCGCCTGGAAGTCGCCGTCCCCGCCGACGAGGTTAACCAGGAGTTCGAGCAGCGCCTGAAGCAGGTGGCGCGCTCGGCGCGCCTGAAGGGCTTCCGCCCCGGCAAGGCGCCCATGCCGGTGGTGCGCAAGCAGTTCGGCGAGCAGGTGCATGCGGAGGTGGTCGACCACCTGATCCGCAGCTCGCTCGCCCAGGCACTGCGCGAGCAGAACCTCACGCCGGCCGGCGGGCCGCGGATCGAGCCGATCGCGGTCTCCCCGGGCGCGGAGCTGAAGTACGCGGCGGTCTTCGAGATCATGCCGGAGATCAAGCTGAAGGCGCCGGAGGGGACCGAGATCTCCCGGCCGACCGCCGAGGTCACCGAGAGCGACATCGATGCGATGATCGAGAGCATGCGCAAGCAGCGGCCGGTGTTCACAGTCGTGGCGCGTGCGGCGGCCGAGAGCGACCGGGTGACCGTGGATTTCACCGGTCTGATGGACGGCAAGCCGTTCGACGGTGGCGACGGCAAGGACGTGGCGATCGTGCTCGGCCGGCCGGAGAACCGGCCGGAACTCGACGCGGCATTGAAGGGCGCGAGCGCGGGAGAGACGCGCAGCGTCACCGTGAACTTCCCGGCCGACACGAGCAATGCGGCGCTCGCGGGCAAGACGGCTGAGCTCTCGGTCACGGTGAAGCAGGTCGAGGCGCAGTCCCTGCCGGAGGTCGATGAGGCGTTCTGTCAGGCCTTCGGCGTGGAGGACGGTGGCCTCGAGACGCTGCGTGCCGAAGTACGCAAGAGCATGGAGCGGGAGCTCTCGGATCTGGTGCGCGGCCGGCTGCGCAGCCAGGTGCTCGAAGCGCTCTACGCGCAAAACCCGATCGAGCTGCCGCGCACGCTGGTCGAGGAGCAGGTGCAGCAGATGCAGATCGATGCGGCGCGCAACATGGGGGTGCGGGAAGTCTCGCAGATGCCCCCGCGTGAGCCGTTCGAGGCCCCGGCGCGCAAGCGCGCCGCCCTGGGGCTGCTGCTCGGTCAGATCATCCAGAGCGAGGGCCTGCAGGTCGAGCGGACCCGGGTCGAGATGCGCCTGGAGGACCTGGTGGCGAGCTACCCCGATCCGGAAGAGGCCCGGGCCGCCTACCGCAAGAGCCGCGAGGCGATGCGCCAGATCGAGTCCGCGGTGCTCGAGGAGCAGGTCATCGACTGGTTCCTCGCCCGTGCCAAGGTGAGCGAGCAGCCCATGTCCTTCCAGGAATTGACCGGCTTCGGCCGCGACAGCGAGACCCGCTAGTCTGCGCAGCTCCCCCGAGGCGCTCGCCGCATGCGGCGAACGCCTCGGCGAGTCTTGCGCGGCCGGACTTGCCTCCGGCCCCGACTGCTAGCGTAATGAGAGAACCGTGGAGACCCGAGCATGAACGAGCGCGCATTGAACCTGGTGCCCATCGTCGTCGAGCAGACCGCTCGCGGCGAGCGGTCCTACGACATCTACTCGCGACTGCTGAAGGAGCGGGTGGTGTTCGTCGTCGGCCCGATCGACGATTATGTCGCGAACATCGTGGTGGCGCAGCTGCTGTTCCTGGAGTCGGAGAATCCCGAGAAGGACATCGCGCTGTACATCAACTCCCCCGGCGGGGTGGTGACCGCGGGCCTGGCCATGTACGACACCATGCAGTTCATCAAGCCCGATGTGAGCACGATCTGCGTCGGCCAGGCCGCCAGCATGGGCGCGGTGCTGCTCGCCGCGGGCGCTGCGGGCAAACGCTTCTGCCTGCCGCATGCGCGCGTCATGATCCACCAGCCGCTCGGCGGCTTTCAGGGGCAGGCGGCGGACATGGAGATCCACGCCAAGGAAATGCTGGAAACGCGCGACCGGCTCAATCACATCCTCGCCAAGCACACCGGCCAGAGCGTCGATCAGATCAAGCTCGACACCGACCGCGACCGGTTCATGGACTGGAAGGAAGCCAAGCGCTACGGCCTGATCGACCAGGTCCTGGAGAAGCGCGGCGACCTGGGGGCGGGGGCTGGAAAGTCGGCCTGAGCGCCCCCACACAGGCCCTCAGGGCGCGCCGTCGCAGGGCCGGGAATGCCCGCGGCGCGACCCGCTTTGTCAAGTAGTGAAATCCGTCAAACAAATCCCGCTGAGACAACGACTTGGCCGTGCGGTAGTGCTTTGCCTCACGGCGCCGCTGCGTGCTATAAGAAAGCTGTCTCTTGCGGGAAACCGCGGGCATCCGGACGCAGTTCGCGACGTCTGCGCAAGACGATTGAAGACCATGCCTCTTGAGGGCTTTTAAATGAGTGACGATTCCCGCGGCCGCCACGACGACGGCAAACTTCTGTACTGCTCGTTCTGCGGGAAGAGCCAGCATGAGGTGCGCAAGCTCATTGCCGGCCCCTCGGTGTTCGTCTGCGA
>JAJZSQ010000110.1 GCA_021849615.1 Pseudomonadota bacterium
AGAACTCATTGCCGATGTCGTAGTGGTGATGGATGTTCTGGCGCGAGCCGGCGAGCGAATTGACGTGCGGGCGGCGCAGGTTGCCGAGCAGCCGACCGAGTCCCGAGGGGGCCGGGGCGCGCGCCCCGGCCACGTACAGCGTCTCGAGCAGCTGCACCAGATCGCCCTCGATCTCGATGCGTCCGTCGCTGTAGGCATCCGGGAAGCGCACCTGGTGATCGGCCAGGATCGCCAGCAGCGCCCCGCGGCTCGGGATGCGCACGCGGCAGACCGGCTCGCCGCCGAGCGGGGCGATACGCTCGCCGGTCCAGAGCTGAAACTCGATTTCGGGGGCGCCGAGGCGCTCGAGCAGCCGCTCGAGCATGCGGCCTTCAAAGGAGTGCCCGCCCGTGACTTCGCGCGCGGGCGGCTGCCCGGAAACCTCCCGCCCCGGGGCGGTCGTGGAGTTCATCACGGACTCGTTACTGGCATTCACAGTGCCTCCTCGCTGACTCTCGGCCTCTGGCCGCCCGGTGTAAATCTAGCACGGCGGGCGCGCGCCTCGCACCGGGCCGGCTCGCCACGGTGAGCGCAGCGGCTCGGCGGCACGACGGCACGACGAGCGCTCAGGGTCTTGCCAGAACCACCGAATAGTGCGCCACCGGCCCCGGCGCCCCGGCCGTCCGCAGATCGAAATGGTAGATCCCGGCGTGGGCGCGGCGCACTGGCAGCGCAAACTGTACGAAGTGCACCCCCTCGAAGACGCGTATCGGCAGGTGCGTGAAGCGTCGATGACCCTCCGGGCTGCGAACCGTGACGTCCGCGAGCGCGAAACGCCCGGGCACGACCATCTGTACCTGCACGCTGCCCACATCGAGCGGCACGTGCACGACGTTCGGCCCTGCAACGCCGCGCAGACGCTGCGGCCGCAGAAGCAACGTGTAGGCACCCGCAGCCTCCTGCCGAGGCGAGCGCCGCGCGCCGTGGCGCGCAATCCAATACCCCCCGAATCCGAACGCCAGCAGCACCGAGGCGGCGAGCGGCATCGCCCACCCCCACCGTCGAGACGAGAGGCTGAAGCGCCCCCTCGGATCGGGCGCCGGGGTCGACTGCGCGCGGCGCTCGAGTTGGCGCGGCAGTGCGCGGGCGAAGGCGAGCGCCGGATCCGCATCGCCGTTCACCTGCAGCGCCCGCCGCCAGCGCTCACGCTCGCCCGCGCTCTGCCCGCCGAGCGCATACTCATCCAGAAGCTGCACGCGCATCGCCTCGAGCTCCACGCCGAACGGCTCATCGCTCAACAGCCGCGCGTCGATCGCCGCGAGCTGCGGCTCCGGAAGCTCCTCGAGCAGATAGGCGATCAGCTGCTCGCGGGAAAACGCGGTGCCGTTTGCGCTCATCTAGCACTCCTCCTCGTCGACCCTCGAGCCCAACGGTGCGCCCTCACGCGCTCCCTCGCCCAGCTGGACCCGCACGGCGTGCTCCAGACGGCGGCGCAGGCGCAGCATTCGATTGCGCAGCGAATTCTGCGAGAGTCCGAGTTCGCGCGCGAGTCGCTCACGCGCTCGAATGCGCTCGACGCCGCGCCCCACGTAGTAGCGGGTCAGCACGGCCAGCGTCTGCGCCGGCAGTCCGGCGAGGCAGCGCTCGAGCGCAGGGAGCAGCGGATCCTCCTCCTCGTTCAATCCCGCAGGCGGCACCAGTCGCATCAGCATCTGGCGCTCCCGGTTGACCCGCTGGCGCTCCTCGAGCATCACCAAGCGCGCGATGCCGGCCAGATACGCCTCGAGGTTCTGGATCGACTCCCCTTCACTCAGACGCTTGGCGAGACGGTTGAACGCCTCATCGGTCGCATCGGTACCCCGGGCGACGCCGTGCAGCGCGAAGTAGCGCACCAGGCGCCGCCGCAGGCGCTCGTATTCGCGCGCCGCTTCGGCCGGATCGGTGTGCAAGGCGTGCACCAGGGCCTTGAACGCCCCTTCGTTCAGCTGCCAGCGGCCCGCCTCGCTGTCGAAATCGACGGCGCTCATCGGACCGATTCCCCGAGTCCTTCGAGCGAAAACCCCGCCCAGTAATACGGCGCGGCATAGCGCGGCAGACGACTCATCGTGCGTTGTGCAGTCCGCAGCGCCTGCGCCGGCGGCAGATGGCGGCGCAGCAGCTCGGTATAAAAGATCCGCATGAACCGCGCGGTCGCCCGGTCGCGCACGCGCCAGAGCGTGCCCAGCACCGCATGCGCGCCGGCGAGCAGAAAGGCCCGGAACAGTCCCACCAGCCCCTCACCCGGCACGGCCCGACCGCTCAACGTATCGCAGCTGCTGAGCACCACCAGGTCGACGGGCATGGAGAGCGACTCGATCTGATGCAACCACAACACCCCGCGCGCCGCCGATCCATTGCGGTGCCAGAGCGAGAGCACCAGACCTGAGAGGGCTGGATGCTGCGCATCGAGCAGCGTGTGCACGGCAAAGTGCGCGATCGCGACGTGGTGCCAGTCGGTGTGCTGCACTGCGCCGACGGTCGCTGCGAAGCCCGAATGCACGACGGCGCGCCCGCCGCTCAGGCGCGCGATCGCGCGCGCTTCGCGTTGCGAACCCGGTAACGACGGCAGGTGTGCCAGGAGCGCTTGTGGGGTCCAGGTCAGACGCCCCGGGAGCGCGCGGGCGGGCACCGGTGCACCGCTCACCGCTCGGGGGCCCCGGGGCGCCTGCTGCCGGTACACCGGAGCGGCGAACACCACGATGGAGCCCGCACGATCCGCCGCGCGTCGCGCCCCGAGCGCCACCAGCACCGAGGCGGAGGGTTCCGCCACGAGCGCGGTCGAATCGATCAGCGCGCGGGCCGCGCCCGCCGCTCGCAGCGCAGCGAACGGCAGCGCAAACAGCGGGCCATCGGGGACCAGGTACAGCGTCGTGATGCCGCGCAATTGGTGGGCACTCGGCAACACCCGCGCGCCCAGCACCCGCTCGAGGGTGGCCACGCGCTGATCCGCAGCGCCGATGCGCGCCGCGCGCTGCTCGAGACTCTCCCCGGCCGGGCTGCGCGAGCGGGCGATCGATGCGGAACGGAACGCCTGGACCAGAGGATCGAGTCGGCTCGCGCCCGGCAGGCGCAGCGTCGTGATTCGTTGCCGACGGACCAGCCACGCATAGCCGCGCCGCGAACCCACCCAGTACTCGAGCAGCGCCGCATGCGGCCCGAGCACCTGCTGCAGGCTGCGCAGCGACGCGGGACGCCCCTGTGCGAACGCCGCGTAGCGCGCGCTGCGCGCCCTGGCGAGCACCTCGAGGGCGTGCGACCGGCGGCGCAAGCTCGCGATCCGGCGGCGCAACTGCGCGAACCGCGGGGAACTCGCATGCGCATCGGCCAGCAGTGCTCGCCAATCGGCATACGCCACTCGAAGCTGCGTCGCCGTGTGCTGCAGCGAGTGCGCCAGTCCCACCGGGAGCAGCGCGGCATCGAGGCGATGGCGCCCCTGCAGTCCGTCGAGCAGGGAGCGGGCGCGGGCGCGCTCGACTATGCGCAGCGCGGCACGCGCATCGCCGGCCCCGGGGTGAAGGCGATGCAACCGCATGAGGATGGAGACCCCGAGATCGTAATAGCCGTGCTCCGACGCCAGGTACTCGGTGCGCAGATGTTCGGTGGTCACGGTGGATCGGACTGCACCGAGCAGTTTCACCGCCTGATCGATCCGGCCGCGTGCCGCCGCCAGCCGGCCCTGCTGCGCATCGAGCCGGGCCAGACTGCCCTCGGCCCGGACCGCGGTGAGCGGACCGAACCGGCGCTGCGCGATACCGAGGGCACGCAAATAATCCTCTCGTGCCGCCGCCACCGACCCGACCCGCTGCTGCTCATCCCCGAGCGCCACCCAGGCACTGGCCTCGCTGTCCGGCTGGTCCATCTTGGTCGCCAGCGTGAGGGCCCGGCGGAATGCCGCGCGCGCCCGCCGCCGGTGCCCGAGCGCCGCCTCGTCGCGGCCGAGACCGAGTTGCAGAAAGGACTGCTCGCGAGGCAGTCCGAGCGCTACCGCCCGGGCCAGACTGCGCCGGTCGAAGGCGAGCGCCGCCGCTGCCTCACCCCGTTGACGCATCAGGCTGCCCAGATTGATCCGCACATCGAGCAGCACGTCAGGGTCGTGCGCCGCCACGGCAAGCCGCAGAGCATGGCGCAGCGCGCGGCGCGCTTCGCTGCGCTCCCCGAGGGTGTCATAGAGCTCACCGAGGCCGTCCCACGCCGCGGCCGCCCGGTCCGGATACGGCGTGTGCTTCAGGGCGGCGAACACCCGCTGGAAATCACGGAAGGCCCGGTTGACGTCCCCGCGCGCCCGGTGAAACTCCGCCAGCGCCTCCAGATCGAACACGACGCCCGGCCCATCATCGATCGCCCGGGCGATCTGCAGCGAGCGACGCGCGCTGCGCAGCGCCGCGCGCGTGCTCCCGATCTCGAACTGCTCATACGCCAAGTTGCCGAGCGTCACGTCCTGTTCGAAACGATTGCCCGTCCGTTGGTCCAGGGCGAGCGCACGACGTTGCGCCGCAATCGCCTCGCCATTGCGCCCCCGGTAGGCGCAGGCGCTCGAGAGCGTCTGCCAGGCCAGCGCCTCATCCGCCCAATCGGTCCCGAAAGGTTGTCGGACCGCCGCACGGCCGAGCGCAAGTGCCGCCCGATAGTGCCCGAGTTGAAACAGATCGAGTCGGGCCTCGTTGGTAAGCGCGCTGCGCAGCAGCCATCCATCGGCGCTGCGGTGCGCCAGCTGCTGCGCGGCACGGTAGTCGGCGGCCGCCTGCGGCCAGGCGGCCGCCGGTCCGACCCGTTGCGCCCACTCGGCGCGCGCCAGGAGACGCTCGCCTCGAACACGCAAACGATCCATCGCGGTCACGCGCTGCGGCCACGACACGTCGATCGAACCGCTCGCCGGCCGGCCGGGCACGAGCGGCAGCAGCCGCAGGTGCACTCGCCCGCGCGCCCGACCGATGAGTGTCAGGTGCAGCCGGCAGCCGGTGCCACTCGGACAATATCGCGGCGTTGGCGAACGGGTCGTGCGCGACGGCAACAGCAGTTCCATGCCGTTCGTACGCTGTTGAACGCGCACGTCGACCACGGAGCCTGCCGGCACGGTGATGCGGAATGACTCGGACCCGTGGGCCTTCAGGTCATAACCGCGGGTGTGTCCGAGAAGCAGCTGCACGCCCTCGTCGGCCGCATGCCCCGGCCGCGGCACAAGGCACGACAGCGCCAGCGCTGCGCAAACCGAGCGCACCGGGAGTCCGTGTCCGAAGCGTGCCGTGTGCATGATTCTTGTTTCGTGGCGCGACGGCCGCAGCGTATACGCAGCGTGAATCGGGCGTCAATCGCGCCCCTGGGAATCGTCCGGCCCGACCGGCAGCGTCGTCAAACGCAACAACATGACCCGGCGCACCCGGCCCTTTTCCCCTGGCCGCGCCTCGTGGGCCTCGACGCCCAGAACACTGAGTGCCGAGCCCGCTCACGCCCTCTGAACCGCCGGAATGCACGACCGATTCCGGTTACCCAGACGCATGAGTGTCGGCTCTCTTTACACCGCGCACGCGCCGCACGACTCGGTTCGCGAATGAATTCGCACGCGCGCGTGATGTTTTGAGGCTTGACGACACTATGCCAATTCGCCCGCTGAAATTGCGCCTCAAGAACCGTCATTTTGCGCTCGGACTCCGGCCTCTCGAGCGCGGCGACGGCGCACCAAACACGCGATGCGTCGAGTTATTTTACGCCGGCGCATCGCGCGCGCGGATCCCCGCCCGAGTGCCGCAGTAACCCCATGAGCGGGTTGAAGAATACCGCCGTGGCACACGAATTGCTCGCGCATGGAACGAAGGTCCACACGTCGTCGATACGGTGGGCCGATGAAACGTCAGGAGTCCGTCGTCATGCCTCCGCACGTGCTTGCACCCCGCCATCCCGTCACGCACCGCTCGAGCCCATTCCGGAGCGAAGGCGTATTCACGACACGGGCAGCGAGTCGTCCGCTCGCCCTTGCGGTCGCTGCCGCCCTCGCAACGATGTGGCTGATGACACCGATCGCCCGCGCAGGAGGTAGCCCGGCGGCCGGTCCCAATGGAGCCAACGGTGCTCAAGGGCAATCCGGTACGGACGGGGTGGATGGCACGCCTCCCGGCGGGCCCGGTTCGGGTGGCGTGCAAGGCGACAATGGCTCGCCAGGCACGTACGGCGGGTACGGCTACGCCGTCTCCGGCGGCACCGTCTCACTCATCAACGTGCTCGGAGGCACGGGAGGCAACGGCGGTGGCGGCGGGGATGGTGGCAAGGGAGGCGCTGGGGGTGAGGGCCTCCTCGAAGGCGCGAACGTTGGCACTACGATATTTTCCCTGGGTGGCCTCGGCGGCCCCGGCGGCGATGGCGGCGCGTCGGTGGGCGGATCGGTCGGTGGTGCCGGCCTGGTCGTCACCCAAGGAAACGTGACGCTCACCGGAGCGGCCAGCGGGGGTGCGGGTGGCAGCGGTGGGGACGGCGGTGCCGGCGGCCAAGGCGGCGCAGGCGGCGAGGGCTTTGGCGGAAATATCGGCGGCGCCGGCGGCAGTGGTGCCCAGGGCAGCGGCGGCAGTGCGGGCGGCGCGGGCCTACTGCTGAGCGGCGGCACCGTGACCAACACTGGGGCGCTCTCCGGCGGTGCTGGCGGCCAAGGCGGCGCCGGTGGGAATGGCGGCGATGGGGGCAATGGCGGCAACACCCTCGCATACTTCGGGGCCGGAGCCGACGCGGCGGACATGACACGACTGTTCCCTAATGGACGTCCGATACAGGTCTTGTTCAATCCGAATACCGATACCGCTTCAACCTTTTCCAGTGTCCCCGGTGCGGTCGGTGGAATGGGAGGGATCGGTGGCCTTGGCGGGAGCGGGGGGACCGGCGGCTTGGGCGGCCATGGCGCACTGCTGACAGGTGGCGAGCTCATCAATCAGGGCGCGATCGCGGGCGGCAACG
This sequence comes from Pseudomonadota bacterium, assembly GCA_021849615.1. Lineage (GTDB taxonomy): Bacteria > Pseudomonadota > Gammaproteobacteria > Steroidobacterales > Steroidobacteraceae > 13-2-20CM-66-19. The sequence continues at coordinate 6,958 of JAJZSQ010000110.1, forward strand.
GAGGAGATGGGGGATCGGGAGGCGATGGCGGTAGTGGAGGAAGCGGAGGAAACGGCGGCATCGGAATCCCGGGAGTCACGTCAGTGACCCTGACGAGCGATCCGAGTGGTGTAGATTGCACCCTCGGAGGCCCAAGCTTTGCCGACGACTACTCGTTTGATTGCGGCGACGGCGACTATGGGGTCACAAGAACGGCGTCGCCCGCAGCCGGTGGCGCCGGAGGACTTGGTGGTACCGCAGGTCACGGCGGCCCTGGCGGCACGGGTGGCGCCGGCAGTGCGGGGGTGACCCTCCAAAACGCCACCGTGGTCAATAGCGGCTCGATCGTCGGCGGCAACGGCGGGAATGCCGGACCGGGCGGAACGGGCGGTGATGGTGGCACGGGTGGAACCGGCGGCCACGGCGGCGACGCCTATTCCTGCGACGCGAACAACTGCACCGTCGGCCATCCGGGCGAGGACGGAACCGACGGTCCCGACGGCCCGAGCGGGTCGGGAGGCGCCTTCGGGGCGGGGGGCCCCGGGGGTGTCGGCGTCCTCGCGCAGGGCAATGCCAACATCATCAACGCCGGCACCATCGGCGGCGGCAAAGCCGACGGCGGCACCGGACCGAGCGCCGATGCGGTGCTGCTGCAGGGCAACGACAACACACTGACGCTAGAAGCCGGCTCGAAGATCACTGGCGCGGTAGTCAGCCAGGGCACCAATACTCTTGCCCTGGGCGGCGATCAGAATGCACCCACCGGCAACACCTTCAACCTCACCACGACGAGCGCCGGTGGCCAGTACCAGGGCTTCACGAACTTCGGCAAAACTGGTTCGAGCACCTGGACGGTCACCGGCGACAGCACGTTCTCCGGCGGCACGACCGTGAGCGGCGGCACACTGGTCATGGGCACGGGCAGCCACCTCGGCGGCGCGGTCTCCGTGGATGCCGGTGCCTCCCTCAGGACCTCGAACACGAACATCGTCTGGACGGACACCGTCACGAACAACGGCGCCTATCTCAGCGATCCATCCACCCAGACTTTCACCACGCTCGACATCGGCTCAAGCGGCTACCTGCAAGGCGGCGCCGGAGACGTTTTCGACGTGACGAACAACTTCTTCAACCAGAGCACGCAGCGCTCGCAGTGGGACACCACGCTGGCGACGCTGATCTTCTCCGGCATCCCCGGCACCTCACACCTGTCGTCCCTGGCAGGACTCGTTGGGGCCGGGTTCAGCAACAATTTCGGCTGGGGGACTTTGCAACTCGGCACCGGGAACAGTCTGGACCTGACGGACGGCTCGGGGAACGCCTTTTACGTCAATTACCTCGACTTGCAGGGCGGGCTCGGCCAGCTCTCCGACCTGACCGCCTCCAACGGGGTTGTGCTCTACTACAACTTGGACAACCCTCAGAACGCCTATCTGCAAGGCGCCGCCTACAATCTCGAGGGCGGCGGAAGCCTCATGCCGTACGTGTCGATGGATACCGGCGGCTCCGGCAGTTCCGTGCCCGAGCCCGGCACCCTCGCGCTCTTGGCTGCAGGACTGTTGACACTCGCACTCGCGCCGATCCGGCGGCGAAAGGCGCAACGCCTGCGCAGCGACCTACCCCGCTGAGTCTCGACGCGCACATCCCGGGGGGTGCCGTTCGGGCACCTTGCGGAGGTGGCCGGCGCATCGATCGGAAGGTCCCCGCCCGCGCCCGGTAGGCGCGTGGGCGAGCGCACTTGAGGATTGGCCAGGATTGGCCAGGATTGGCCAGGATTGGCCAGGATCGCCCGCCGTGTCTCGGAGCGGCCGGGACGTTCTCATGGACTCCTCACGGGCATTCATGGCGCCTCCGCGTCGACCCTCGGCATCTGGCCGCCGAATTGCATCCAGCACGGCGGGCGCAGCGCTCGCACCGGGCCGCCCGCGCCACGGCGAGCGTCCGGTCCGGTGAACTGAATTGTCCGCAGCGCCGATCCATGACGCTTCCTGCGGGTCCGTCGACACCTATAACAAAAGCGCTGCGGGGCTACGCGCCGCGCCCGGGGAGGAATCGAACCATGCCCAGTCTCAAGCGCATCGCGCCTGCCGGCGCCCTGCCCCTCATGCTGCTCGGCGCGCTCAGCGCTGCGCCGCTGGCGGCCGCCGGCGGATTGCCCGACTCGGTCGAGGGTCCGGCGGTGCTGCCCGGCCGCTACACGACTGCTGCGGCTATCAGCCGCAGCCCGCCGGCGCGCTCATCACCAGCACCCTGCAGGGCTGGGTGCTGCGCCCCGGCGCCGACATGCACCTGATCTGGAATCCCTACCCGAACACGGACCTGGGCCCTTGGAAGGCCTTCAGGGCAATCCTCGAGTCCGGGTCGGACACCCCGACGTTCCGGATCTGCTACTGCTCGGCGTTCAATCAATGCTGGCTCACCGACGGCCACAACCTCGATCC
>JAJZSQ010000111.1 GCA_021849615.1 Pseudomonadota bacterium
TCGCCACCTCGATCAGGTCGATCTGCTGATCGGGTTTGTCCGTCTTCACATCCGGCCGGGACAGCACTACGGCGATCTGGCGCCCGTCCGGGGAAATCCGCGGGTCGCTCAGCGTGACGATGCGCGCGACATCTTTCAGCTGAAAGGAATCTGCCCGGGCCGCAGGGCACCCGTTCACCCCGGCGGCCAGACCCGCCAGGATAGCCACTGCTGTCTTGACGCTCGCCATGATCTGCCCCCTGTGTGACTGGCCGGGCCGTCGCCCGCTGCTGCCGCCGGAGGCGGCTGGGGCATTCTCGTCGGCTCACCCGGCCGGCCGCAAGCCACCGCGAGGCGGCACACCGGTTGTGTTTCAGTTAACATCGCGACCCAGGGGGAAATCGCAGTCATGTCGACTCGCGGGCACAGCGCGCTGCAGGTTCACGCGTCGGCCGTGCGGTTCGAGTGCATCGAGCCGCGCACGCCGCTACACGGTGCGCGCAAGCGCCGCCGGATCCCCCTCGAGATCCGCCTCGTCCTCGTTGCATCGCCACGGTCCCGCCCATGACCGCTACACGTCACGGCCACTACGGTATCGACGCGCCCCACGTTCTGTACGGTCTGGCGGCCGCTGCGCTCGGCGCCACCGCCGCCACCCTCATCGCCCTGACGGCATACGACACATTCAACGCAGCATTCGCAGCGATCGCCGTCGTCTTCGCACTGATGACCTGCAGCTACCTCTGGACCACCCGGCGCGGCAAGTTCGCCGTGTGGTCGGAGCTGCTCGACGGCCTGGCGCTACGCGGCGAGGAACGAGTGCTCGATGTCGGCTGCGGCCGGGGAGCGGTCCTGCTGCTCGCCGCGCAGCGACTGGCGCAGGGACAGGCCGTGGGCATCGACCTGTGGTCGGCAAAGGACCAGTCGGGCAACAACGAACGGGCGACGCTGCGCAACGCCGAGCTCGAGGGCGTCCGGGAGCGCGTGACGCTGCTCACCGCCGACATGCGGGCGCTGCCGTTTCCGGACTGCAGCTTCGATGTCGTCACCAGCAGTCTCGCCATTCACAACATCGTCGGCGCAGCGCAGCGCGAGCGGGCGCTCGCGGAGATCCTGCGGGTGCTCAAACCAGGCGGCACAGCCCTGATTGCCGACATCGGTCACAGCCGGGCATATCGGCGCTTCCTCGCCGCACAGCCCGGCACGCTCGTCGAGCGTCGGGCGCTCGGCTGGCGGTTCTGGTACGGCGGGCCGCACGTCGCGACGTCGCTCGTCTCGGTGATGCGCACCAGCGGCGCAGACTGATCCGAATCCCGCGCCGCGCGGGCGCCGCTCAGTCAGACGTCGCGCGGACCAGCACGCGCACATTCATCTCGGCGCGGATCTTAAAGCCGAGCGACTGGTACAGCGTGATCGCCGGCGTGTTGGTCTTCCAGGCCTGCAGGAACGCCCGCTCGCCGCGCTGGTGGATCGCCGCGGTGACCGCGGCGGTGAGGCGGCGCGCGAATCCCCGGCCGCGAAAGTCCGGATGGGTGCACACGGCACTCACCTCGGTGTAGCCGGGCAAGCGGAAGCGCTCCCCGGCCATGGCGGCGAGCCGCCCGTCGATGCGAATGCCGAGGAAGCGGCCGAGGGCATGCGTGCGCGGCGCGAACGGCCCCGGCTCGGTGAGGTGCGCGAGCGCGAACATTTCCGGCGCGTCGCGCTCGGTGAGCACGAGCAGCGGCTCGGCACCCTCGGGCACCTCGAGCGCCGCGGGGGCCGTCAGCTGCACGCCCTGGAGACTCTTGTGCACGCGCAGCCCCGCCGGCACCGTCACCGGCATCGCCTGCGCAATGCACACCTGCTCGCCGGGACCGACCAGTGCCCCGAGCGCGGCGAGCGCCTCGGGCGACTCATCCGCCTGACCGGCGAACACGTTGTACTCGGCGCGGTAGCGCCGGGCGAGCGGCCCGCCGGCCGCGAACGGCTCATGGTGAGTGGTCAGACTCGCCCAGACGGGGCGATCGAGCGGATGGGTGCAGGTCACGGCGGCCGTCCGCCGCTCAGCGCCGCGGGGTGCGCGGCAGCCCGGTGTGCTGCGTGCGAAACGGCTGCAGGCGCGGTCCGGGGCGCTCGCCCGGGCGCTCGGCGCGGCGCCCTTCGTGCGCCTGGCCGGTTCCCGGCGGCTGGAAGGCCGGCACGAGCTGGTGCTTGCCGCTGCCGATGAGGTCCGCACGCCCCATCCGGCGCAGCGCCTCGCGCAGCATCGGCCAGTTGTTCGGATCGTGGTAGCGCAGAAATGCCTTGTGCAGGCGGCGCACCTTCAGGCCCTTCGGGATGTGCACCTCCCCGCCGCTGCGGTGGACGCGCTTCAGCGGGTTCTTGCCCGAGTGGTACATGGCCGTCGCGCTGGCCATCGGCGAGGGCAGGAACGCCTGGACCTGATCGGCGCGAAAGCCATTGCGCTTCAGCCACAGGGCGAGCTCGAGCATGTCCTCGTCGCGCGTACCCGGATGCGCCGCAATGAAATACGGGATCAGGTACTGCTCCTTGCCGGCCTCGCGCGAGTAGCGGTCGAACAGGGCCTTGAAGCGGTCATAGGCACCGATTCCCGGCTTCATCATCATCGAGAGCGGACCTTCGGAGATCGCCTCCGGGGCGATCTTGAGGTACCCGCCGGTGTGATGCTGGGCCAGCTCCTTGACGTACTCGGGGGACTCCACGGCGAGGTCGTAGCGCACACCCGAGGCGATCAGGACCTTGCGGATGCCGGGCAGCTCGCGCACCTTGCGGTACAGCTCGATCAGCGGCGCGTGGTTGGTGTCGAGGTTCGGACAGATGCCCGGATAGACGCACGAGGGGCGCCGGCAGGCGCTCTCGATCTCCCGGCTGCGGCACGCCAGACGGTACATGTTGGCGGTCGGGCCGCCGAGATCGGAAATCACGCCGGTGAATCCCGGCACCCGATCGCGGATGTCCTCGACCTCGCGCAGGATCGACGCCTCGGAGCGGTTCTGGATGATCCGCCCCTCATGCTCGGTGATCGAACAGAACGAGCAGCCGCCGAAGCAGCCGCGCTGGATGGCCACCGAGAAGCGGATCATCTTGTAGGCCGGAATGGCCGCCTCGCCGTAGAACGGATGCGGCTGGCGCTGATAGGGCCGCTCGTACACCCAGTCCATCTCCGCAGTGCTGAGCGGGATCGGCGGGGGATTGAGCCACACATCGAGGTCCCCGTGCCGCTGCACGAGCGCACGGGCGTTGCCGGGGTTCGCCTCCAGATGCAGGATGCGCGAAGCGTGCGCATACAACACCGGGTCGGCGGCGACCTGCTCGTAGGAGGGCATGCGGATCACGCTGCGCTCCCGGTCGGCGTTCTTCACGCGGCGCACGAACCGCACCACGTTCTCCCCGGCGCGCGCCGCGGCGGGTGCAGCGGCCGGCGCCGGCGTCATGGCATAGGGATCCGGATGCGGCTCGAGCGCACCGGGCTCATCGAGGTGCGTCGAGTCGATTTCGATCCAGTCCGCCGGCAACGCCTTGCGCACGAACGCCGTGCCGCGCACGTCGGTGAGCGCCTCGATGCGCGCTCCGGCGGCCAGGCGATGGGCGATCTCGCACACCTGGCGCTCGCCGTTGCCGTACACGAGCAGGTCGGCCTTCGAGTCGAGCAGCACGGAGCGGCGGACCTTCTCCGACCAGTAGTCGAAGTGGGCGATGCGCCGCAGAGACGCCTCGATGCCGCCGATGACGATGGGCACGTCCTTGAACGCCTCGCGCGCGCGCTGCGCATACACGATGACCGAGCGGTCGGGGCGCTTGCCGCCGATACCGCCCGGCGTGTAGGCATCGTCGCTGCGCAGCCGCCGGTCCGCGGTGTAGCGGTTGACCATGGAGTCCATGTTCCCGCCCGTGATGCCGAAGAACAGGTTCGGCCGCCCGAGCGCCGCGAACGGCTCGGCGCTGTGCCAGTCGGGCTGGGCGATGATGCCGACCCGAAACCCCTGCCCCTCGAGCACCCGGCCGATGACGGCCATGCCGAAGCTCGGCAGGTCGACGTAGGCGTCGCCCGTGACGAGGATGATGTCGCAGCTGTCCCAGCCCAGCGCCTCCATCTCGGCGCGGGTCATGGGCAGAAAAGGCGCCGTACCGAAACGTTCGGCCCAGTGCTTGCGGTAGCGGGTGATGTCGGGTGCGGCGTTCATGGAACCAGCCCTGCGGCGTCGAGCGCCGGCGGGATAAAGCACCGGGCTCGGCCCGGAACGAACAGGAAGCGGAGTGCCGCTGCGGCCGGCCGCGCGATGCGCCGCCGCAGGCCGGGGCGTGAGCCAGGCCGGCAACTCTTTGATAAATCTCAGTATATCAAAAAAGGGCGCCGCGCGTCCTGCCACGCGGCTTCATCGGCACTCGAGAGCGCCTCGAGATCGCCGGCCGCCGCCGCCGGGTCATCCACCCAGCGGCGCAGCGTGTCTCCGCCGTTGATGACGTCGATCGCAAGCCGCTCATGCTCGTATTCGTAGGGAAACTCGCGCCACAGAGGCCTCTGCGGCTGCAGCCGCCGCAGCGCCTTGAACGCCACGGCCATCAACCGCCAGGGCCGGAATGCCCGGGGGTCGTAATGCACCGGGTCCTCGACATGCACCTGCACCCCCGCGCAGAGCATCCCGGCATGCTTGTGAAACGTCGGCTCGAACCAGCACGGTCGCAAGCGGCAGCCGCGCAGCCAGGCCGGCGCCAGCGCGTGCATCGTCTCGAGCAGGGCCGGCACGTCGAGGCCCGGCTCGCCGAACAGCTCGAGGGGCCGTGTCGTACCGCGACCCTCCGAGAGCGTCGTGCCCTCGAGCATCACCGTGCCCGGATAGCAGCGCGCCATGAACAGGTTCGGTGCATTCGGGCTGGGGTTGACCCAGGTGCGCTCCCCGAGCGGCCAGCCGTAACCGGGCGCGGCATGGGGGTTCCAGCCCTCGAGCGGCACCACCTGGCAATCGACGTCGAGCTGCAGCGTGTGCACGAACCAGCGCGTCAGCTCCCCGAGCGTCATCCCGTGACGCATCGGCATCGCGCCGGCGCCGACGAAGCTCTCCGTTCCCGGCTGCAGCAGCAGCCCCTCGGCCGGTCGGCCGAGGGGGTTCGGCCGCTCGAGCACCCAGAGGCTCTTGCGGTGGCGCGCGCATGCCTCAAGCATGTACCGCAGCGTCGTCACGAACGTGTAGACGCGGCAGCCCAGATCCTGCAGGTCGACCAACAGGACATCGAACGTGTCCATCATCGCATCGGTGGGCCGGCGCACCTCGCCGTAGAGGCTGAACACCGGGATGCCGTGCACGGGGTCGGTGAAGTCCGGCGACTCCACCATGTTGTCCTGTTTGTCGCCACGCAGCCCGTGCTGCGGACCGAAGGCGGCCGTCAGACGCAGATCTCCGAGGGCCGCCAGCGCATCGAGGCTGTGCGTCAGGCCGCGGGTGAGCGAGGCCGGATGCGCGAGCAGCGCCACGCGCCGGCCAGCGAGCGGCCTGCGCAGGGCCGGATCGGCGAGCAGACGGTCGATGCCGAATTTCATGCCGGATCCGTCACCGGCCGGCGCTCGGCGCCGAGCGCATCGAGTGTGAGCGCAAACGCATCCGGATGATGAAAGTCCGGCCGTCCGGGCACATGGCGCAACGCCCAGTACGACAGAGCGCCGGTGGCGTCCTCGAGCACTGCGCTGAGCGCGAGCTGCAACGGCTGGCCGCCGTCGGCATAGGGCTCGGGGAGGCACACGAGCGCCTCGAGCACCAGCGCATCGTCTGCACCGCGCACAGGCCCCGGGACGCCGGGCCGTTCACGGTGTCCGACCGTCAGGACCGGTGGTGCGGGCAATTCCGCGGGCGTCATTCCCACGCGGCGGGCACTGAAGCGGTAGGCCTGCCATGCCAGCGACGGGGAGAAGTTGAACTCCAGGTACCCCGGCACGCCCTGAAGCGCCACGAACGCCTCGAAACAGGTGTGGCGCCACAACTCATCGGCACGCGCGCCGGAGGTCTCCGCGGGGACGCGCACCTGCTGCAGCGGCCCGCTCAGGACGAAGCGCAGTGTCAGCGCATCGGCGCGCAGTCGCTGCGCCTCGGCGGCGAGCGTGAGTTCCCCAGCTGCGGGCGAACTGGGATGAGCGAGCAGAGCGTGGTATGTCACCGTAAGGGAATTCCAGCACGGCGCCTGTGAAAAAACTATGGCGCGCAACGTCCGGAATCATAGCGCAAGGCGCCAGCGGGCCGCTCGGGCGTGCGCGGCACCGGGCGCTCCCGCCCGGTTCGGCGCGCTCACAACCGCGCGGCTGCCGCCCGGCGCGCAAGCCCGGCTTTGCGGGCCCGCGCGGCATAGCTGAACGTCCACAGCACGGTCAGCAGAGTCGCACCGCTGAGCACCAGTGGCGAGACGGCGAGCACCGTAGCGGGCGAGAGGGTGTAGATGAAAACGACGCGCAGCGTAAACTCCCCGACGAACACCAGCCCCCACACGAGCGTGATGATCCGCTGCACTCGGCGAAAGCTCGGATACTGCCAGTATTGGTCAAACTCCGCGCGCTTGCGCGGATCGTTGCCGGCGGCGAAGAACCGTCCGAAGTAGAACATGACCGGACGGCGCGAGCGCAGCAGCAGCGACCCCAGGCAGGCCACGCCGAATGCACCGGTGAACAGCGACTCGCGCACCAGCAGCAGCTTCGCGCCACCGCCGAACATGAGCGCCGCGAGCCCGAACAACAGTCCGGCGAGAATCACCAGGCTCACCGGATCGAATTCGCGCCGCCGCAGGCCATAGAGCGTCTTCAGTGTCGGGAAGACACTAGCAATCATCAGCGCAACGACCTCGGAATGTGACACATAGGCCATCGACGCCTGATAGCAGACCCAGGGAATGCCGGCGTCGACGAGCATCTCGCGCATCATCGGCAGCATGCGGGGCCGACGCGCACCGGCGGCGGCTGTGTCCGCGGAGTCGGACGTCGATGCTGCATCCGAGGGCGCGACCGGTGAATCAGGCTCAGGGACTGTCATGACACGTCTCCCAGGTTCGCACGACAACGATCCGACGCTACAGTGGCAGAATGCGCATCCCGACACCGGCCCTCAACCGCGAGTGCGATGATACGCCGCGCAGGCGCAATGCAGATGCCCGTGATGCGTAACACGGCGGCAGACTCCTGCACTCGAGAGACCCGGGACCCGGCGCACCCCGCCGCCGAGGACCGCGCGAAGCGTTTGTCCGGCTCGGTGACCGAGGCCATTGCGTGCGCTTCCACGAGCAGCACCTCCTGCCAACCTCGCTGCGAACGCTACGCCTGCCGCTAGGTGCCGGGGCAGTCGAAATCGTCAGGACCGGAAGGTGACACCTGTCACCCGCGCCCCCCGGGGGGCCACACACCCTGCGTGCGGCCCGCAGCCGGGACGCAGGGCCCCCTCGGGAGCGTCCGCTTCATCCAGTACCGCGCATGTGCCTGCCCTGTATAGGAAAAACCTAGGTTTTGTAGGCAGCGCCGCCCATTCGAATCGGACGCTTTAAGGTAGAATTGGTGTGGGCGTGCGCCATCCGCGCACGCACAGCCCCCATACGACCCGTCGCAAGGTGAAGGAATGACCGACGCCCCTCGAGACGTCATCCGCGTACGCGGCGCACGCCAGAACAACCTGAAGAATCTCGTCCTCGATATCCCGCTCAACGAGCTGGTCGTGGTGACGGGCGTGTCAGGTTCAGGAAAGTCGTCCCTGGTGTTCGACACCCTCTATGCCGAGGGCCAACGTCGTTACGTGGAGACATTCTCCCCGTACGCTCGCCAGTTCCTCGACCGCATGGACAAGCCTCAGGTCGACACCGTGGGCGGCATCCCGCCGGCCATCGCCATCGACCAGACCAACCCGGTGCGCACCTCGCGCTCCACGGTCGGCACGATGACCGAGCTGAACGACCACCTCAAACTGCTCTTCGCCCGCACCGCGGTGCTGCACTGCCAGCGCTGCGGACACCCGGTGCGCCGCGACAGCGCCGAGAGCATCCATCAGCAGCTGCTCGAGCGCGCCGCCGCCGCGGGCGATCCGCGCCTGCTGGTCACGTTCCCGATCGAGGTACCGGCGAATTTCAGCACCGACGAGGTGCGCGCGCTGCTCGAGAAGCAGGGCTACACCCGGTTCCTCGAGCCGCCGCCGCGTCCGAGCGCACCCCCGCCGGCGGGCAAACGGGGCCGCCGCAAGGCCGCACCCGCGCCGGCGGTGACCTTCGAGGTGATCCAGGACCGCCTGCGCGCCGGCCGCGCCGAGCGCAGCCGCATGCTGGAGGCACTCGAGACGGCCCTGCGAGTCGGCCGCGGCAAGGTCAACATTCACGCCGTCGATGATGCCGATCCGCCCAACACCCTGGCGGTGTGGCGATTCTCGAGCGGCCTGCACTGCGCCGAGTGCGACCTGTCCTACCAGGAACCCTCGCCCAGTCTCTTCTCATTCAACTCGCCGCTCGGGGCCTGCGAGACCTGCCGCGGCTTCGGGCGCGTGATCGGTGTGGATTACGGCCTGGTGGTGCCGGATGACGGCAAGACGCTGCGCGGTGGTGCCATCAAGCCGTGGCAGACGCAGTCCTACGCCGAATGTCAGCAGGACCTGGAGAAGTTTGCGCGCAAACGCGGCATCCCGCTCGACACGCCGTGGCGCGATCTGTCCGCACAGCAGCGCGACTGGGTGATCGAGGGCGAGGGCGAATGGAGCAAGGGCGTCTGGTACGGCGCGAAGCGATTCTTCGCGTGGCTGGAGAGCCGCTCCTACAAAATGCACGTGCGCGTGCTGCTGTCACGCTACCGGGCCTACACGCCCTGCGAGACCTGCGGCGGCGCTCGCCTGAAGACCCAGGGTCTGCTGTGGCGCGTCGGCGGCCGTGAGGCAGCCGACGCGGCGCTCGGCGCCACACCGCGGTTCCTGCCGCGCGGCGCCGAGTGGAGCGAGACGCGGCGAGCGAGCCTGCCGGGACTCTCGCTGCACGATCTGATGCTGCTGCCGGTGAACCGCGCGCGGGAGTTCTTTGCCGGCCTGACACTGCCGAAGCCGCTCGACGAGGCGGCCGACCTGCTGCTCGAGCAAATCCGCGCGCGCTTCGGCTACCTCGCCGACGTCGGCCTCGGATATCTGACGCTCGACCGCCAGTCGCGCACCCTCTCGGGCGGTGAAGTGCAGCGCATCAACCTCACCACCGCGCTCGGCACCTCGCTGGTCAACACCCTGTTCGTACTCGATGAGCCCTCGATCGGACTGCATCCGCGCGACATGCAGCGGGTCATTACGGTAATGAAGCGGCTGCGCGAT
>JAJZSQ010000112.1 GCA_021849615.1 Pseudomonadota bacterium
GGTGCGCGCCGGATTCGGATCGTTCGCCGCAATGATCTGGCGAATGGTGCGATCCGCCTGCGCATCCACGGAGCTGAACACGTTGGTCGAGGTTGCCGGCGCGGTGCTGGCCACCTCCGGCAGTCGGGGCGAGCCATCGTGCCGAACGTCTACGTACGCGTCCATGGACAGCCCGATCTGCAGCGGATGCTGCGCGAGTTCCTTCGGATCGAGCGCGATGCGCACCGGCACGCGCTGCACGATCTTGATCCAGTTGCCGGTCGCATTCTGCGGCGGCAGCAGTGAGAAGGCCGAGCCGGTGCCGGCGCCGAAGCCGATCACGTGGCCGTGATAGACCACATTGCTGCCGTAGAGGTCCGAGACCAGCCGCACCGGCTGACCGATGCGCATGTCGGCGAGCTGGGACTCCTTGAAATTCGCATCCACCCAGACCTGGTTCAATGGCACCACCGACATCAGCGACATGCCGGGACCGACGTGCTGGCCGAGCTGCACATCGCGCTTGGCGACGAAGCCCGATACGGGTGCCGGCAGCACCGTGCGCGCATAGGTCAGGTAGGCCGCGTGTACTGCGGCGGCGGCGGCCTGGACGGCCGGGTTACTGGCGATGGTGGTGTGATCGACCCACGCCCGATTGGCCGCGAGCCGCTGTTCGGCGGCCGCGAGGGCGGCGCGCGCCGCATTGACCGCGTCGAGCGCATGCTGCAGATCCTCACCCGAAACGGCACCCGTGCGCGCCAGACGCGCCCGGCGGGCGTAGTCGGATTTCGCCTGGATCAGGGCCGTGCGGCTCACCTGCACGTCAGCGCGCAGCTCGTCGGTCGTGGCAAACAGGTTGCGCACCCGGCGGACCGTGCTCGCGAGCTGGGCCTCAGCCTTCTGCAGCGTCACTTTGGCGTTCGCCTGATCGAGCAGCACCAGAGGATCGCCGGATTTAACGAACTGCGTATTGTTCGCATCGATGGCGACGACCGTGCCGGAAATCCGCGGCGTGATCTGCACCACGTTGCCACTGACGTACGCGTCGTCCGTGTATTCGACGAATCGGGCGTAGCTGTACCAGTACACCCCATAGCCGATGCCGGCGAGTACTACGACCACGGAGACCGCGGTCAGCCATCTCGCTCGAGGACTGCTCCAGAGCGAATTCGTCCTGTCTTTGGCACTCGTCATGATGCGTATGCTCCCGGCGGTGTCCGCCGAATCCTCGTCTCGCTGCCGTGGCGATGTATGCCTAGGCAACTGTCAGCCCAAAAAAACCGGCGATGAATCAGCCCGCGTTGTGCAGCATACGGGCCAGGTAATCTCTCAATCTGCGCGCGTCATCCGGCTCCATCCCGCGCAGAAAGCGGTTCTGCACCGCCACGGATATCTCCAGCATGCGCGGATACGCCGCGCACCCCGCCTCGGTGGCTTCAAGATAAATCAGGCGTCGATCCTTCACGCAGCGCATCCGGCGCACCAGTCCCTTCTTCTCGAGCCGATCGATCATCCGAGTCATTGCGCCGGCGTCGTAGGACAGTTCCTTGCAGAGGTCGGACGCCGACTTGCGATTTCCCGTCCCCACCAGCCGCACCATCACCACGAACTGCGCCGAGGTCACCCCCAGCGCGGAGAGGTGATCGTCCGCGGCGAGTTCACGATCGAGGGCCGCGAGCATCTCGACCTTCACGCGGGTCATGAGATACCCGATGCTCTCGCTCGGCTCGTAGGTTTCAACGTCGTAGATGTTCGTCAACGCCCGTCTCCGCGCCTATCTCTCGTAAGAGATATCTCCACATATATCTGCCTAGGCTGATATTGTAGTGGCAGTTACTGCCCATTTCAAGAGGCTTCCACGGAACGGGCAGAGATCCTATCCAAGCGTAAGCGTGACTGTAATAAAGCTGTGAACGGGCTGTCCCGGAACTGTCACACGGGGCCGCGATGATGCGCGCGCAGTGCAGGAGTAGACAGATGAGACCCGATACACACAGCCGGTGGAAGGCGGCCCTCTCGGCCGCGGCGCGCCAGACGCTCGCGGAGCGCTGGCGCAATACCGTTCACGCCCTGCGCGTCGCCGAACTCGAATACCGCGCCTTGTACTCGGCGCACGAGGTCGACATTCAGGCGCTGCGCAAGACCGCCCAGCGCATCCACGATCTGACGCAGCTGCGTACGGTACTCGCCGGAGAAATCGGCGGCAAGCCGGCCTGAACGGCCGGCTCGCCGCCTCCGCTCAGTAGCCTGCCGCCAAGCCGGCCGGGCTGCGCCGATCGTTTGCGCCCTCGAGCAAGTGGGTGTACGGGTTGACCAGGATCGCCTCATCGGCGCCCCAGAACTTAATCTGCTTGAACTCGTACCCCATCCGCATGAGGCGCCGCTTGACAGACGGGCGCATCAGTCCCGGTTGCACGAATACGGCCTCTGGATACCATTGCTGGTGCATACGCGGCGCATCCACCGCCTGCTGCATATTCATGCCGAAATCGACGACATTCAGGATGCTCTCGAGCACGCTCGATATGATCGTCGACCCGCCGGGCGCTCCCGTCACCATGAATAGCCGCTTGCCGCGCAGCACGAGGGTCGGGGTCATCGAACTGAGAGGCCGCTTGCCAGGCTCAATCGCGTTCACTTTGCCCTGAACAAGGCCAAAGGAGTTCGGCGCCCCTGGCTTAGAGGTGAAATCGTCCATCTCGTTGTTGAGGAAAAATCCAGTATCTCCTGCGATTTGCCCAAGGCCAAACAGATAGTTGATCGTATACGTCACCGCCACAGCGTTTCCGTGCCGATCCACGATCGAGTAACTGGTCGTGTCGGTACCCTCGGTGGCACTCAGATTACCCTTGATCTCGGCCGACGGCGTGGCGGCATCCGGTCTGATGCTCGCACGCAATTTCGTCACATGCCGCGCCGACAGCAGCCAGCTGATCGGGTTGTGGACAAACGCCGGATCACCGAGATAGGAGTTGCGGTCGGCGAACGCGCGCCGCTCGGCCTCTGCCAAGTAGTGGATGCTCATAACAGAGCCGTAGCCCCACTTGGAGAGCGGATATGGCTCGATAATCTGCAGAATCTCGCAGATCGTCACGCCCCCAGAGCTCGGCGGCGGAGCGGATACGACCGTAAACCCGCGATAGCTGCACTCGACAGGATCGGCCCATTGCACCGTGTAGTCCCTGAAGTCCTTCATCGACAGGATACCGTGGTGCGCGCGGCTTGCCGCAACAACCGCCCGGGCAATCGGTCCGCGATAAAACGCGCGATCGCCGTCGCGGGAGATCAGTTCGAGCGTTCGCGCAAGCTGCGGTTGGCGCAGCCGCTGGCCGGCAACGTACGGTTTGCCGTGATTCAGGAAGATCGCCGCGACGTTCGGGTGCCTGGCGAATTCCTGCTTGGCGTATCCGGTGATATGCGTATCCAGGATCTTGACATCACCCTGATCGAGCACGTAGCCGTCGCGCGCCAGACGAATCGCCGGAGCCATGACCTGCTGCCGGCTCATGGTGCCGTATTTGTGCAGCGCCGCGTCCAGGCCCATGACCGTTCCGGGAACACCGACGGAGAGCCACGTCTTCGTGCTCCGTCCCGGAACCACATTGCCCGCAGCATTCTGATACATCGTCGGCGTTGCCTTCAGCGGCGCCTTCTCCCGGAAATCGAGAAATACGTTGCGGCCGCTCGCCAGATGAATGGTCATGAACCCGCCGCCGCCGATGTTACCGCAGCACGGGTGCACCACCGCGAGCGCATAGCCCACGGCGACAGCCGCGTCGATCGCGTTGCCACCCTCCTTGAGGATCTGAAGCCCAACCTCCGTCGCCAAGTGCTGCGAAGTGACCACCATGGCGTGTCGCGCCAGCACCGGCCGGTCATGCGCCAGTGCGGTCACCGTGGCCGGTGGCGCGCCCGAATCCAGCGCCCGAGCCGGAATCACATTCCTCACGCCCGCCGTCGCAGCGACCGATGAGGCCGCCGGTAACGCCGCCACGGCCGCGACCGCCATCCACATCAGATGAGCCTTGCGCATGTGCATCACGTTCATCCTATTGCCTCGTTCACGAATTGCTCAGTGTTGCAGATCACGATCGTCAGTTCCAGCGGTAGGCCACGGTCCCGTAGTAGTACGCGCCGTTGAAGCCGAACGGCGACGAGAACGGGTAGGGGAAAATGCCGGTGAAATTATTGAGGCTGTTATTCTGCTGCGGGTAGGTATTGCCGATGTCGTTGCTGCCCGCAGTCAGCTGCCAGCCCGACCAATGATAGGTGAGGCTGGCATCGAGAATGTAACGCGCACCGAAGGTCTGATCATACTTCGGACCGTTGCTGCTGATGGCACTCCACTGCCCGTAGCGGGTGATCTGCCCATGCACCACCCAGTGACCGACGTCCCAATCAGCCAGGACGAACGTCTTGGTCAGCGGCGTGGCCGACGTGAGGAAGCCCTGCTCCTGTCGGTTGACGATTGGCAGCACCAATCCATGCAGGGCATCCTGCTGCGGATTCGGGGCAATATTGGTGATCTGGGTTTTGTTGTAGTTGAACCCGGCACTCAGCGCGAGCCGCGACGCCGCGAGCGGCACGGTGTAGTGCGCCACCAGATCCGCTCCGCGCGTACGCGTATCGACGCCGTTGTAGAAGAACGCACCGCCATCGACGAACGGGATGCCGACCGAGGCGAGATAGTTCTGCACTGCCGCACCGGTCAGATCACCGCTCAGGACGATGCGGTGTGCAATTGCGATCTGGTAGGCATCGAGCGTCACATACAGGCTGTCGTGCGGCGTGACCACCATTCCGAGGGAGAAGCTATGTGACTTCTCGGCTTTCAGGGGTTGTGCGCCGAGCGCCTGGGCAGCCGGGTTGTTTACCGGAAATTGGCGAATGTTGAACGGAACATTGTTGAAGAATATGGTGGAAGTATTCGAGTAGTACTCCTGCTGCAGCGTCGGCGCCAGAAATCCCGTTGCGGCAGTCCCGCGCAGAGCAATCACCTTGTTGAACGCGTAACGACCCGACAGATCGTACGTGGTCGCACCACCGAAGTCGCTGTACTGTGAGCGCCGAACCGCAAATTCCGTCGAGAGATTCTTCGTCCAGTTGCTCTCCAAATCGAGATATATCGCCCGGCTGTTGCGCGAGTGCGAGCCGGCATCAAGCGGCGTATAGCCCGGGAATACCTGGGCACCAGCACCAGCGTAAGATTGCGGGTCGCCCTGGAAGACGGTGAAATTGTCACTCTCGTAATCGAGGCCCCATGCGACCAGCAGACCATCCTTGACCCAGCTGGGATTGAATACGCGCTTGAAGTCGGCATTCGCCACACTCTGGCGAATCTTGTTCATGCCGATATAGAAATCAGTGGGTGAGGCGCTGCCGAGCGAGTAATTGAACGTGTCCGCCGTGTTGAGCTTCCAGGAGTTCCCGCCGGTGTCGGCACTGATGTCGTAATGCCAGCCGAGTACCCTGCCGCGCACGCCGAGCACCTCCTGGTCATCGAACAGGGTGCTCGCTTCGATTGGCAGGAAGCCGTGCGGGTAGACCGCAACTGCGGCGGGCTGACTGCTCTGATACTGCGACAACGCGCGAAAGAACCCACCCGCCCAGGTATTGCTGTGGTTCACGATGGTGAAGCCGTACAGATGGACCTCGGGACTGAAGTCGTACTGCATGTTGATCGCGGCCTGCAGAGTCTGCTGGTCCGGCAGTCCGTAATGGACCGTGGTCTTGCCGTACTCGGGGTCACCCGGAAACCGGTAGTCGGGGTTGGCGCGATTCGTGGACTGCTGGTGGGTACCGTCCAGGCTCACGCGCACCCAGCCATGACGGCCCAATGCCACGCCGTCATCAACGCCACCCGTCACCGTCCTGCCATCGCCCCTGACGTATTGGCCGACCGACGCAAATGACGATCCGCCCCGGCCACCGCGCTTCAGAATGATATTGATGACGCCGGCGATCGCGCCCGAACCGTACTGCGCAGCCGCGCCGTCGCGCAGGATTTCGATGTGGTCAATCGCATTGATGGGAATGGCGGCCAGATTGACCGGCGAGGAACCGCGGCCGAACTCACCGTCGACGTTCGTGATCGCGGTGTCGTGGACGCGCTTGCCGTTGATCAGCACGAGCGTCTCGTTCGGCGACAGCCCGCGCAGCTGCGCCGGCTCCGAGGCATCTGTCGCATCGGTGATCGTCGACTGCGGGAAATTGAACGATGGCAGCAACACGCTCAACGCGGCGTTCAGATTCGTCGCGCCGGTTGCAGCCAGCTGGGTCGGGGTCACCACGTCGATGGGGGACAGCGAGGTCGCTTCGGTGACGCCGACTTCCCGCGTACCGGTGACGATGACGGTGTGCAGCGCGGAGCGGGCCCGCGGCAGGTTCACGACCGTATCGCTCGGCGGCGGGTCCGCGGGCGGATCGCCCGCCGGGTCGCTCGGCGGATCGCTGCGCGACCCCCCGGCGGTAAACGCCGCGGCGTACATCTGCGGCGGGTCGCCCTGGCGCGCAAGCGCCCCAGCAGGCGGTGCAGCGGGGGGTCGGATTTCAATCACGTTCGTATTCAGCCGCCGGTACGTCAGGTGCGTGCCGCCGAGCATGCGATGCAGCGCGTCATCGATCGTGACCTTGCCGCGCACCGCCGGCGCCTCGTGGCCTTCGGCGAATTTCGAGAAGAAGATGATCTGGACGCCGCTCTGGCGGGCCAATTCCTGCAGCGCCGCAGCGAGCGGCTGGCTGCTGATGGCGAGCTGGAACGTACGGGCCGGAGCGGCACTGGCGAGCGGCGCGCCGCCGATCAGGCACAGCAGCACGGCGAGCGCGGAAAGCGGGAACCGTCGACGATACATAGAACCTCCCCGATGACGACTTGGCGGCGTCTAATACTCGTTTTCATATGTAGAGTGCTCGTAGCCGCGGTTGGCCCCCTCCCCTGTGGAAAAATAGCAGCTGGCGCGACCTTCAGCGGCGAGGCGGATTCACGTGCGGGTGAGCCGTGCTCACCCGATGCGCCCGTCGCAGGGTCACGACGTTCGTGCCATCGGCGCTGCGGCGAATCTGCACGCCCGGGACGTCGGAGAGAAATTCGAGCAGCGATCCGGGGTCATCCAGCTGGATCACGCCGGTCACCTGGCGGGCGCGCAGCCGCGCGCTGTCGATCAGGATGCGCTGGCGGCCGTCGCGGTCAAGTTCATCGACCACCTCGCCGAGCGGACGGTGCTCGAACACGAGCTGCTGGCGCGTCCAGGCCGTCGTCGCCGTCAGGTCACTCACCGGGCGCGGCGCGCTCATGCCGTGCGGCGTGATGAACACCTGCTGCGCCACGCCGAGGATCAGCGCGCCGGCTGGCGCCGGAAAGCGCTCGAGCCGCGGCCGCGCCCTCGGCTCGCCGCCCATCGGGGGCGCGAAGGGAGCTGCCGGCACCGCCAGACGCGCCTGCTGATCGCTCATGACCGCCACCCGGCCCTGCAGCACCGTGACCGCCGCATAGCGCGGGCGCAGATCCACGTTGAACTCGGTGCCGATCGCGCGAACCACGCCGCCGTCGGCGTGCACGTCGAAGGGCCGCGCCGGATCATGGCTGACCTGGAAGAGTGCCTCGCCGCGCAGCAGATGCAGCACGCGCCGGTGCTTGCGCAAATCCACCTCGACGGCCGAGGCGGAGTTCAGCGTCACCCGCGAACCGTCCGCCAGCAGGATCGACCGCTGCTCACCGGCACGCGTTCGGTAAATCTGCACCCCGCCCGGCATCCACAGCCATGCGCCGAGCGCGGCGGCGAGCGCCACCGCAGCGGCGGCTCCCGCCACCCACCGCGCACGACGGCGCTGCGGCCCGTCGGCCGCCACGGCCCGGATCTGCGTCACCGGCGCAGCCGCCGGCGTGAGGGGCGCGGGTCGGGCCGAGGCCCGGGCCGCTTCGATCAGCGCCTCAGCCGAGGTGTCCGGCCAGCGCACCGTGCCGGCGCGCAGCGTGCCCACCAGCCGCTCGACTTCCAGGTACGCCTCAATGCGCTCCGGGGAGCGCGCCACCCAGGCCAGGAACTCGCGTCGCTCTGCGGCCGTCGCACCTTCCCCGTGCAGCAGCACCCACCAGTGCGCCGCCTCCTCACTCCACCGCCGGCTGTCATCCGTTGAACGCATCGGATTACTCATCGAGTACGGCACGCAGTTGCTCGTAGCCGCGTGCCAGGTAGCGCCGCACCTGGCGCAGCGTCAATTCCAGGTCCTGCGCGATCTGCTTGTACGAATGTTCATCGCGCAGGCGCAGCAGCACCACGGCCCGCATCATCGGGGACATCCGCGCCAGCTGCTGGTTCAGCCGCTGCTCGGACAGCTTCGCATCCAGGGTGAGCTCGGGCAGGCACTCGTCGACGACGGCGTCGTCCTCATCGGCGCCGAGCGACTCCATCGGCGGGTATTCGCGCCGCCATTCGGCCACCACGTGGCCGGCGACGCGCATGAGGTAGGCCTGGGGATTTCGCACCTGCAGCAGGTCCGGGGCGCGCAGCAGCCGCAGGTAGATCTCCTGGGCGAGATCCTCGACCTCGACCGACGAGCGCACGCGGCGCCCCAGAAACAGCAGAAGACTGCGATTCCAGCGCCGCCGCCAGCCGACCAGTACGGTCGCATTCGTCATGTTCGCTCACGCCCTCCGCGCAATCGCGGGCCTCCGGGATCAATAGAGCGCTGAGAGCGGCGCGTGGCCCCCCGCCCGACGCAAAAAAAGCCGTAACGCGCCTGTGACGCTACCGGAATTCTCTGCAGCGGACAATGCGCCGCTGGCCCGATCAGGTCGCAGCGCCGAGCACGCCCGGTGTCAGCGCACGGCCAAGCCGGTAGACTCGAGGAAAATCAATCCGATCCAGGGGATTCATGTTCCGCGCGTTCAAAGTCATCGGATTCTGCGCTCTGCTGTCCTGTACCGGCATCGGGTTCGCGGCCGCCACAGGCGGCAGCGCCCGTCCCGCCGCACTCGCCCTGCACCAGCTGCTTCGTACCGAGTGGCAGCGCGAGATGCGCGAGCATCCACTCGAGGCTTCGGGCGACGGTTTCCACCAGTACGACGGCAAGTGGGCCGACCTGAGCCTCGCGTCGCTCGCGCGGGAGCACCAGGAAGACCTCCAGACGCTCAGGCGCCTGGCGGCCATCCCGCGCAGCGAGCTCGATCCC
>JAJZSQ010000113.1 GCA_021849615.1 Pseudomonadota bacterium
CGAAGCCGATTCCGGATCCCTTCGATCCGTCCAAGCATCACGTGCCGACGATGCTGGTGACCGACGTTGCGCTGCGCGTCGATCCGGCGTACGAGAAAATCTCGCGGCACTTCCTGGAGCATCCGGAAGCATTCGCAGATGCATTTGCGCGCGCGTGGTTCAAGCTGACGCACCGCGACATGGGACCGCGCGCGCGGTACCTCGGACCGGAAGTGCCGCATGAGGTGCTGATCTGGCAGGATCCGATCCCGCCGATCAAACACGCACTGGTGGACGCCAGGGACATTGCCGATCTGAAGTCGAAGATCCTTGCCTCAGGGCATTCGACCGCGGAACTCGTGCGCGTTGCCTGGGCTTCGGCCAGTACGTTCCGCGGCTCGGACAAGCGCGGCGGCGCCAATGGGGCGCGCATCCGTCTCGCGCCGCAGAAGGACTGGCCGGTCAACGAGCCGCCGCTGCTCGCCAAAGTACTGGGCTCGCTCGAGTCCATTCAGCGCGCGTTCAACGGCGCACAGTCGAACGGCAAGCAGGTTTCGCTCGCTGATCTGATCGTGCTCGCCGGCTCGGCGGCGATCGAGCAGGCTGGCAAGAAGGCCGGTCGGGCCGTCACCGTGCCCTTTGCAGCGGGTCGGGCCGACGCGACGGCCGAGCAGACCGACGTCGAGTCATTCGCCTATCTGGAGCCGGTCGCAGACGGTTTTCGCAACTACCTCAAGACCCGCTATGCCGTTCCCGCCGAGGAATTGCTCATCGACAAGGCACAGCTGCTGGGCCTGACGGTGCCGGAGATGACCGTGCTCGTCGGCGGCCTGCGCGTGCTCGGGGCCAATCACGGCAGCTCGCCGCACGGCGTGTTCACGGCGCGGCCGGGCACGCTCAGCAACGATTTCTTCGTTCACCTGCTCGACATGCGCACCGAGTGGAAAGCCACCGCCGATGAGAATGTCTTCGAAGGCGTGGAGCGCACGAGCGGCAAGCCCAAGTGGAGCGCAACGAGGGTCGATCTGGTCTTTGGCGCCAATTCCGAGTTGCGCGCGGTGGCGGAGGCCTATGGATCGGCGGACGCACAGGAGAAGTTCAGTGCCGACTTCGTGGCCGCGTGGACCAAGGTCATGAACCTGGATCGCTTCGACCTGCGCTAAAGAGGGGCGTGCGCCGAGCCTGCCGGGCAGTCCTGCCCGGCAGGCTCGGTGAGACTCACGCGCGATGGCAACGGTGCTCGCCGGGATCGGGGCAGGATCCGCCCTCGAGCTGCACGGTGGCGTGCGTGACCCCATGCCGGTCGCGCAAGCGTTCGAGGATGACTTTCAGCACCGATTGCGGGTCGTCTGTCGGCTCGAGCGTGGCATGCAGCGTCACCACCGGCGCGTCCCCGGTCATCGACCACACGTGCAGATGATGAATGTTGCGCACCCCCGGGAGGTGTTCCAAGTCGCCGGCGATGTGCTCCGGGTCCACCTCGTGCGGTGCGCCCTGCAGCAGCACGTGACCGGCCTCGTGCGTCAGCTGCCAGCCCGAGCGCAGGATCAGCAGGGAGACCAGCAGCGAGAGCAGCGGGTCGGCGAGGCGCCAGCCGAACTCGACGATCAGCACTGCGGCGCTCGCGGCCGCCGCCGATCCCAGCAGGTCACTGAGCACATGGGCGCGGGCGCTGCGTTCATTGAGTGATCGCGCGCCGGAGAGCGCGAGGAATGCCCCGGCGTTGGCGGCACCGCCCAACAGGGCGATGAGCAGCATCAGCCGGCCGTCGACCGGCGGTGGCTCAATCAGCCTCCGGATCGCCTCGGCCGTGACGGCCACGGTCAGTCCGAGCAGGATCAGGCCGTTCGTGTAGGCGGCCAGGGTCTGGTAGCGGCTCGAGCCATAGGTATGCCGCGAATCGGGCGGTCTGCGGCTGGCGCGGACTGCGAACACTGCGAGCAGGAGCGAGCCGCAATCGGTGAGCATGTGGCCGGCTTCCGCGAGCAGCGCAATGGAATTGGCGAACCAGCCGCCGAGCGCCTCGATGACGGTGAAGATCAGCAGGATGCCCAGGGCGAACAGCAGCCGTTGCGCACTCGCACCGGGCCCGTGGTCATGACCCGAAGCGCTCGGGTGACCATGATCGTGATCGGCGTGATGCGAGTGCGTGTGTCCCACTAGAAATCTCCGCGCCGGTTCGAGGTTGAAGCGCGGTATGTGGGCACGTATCTTAAAACCTCTAGTCACTAGAGCTTCAAGCATGCGCGAACCCTCCCTGCCGATCGGTGCGCTGGCCCGCAGCGTCGGGTGCAAAGTGCAGACCATCCGCTATTACGAGCAGGTGGGCCTGCTGCCCCCGGCGGCCCGCACGCCCGGCGCACAGCGCCGCTACGGCGAGCTCCACCGGCAGAAACTGAGTTTCATCCGACACGCCCGCGAGCTGGGATTCCCGCTGCCCGCGATCCGGGAATTACTCGCGCTGGCCAATGAGCGCGATTCGGCGTGCAGCCGGGCGGACCGTATCGCTCGTCGGCAGCTCGAGGCGGTGCGCCGGCGCATTGCCATGCTGGAGAGTCTGCGTGTCGAACTCGAGCGGATGCTCGAGCACGGCCAAGGTCGCCACGTGCGCGATTGCCGGGTCATCGCAACGCTAGCCGACCACGGTCTGTGCGCCGAGGCACACCACAAGGCCGATGCCGAGCACTGAGGGGTACCCGACCGGATCTCCTCGGGGCGTTCAATGCGCAGTGTCCGCGCGGCCCTGTGCCGCGGTCCGTCTGCACGGCGGGATTGGGGGCAGCCGCCTGAGGGCAGGGTCCTGATACAATACCCCCCTATAGTATTGGGCGCCCACCATGACGCATACGACACGCGAAAAAGCGAAGCTCCTGGTTCGGGTCCGGCGCATCCGCGGGCAGGTCGATGCGCTCGAGCGTGCACTGGAATCCGAGCAGGGCTGTACGGCCGTCCTGCAGCAGATTGCTGCCGTGCGCGGTGCGATCAACGGCCTGATGGCAGAAGTCGTGGAAGATCACATCCAGACCCACCTCGCCGGCGACTCTGCGCAACGCTCTGACGAGCAGCGCCAGGCGGCCGAGGATCTCATCGATGTCGTCCGAACGTATTTCAAATGAGGATCGCGAAGTGAACTCGATGCCGCAGGAATCGGCACCCGCCACGCCAGACGACGGCGGGTGCGCCGCGATGCAGGTGTCGCGGCACCACGACCACGACCATGATCACGACCATGATCACGGCTTCTCCTGGGTCGAGGGCGTGCGGATCGCCATCGTTGCGCTCGCCGCGGTCGCCGTGTGGTTTCGCATCTGGGAGCCGCTGTCCTCGATCAGCGTACTAGGCGCCGCGGGTCTGCTGATCGGCGGCTGGCCCATTTATCGCGAGGCGTTCGAAAATCTCCTGGCGCGACGCATGACGATGGAATTGTCGATGTCCATCGCCATCCTCGCCGCCGCGGCGATCGCGCAATTTTTCACCGCCCTCGTCATTACGCTGTTTGTTCTCATCGCCGAAGTCCTCGAGGGGCTGACCGTCTCGCGCGGCCGCCGCGCGATCCACGATCTGCTCGAGTTCCTGCCGCGAGCGGTCGCGGTACGTCGTGCCGGCGTGCTCGCCGAGGTCGATGCCGATACGGTTCAGCCCGGCGAGTCGGTCCTGGTCAATCCGGGCGGGCGCATTCCGGTCGATGGCACGGTCATCGCCGGCCACTCGTTCATCGACGAGTCGCGCATCACCGGGGAGTCGCTGCCGGTGGAGAAGCTCGCGGGCGCGGCCGTATTCGCCGGTTCGATCAATCAGTCCGGCGCGCTCGAGATCCGCGCCGAGCGGATCGGTCGCGATACGAGCTACGGCAAGATCATCGAGGCGGTGGAGCAGGCCGAGCGTTCGCGTGCCCCGGTGCAGCGCCTGGCGGACCGACTCGCCGGCTATCTGGTCTATTTCGCGCTCGCCGCCGCGGCACTCACCTACGTGCTGACGCGCGATCTGCGCTCGACCATCTCGGTGATCATCGTCGCCGGGGCCTGCGGCATTGCGGCCGGTACGCCGCTTGCGATACTCGGTGCCATCGGCCGCGCGGCCCGCGGCGGCGCGATCATCAAGGGCGGTCTTTATCTCGAACAGCTCGGCCGCGTCGACACCGTGGTGCTCGACAAGACCGGCACGCTCACCTTCGGTCAGCCGCAGGTGCAGGCCGTGCATCCGGTCGAGGGCATCGACGCGGATGTGCTGATCGATGCGGCCGCTGCGGCCGAACTGCGCTCCGAGCACCCCTTGGGCAAGACCATCGTGGCGTACGCCCGGGGGCTCGGCCGAACGATTGCCGAGCCGGAGCACTTCGGCTACGAACCCGGGCGCGGGATCGACGCCACCGTCGGCACCGCGCACGTCCTGGTCGGAAACCTCGCGTTGCTCGCCGCCCAGGGCATTCCGGTCCCGCAGCAGGCCGTGGTGCGTGCGCAGAATGGGGCCTCGCAGGTCTATGTCGCGCGCAGCGGGCAGTTTCTCGGCTCGATCGAGATCGCCGACCGGGTTCGGCCGGAGGCGCGTCGGGCCGTCGATCAGATCCGCGCCCTTGGCGCGCGTACCGTGCTGTTGACCGGCGATGCCCGTGCCGTGGCCGATGCGGTCGCCGAGCAGCTGGGAATCCGCGAAGTGGCCTCTGAACTGATGCCCGAGGACAAACGTCAGTACGTGCAGGGGCTGACGCGCGAGGGATGCATCGTTGCGATGATCGGCGATGGGGTCAATGACGCCCCGGCGCTCGTCGCCGCTCAGGTCGGCGTTGCGATGGGATCAGGCACGGACGTGGCGCGCGAAAGTGCGGATGTCGTGCTCCTGGGCAATGATCTGGTGAAGTTTGCCGAGACCCTGGCGATCGCGCGGCGCGCGCGGCGGATCATCTGGGCGAACTTCATCGGGACTCTCGCCGTCGACACCGTCGGCATCGTGCTCGCGGGCTTCGGCCTGTTGAACCCGCTGCTCGCGGCCTTCATTCACGTGGCCTCCGAACTGACCTTCATCGGCAACTCCGCGCGGCTGGTGCCGGCGCGCCGGTCCGCCGCTGGAGCGGAGGTCGGCACCGCCGAGCCCTCGGGCTGAGTTCAGGGGCGCTGCACGTTCTCCAGACCCGCCGCTGCACTGCCGATCGGGGAATCGATTAGGATGAGCGCTCCGGCCGCCGGCCACGATCAGTCACCGTGCGGCGAACCCACGGCAAGGGGATCGAGTTATGGGATCGATTCAGGTCGCAGCGCCTCTGGACGTCGAATTCGCGAGGGCACAGTTTCCGGCGTTCCGCGAGCCCACGCTGCGCGGCCAGGCGTTTTTCGAAAATGCCGGCGGCTCCTACGCCTGCGGCCCGGTGATCGAGCGGCTGGATGAGTATTACCGGCGCCTGAAGGTCCAGCCGTATTATCCATTTGCGGCTTCGACGGAAGCCGGAGAGTGGATGGACCTCGCGCGCGAACGTCTCGCCGAATACCTCGGGGTCACGGCCGCAGAGGTTCATTTCGGGCCCTCGACGTCGCAGAACACCTATGTCCTGGCGCAGGCGTTTCGCACCGTGGTGCGACCCGGCGAGGACATCATCGTCACCAATCAGGATCACGAGGCCAACAGCGGCGTGTGGCGCCGGCTGGCCGAGCGCGGCGTGCAGGTGCGCGAATGGGCGGTGGATCCGGAAAGTGGATGCCTCGAGCTCGGCCGTCTCGAGGCACTGCTCTCCAAGCGCACGCGGCTTGTCGTTTTTCCGCACGCCTCCAACATCGTCGGTGACATCAATCCAGTCGCTGACATCGTCGCACTGGCCCACCGCGCCGGCGCGTACACCGTCGTCGACGGGGTATCCTGGGCGCCGCATGGCTTGCCTGACGTGCGCGCGCTGGGCGCGGACATCTACCTGCTCTCGCTGTACAAGACGTATGGCCCGCATCAGGGCGTGATGGTCGTTCGCCCGCAGCTGCTCGAGCAGCTGGCTAACGAGGGACACTCGTTCAACGCCGGGTATCCTCTGAAGCGCCTGGTGCCGGCCGGTCCGGATCATGCCCAGGTGGCCGCCGCGAGGGGCATCGCCGAATACTTCGATGCGCTCGATGCACACCAGCATCCCGGCGCGCCGCGCGAGCAACGGCCGCAGCGCGTTCGCGAGGCGCTGCGCGCCGTCGAACTGCCGCTGCTCGAGAGACTCCTCGACTATCTGCGCGGGCGTGGGGATCTGCGATTACTCGGGCCGGGCGCCGCAGCGCAGCGGGCCGCCACGGTGTCATTCGTGCCGCACCGGGTGGAGCCGACGGTTCTGAGCGAGCGGCTCGCGACCCGCGGGTACATGGTCGGGTGCGGCGGGTTCTACGCCGTACGGCTGCTGCAGGCGCTGAATGTCGATGTCGATCGCGGCGTGGCTCGGGTGTCGTTCGTGCACTACACCAGCGAGGCGGAACTCGAGGGACTGCTCGAAGCACTGGATGTAGCCGTGCGCCCCTGAGCGTGACTAGGATTTGCGCGCACCGCGGTGCTGACACACGCACTGCGGCGCCCGGGCTGCCGGCGGCGAGGACGCTGAACTCGCGGCGTCTGTGCGCACGCACGTGCGGGGGTTGTCTTGCAATTGCAGCAGGGCCCCCGTAGTCTCGATCACGCATCCATAATCATGCGGTTGCGCGCCGCGGGCGCCGCCTTCGAGGTCACATTCTTGGATACGCTTCACGCGCTGTTGTTCGCCGTTCTACAGGGAGCCACCGAGCTGTTCCCGGTGAGCTCGCTCGGTCATGCGGTCATCGTGCCGGCACTGCTGCACTGGCCGATCAATCTGGCCGCGCCCGGATTTCTGCCGTTTCTGGTCATGTTGCACGTCGGGACCGCCACGGCACTGCTCATCTATTTCCGCGCCGACTGGCTGGCGATGCTCGCCGGGTTCTTCGGGCGCAGCGGCGCGGCCGAAAATGCCGTGCAGCGCGGGCTGATCGCGCGTCTGATCCTGGCCACGGTTCCGGCGGTCATCGTGGGCTTCACGCTGAAGAAACCGTTGGCGCACCTGTTTGCGAACCCGCTGGCGGCCTCCGTGTTCCTCGCGGCGAACGCCGGGCTGCTGTGGCTGGGTGAGGCGCTGCGCCGTGCCGCCACCCGCCGCGCCGAGCAGCTGTCGTATCTGGACGCGGTGGTGATCGGGCTGTATCAGTGCCTGGCGTTTCTGCCGGGCATCTCGCGCTCCGGCGCGACCATCGTCGGCGGCCTGAGCCGCGGGATCAGTCACGAGTCGGCCGCGCGCTTCACCTTTCTCATGGGCACGCCGGTGATTTTCGCCGCGGCCGTCCTCGAGGTGCCGAAACTCGTGCACGGTCATCTGCTGCATGCGCTGTTCGGTCCCGCGCTGCTGGCGGCACTGGCGGCCGGTATCGTGGCGTATGCCAGCACCGCTTTTCTCATGCGCTATTTCCGTAACCACGACGTCTGGGCGCTTTCGCCGTTCGCGTGGTATTGCCTGGTCGCGGGCGGACTGTCCGCGATCGCGTTCGGGTTCGGCTGGTGAGGGCCGCTGAGTAAGGTCCGCACCGCGCCACGGATGACCATGCTGAGTGCGAACGCCGCGCAGGCACACGGGAGAGGGTAAGCCGCAGTCCACCAGGAGGTGCTGATGAACACGCCCGATGCCGAGTACGCCGCGCTGCTGCCGTGGTCCATGGACGCCATCCGGTACGATGGCATCGATCGGGAGACGCTCGAGGGTGAGGAGGCGCTGTTTCGGCTGCTGGCCTGCGCCTCGTTCATCGAGATCACCTCCGATCTGTATACGGCAAACCTCGCCGAGTATTTCCGGGACGATGCGCAGGTGGTCGAGTGGTTGCGCCACCACTGGGAGCCGGAGGAACTGCAGCACGGTGCCGCGTTGCGCCGCTACGTCCAGACGGCCTGGCCACAGTTCGACTGGGACCGCGCCTATCAGGGGTTCTATGCCGAATATTCCCGCTGTTGCCAGCTCGAGCGGCTGGCACCGAGCCGCTCGCTCGAGATGGTGGCGCGCTGCGTGATCGAAACCGGGACGGCGAGCTTCTATCGGTTGCTGGCCGAGAGCGCACCGGAGCCGGTGCTGAAGGACCTTGCCGGGCGGATCGCTGCCGACGAGGTCCGGCACTACAAGAACTTCTACCATTTCTTCCGCCGCTACTGCCGCCGGGAACAGCCGGGACGGGCGGCGGTGATGCGTACGCTGTGGAGCCGGGCCAGTGAGATTGATGCCGAAGACGGCTTCATCGCCTTCAAGCACGTGCTGCGGGTCAGACATCCCGAGAGGGGTGTCGATCGGCACGAGTACGAGCAATTCCTGCGCAGCATCCGCGGCACGGTCCGCGCGCATTTTCCCTACCGCATGGCCCTGAAGATGTTCCTGAAGCCCCTCGACCTGCCGCCGGTCATGGGGCGCGTGATTCTCGGCTCGGCATCGGCGGCCACTCGGATGCTGCTGCGCTGAGGGGCGCTGGGACGCGCCGCGTCGAGGCGGCCGCGGACCGGCGGCGCCGGGATATCATGCGTCGCACGAAAAAATACCTGTAATACTCTGATTAACGGGGATTTATCTTGAGTCCCCGGCGTCATCCACTGCCGTCACATTGACGCGGCTCGACGGACGGGCGCACCCTGATCGTCATGAACTGCAGTGTCCGGCGTTCCCGCTCGAGCTTCCCGGTACGGCCGAATCTGGACGTAAGCCCATGCGAGATCGAGTGAGGCGGGCGAGCAAGAAGATCCGCGCCCGGCGCCGCCCCCCTGAGCGAACGCCAGTCGACGGCGTGACCGCGTCGGCCGGGCAGTTCGCCTCGCCGGCCTGCCTGATGCACGAGCTCGTGCTCTCCCGCCTCGAGGCAAGTGCAGCGCCTCCCGGGGCCGGTGGACCGCTGCAGCGCCGCGGCGGCCGATCGATGAAGCGAACGTCCTGACGGGCGGCCGGCGATCGCTCGCCGGGGTCCTGCGGCATCCACATTGCATCTCGTTGTGTAAGCGCCGGGCGATGGCGTTTATGAAGGCTTACGCACATTAATATCGGACTACGATATAAAATGTCTCGCTGGACCTCACGGTATGTACTTGGGAGTCTCATGAAGTCTTCTGCCTCCAGTCACGGCTCGAACGACACGCTGCGTGACTTCACCGCCGACCGGCGCCTG
>JAJZSQ010000114.1 GCA_021849615.1 Pseudomonadota bacterium
AGCGATCATGAAAAAGATGTGGGGCCTCCAGCGATGGGGTAAGACGCGTGAACGCGGCAAGCGCGCATTCGTGCTGCGCAAAGGTGTGCTCGGATGGGGCGGCTTTATGGACGTTGTAATGAGCGCCTTTCAGATCTCGGGTCACCCCCGCCACCGGTGGTTCATCCTGTTCCTTGCCGCACCGCTGTGGCTCGGAGGTGGCGCGCTCTGGGGCGCGCTGACCTGGTGGGGGATGGAGAGGGCCGATGCCCGCCAAGTGCAGCGAGCCGGAGATATTTGAGGGGTGCGCCAGGACACGAGGTCGGGCGGCGACGGGTGGCCGCAAGCAGTCGACGGACTTCGGCAGGAATCATTTTTGTCGCAACACGCGGGCTCTGATTTGACGCGCCCAGACGGTGAGCATTGCAAGATGCCCTGAGGGCGAGTCCGACTCATGCCCCCGAAGGGCGAGCGTCATGCCTCTGCGATAGATCAGAAAGCCGATGATCGCTAGACCAACTCCTGGCCCCGTAGCTGAGGTCTGCCCCATCAAAGCCAGCACGATCGCAAGCACGCTGGGGACAATTAAGAGGGCGCCAACTATAGAGGATCGCCCCCCACTTCGCTTCAGGCGCTGCGTCGCAGCGCCTGGGGATTCTGGTTCAGCCCCCCCGCGAGTACGTAGGCCTCGAAGCCGAGCTCGACCAGGATGAACGCCGCGGCGCAGCTGCGCCGCTCCGTGTCGCACAGCACGACGTACGGTACCTTGCGATCGAGTACGCCGAGCTTCGGGCGGATGAAGCACAGCGGAACGTTGAGCGAGCCGGCAATGGCATGCGTCTGGTACTCGCGCGGCATGCGCACGTCGAGCCACTGCCCGCCGTGCGCGATGATTTGCGCGGCGCGCTCGTACGAGACCCGCTGCAGCAGCGGCTCGCTCATCAGCTCGCGGAAGTCCTCGCCGCCCAGGCGCATCAGCACCCCGTCGGTTAGCATGCTGACCGTGGCGTTGCGCTTGGCTGCAGAGAGCAGCGCCTCCTCGCCGAAGGTATCCCCGGTGGACAGCTCCGCGAGCTTCAGTCCCGTGCGGTTCAGCGGCGATTCGCGCGTGACCACGCACTTGCCGGTCACGATGACGTAGAAATAGTCCCCATCGGCGCCCTGACGGATCACCGTCTCGCCCGCCCGGTAGGGGACCCGTTCGAGCCGCTGGAAGATCGCCTGCAGGTTCGCCGGCGGGATGCGGTGGAAGGCCTTCGTCGTGAGCAGCGTGGTCATCCAATCGTCATCGCCGCTCGCCTCGTCCTCCTGCTTCAGCTCGGCGACCTCGTAGATGCCGGTCTGGTCCCAGGTGATCGCCACGTCGAGCAGTTCGTGTTCGATGGACAGGCACTGGACGTTATCGAGCGCACGGACCGTGGCCGGGCGCGGGTTGCCCGGGCAGATCGGATCGGTCGCCCCCTGGGTGCCCGCACTCACGGTGCGCGGCGGCTGTCCGGGCTGAAGAATCTCGAGCCGGCCGGACAGCAGCCAGAGGATGCGCCGATCGACGGTGCCTTGCTTGAACAGCACCTCCCCGGCGGCGAGGCTGCGCAGGGTGATCTTCTGCGCCAGCGCCGCGAGGCTCTCGCGCTTCAAGCCATCGAGCGGCACGAACTGCCGAAGCAGTTTCGGGCTGACGATCCGCTCATCGACCATGTCGGTGTCCCAGGACAGAGTACTGACGCCCGTGGCAGCGGTGCGAACCGCCAAACGACGGGGATTTTAATACGCTTGTGGCGCCCGCGAACCGGTCACCGTTCACGATTTTACCGGCTGTTCAGGCGGTGTGGGCACACTCTGCGCGCCAGCGGCGCCACTGGCGAGCAGCGCCCAGCCGCCATCCGGCTCGAACCGCGCGCCATGGCGCTGCGCGAGCGACTCCAGGCGCTCGACGACGGCATTGATACCCCGGGCGCGCGCGTACGCGAAGGGTCCGCCCCGGAAAGGCGCAAAACCGGTGCCGAAGATCACGGCCGCGTCGATCAGGTCGGCGTCGGCGGCGATGCCCTCGCGCAGGCAGGCGGCGCACTCGTTGAGCAAAATCAGGATCAGTCGGTCGCTGAGGTCCACCGGGGCCGTTCCGCTCACCGGTGCCTTGACGGCCTTGCCCTCCCGCCACGGGTAGAAGCCACTGCCACTCTTGCGCCCGAGCTTGCCGGCGGCGATCCGCTCGCGCAGCGGTTCGAGGTCCGGGGCCGGCCGTCCGAGACCCTGCGCCACGATCGCACCGACATGGGCCGCCACATCGAGACCGACGACGTCGGCGAGTTCCACCGGCCCCATGGGCATGCCGAACGCCACTGCCGCCGCATCGATGACTTCGAGCGGCACGCCCTCGGCGGCCGCCCGCATCGCCTCCTGCAGGTAGGGCATGAGGACTCGGTTGACCACGAAGCCCGGGGCGCTTCGGCAGGGCAGCGGCAGTTTCTCGAGCTTGCGCGCGAACGCGGTGGCGGCCTGCACCGCCGGCGCGCCGCTGCCTGGGGCGGTGACGATCTCGACCAACGGCATCTGCGCCACCGGGTTGAAGAAGTGCAGACCGACGAGCCGCTCGGGTCGCTCGAGTCCGGTCCCGAGTGCCCCGATGTCGATGCTCGAGGTGTTGGTGGCGATGAGCGTGTCGGGCCGCACGCGCGGCTCGATCTGCTCGAGCAGCGTACGCTTGGCGTCGAGGTCTTCCACGATCGCCTCGATGACGACGTCCGCTTCGCCGAGCGTTCGGCCCTCGGGGTCCGCGCTCAGGCGCTGCGCCGCGGCGCTGATCTTCCGTGCATCCCGCAGGCGCTTCTCGAACAGTTCCTGGGCGCGTGCGATCGCTGGCTCGATGCGGGCGGCATCGCTGTCCTGCAGCGTCACGCGGCAGCCGCGCAGGGCCGCCCAGGCGGCAATGTCTCCGCCCATCACCCCGGCGCCGATCACATGCACACGCTCGAGCGGCGCCGGACTCTTGCCGGCGAGTGCCTTGAGCCGGTCCTGCAGCAGGAACACCCGGATCAGGCCCCGCGCCGATTCGCTCACGAACAGCCGGGCGATCGAGCGCGCCTCGGCTTCGAAGGCGGCCGCTCCGTGCGCCCCGTAGCGGCTCCACAGTTCGATGATGGCATAGGGTGCTGGGTACTGATCGCGCCGAACCTTGCTCGCCACCTGAGCGGTGAGTGACGGCTGCACCCAGGGGCGCAGCGGCGCCCAGCTGAGCATCCGTTCGAGCAGCGGCGCGCGGTGCGGCGCCGGCGGCTCTAGGATGAGGCGGCGCGCCTCGGCGCGCAGGTCCTCGACCGTGACCAGTCGATCGACGAGGCCGAGGCGCAGTGCCTCCTCGGCGCGGACGGGCTTACCGGTCAGCATCAGACGCATCGCGGCCTTCACGCCGATGAGCTGCACGCTGCGCACCGTGCCGCCGAACCCCGGGTGGATGCCGAGCTGGACCTCGGGCAGGCCGAGCGCGAGCCGCTCATCGCCGACGGCGATGCGGTAACGGCAGGCAAGCGCGAGCTCCAGGCCGCCACCGAGGGCGAAGCCGTGCAGCGCCGCGACGGTAGGGAAGGGCAGCGCCGCGAGACGATCGAGCACCGCCTGGCCGGCATGAATGAGCTGGTAGCCGCTGTCCTCGCCCTGGATGCGGGTGAATTCCTTGATGTCTGCGCCGGCGATGAAGCCGCTCTTCTTGGCGGAGAGCACCACCAGGCCGCGCGGGGCCTCGGTGCGAATCGTCGTGAGGTGTCCGTCGAGTTCGCGCAGCACCTCGCTCGAGAGCACATTGGCCGAGGCGTCGGCCTTGTCGGCCCACAGCCAGACGATCCGTTCGGCATCCCGCTCGATGCGCCAGTGCTGGCGGTCCGCAGTGCTCATCGGTTCATCCCCTTCGGTTCGGTGCCATGGGCGTCTCGGTGTCCGCTGCCACCCGATGCCCCGGGCGTACCTCGAAGTCGCACACCAGCGGCCGGTGATCGGAGAAGCGTACGTCCGGCACGCGGAAATCGCGCAGCTCGATGCCTTCGCTGAGCAGAATGAAATCCAGCTCGACGCGCGGGGAGCGGGCCGGGTAGGACGGCAGACCCGCGGAGTTCGCGCTGCGCAGCCCCGCGGCGCGCATGAAGAGGTAAATCTCGTGCGTGCCCCAGAACGTATTGAAGTCCCCGGCCACGATCACGGGCTTGCGCGACTTGACCACCAGGTCGTGCAGGGAGCGCAGCTGGTACTGGCGGTGGCGAAATTTAAGCGACAGATGCACCAGGAACACGCACACGTCATCAAGCTCGAGCTCGATGATCAGTCGCTTGATGCCGGTGTCGAAGTAATGGAAGCGCTCACCGTGGACATGCGGCGCCGAGAGCAGCGCATTGCCCTGCTTGCGCACGATGGGCACGAGGGTATTGAGCGAGGCGGTGCCGTACTTGCACTGGAAGGTCGAGTAGTGGCCGAGCTCGGCGGCGATGTGCTCGGCCTGATTGAGCATGCCGGTGCGCACCGAGCCGCTGTCGACCTCGATCAGGCCGACCACATCGGCGTGCTCATTGCGCAGGAACTCGGTGATCCCGGCGAGCACGCGGGGATTGCTGCGCAGGTAGCCCGCCCCGGGCAGCGGCAGGTGGAACGCCGGCCCCGTGCCGGTGGCGTAGCGAATGTTGTAGGAGACCAGGCGCACCGTAGATTTGTCCGACCCGCACGCAAAAGAGGCATCTTATGCAATTGCGCCGCCGGGCGCAGCCGCCGGATTACCGCACTTCGCAGCGGCAGCCGCTTGTGCGACACTGCTGCGCTTCACGGAGAACCATAGCGCATGTCGCAGGCCAATCCCATTCGCCTGTTCGTGACCCACCTGTGGGCGCCCGCCGACGATTATCTGCGGGTCTTTGAGTACCTAGAGAGCTCGCGGAACTTCTTCTACAAGAACTTCAGCGATCCGGAGCATCGCCCGGCGGGCGACCGCGAGGCGATGAAGCAGGCGCTGCGCACCCAGATCAGTCCCGTCGAGGTGCTGATCGGGCTCGCCAGCCTCTACGAGCAGGATCAGGACCTCGTCACCTTCCAGCTGCTCTACGCCCAGGCCTGCCAGAAGCCGGTGATCCTGCTGCGACCGTTCGGCTCCAGCCAGTCCGTGCCGAAGGGACTCTCGGAACTGGCTGACGAAGTCATCGACTGGGACGAGCGTGCACTGATCGACGCCATCCGCCGACAGGCCCGACACGAAGACACCACGCGCTGGGACACCATCGAGTTCAAGCTCGACTGAGCTCTCGCCCCCCGTGCCGCACGCTGAGCGTGCGGCACGGGGGGAAGCCTCCCCGGGGGGGGCGGGGATCCTCAGAACTTCACCGCGACCGTTCCGTAGACCGCGCGCGGGGCTCCCGGCAGACCCATCGCGTAACCGACGTAGCTCGGTGCGGTGTTGTACAGCCCGCCTGACGACAGTTCCTCGAAGATGTTGTAGCGATTGTCGGTGACGTTCATCACTTCGACCTTGAACTGCACCTTCTTCACGCCATTACCGTACCAGGAGCCGGGAACCGTGGCCGCGAGCGCCAGGTTCAGCACCCCGTATGCGGGCATCGTCTGTGTGCTCGGCGCACCCAGATTGTTGTCGAACATGTGCTGGGCGCCGACATACTGGTACCACGCGCGCGGCTTGAGCATGATGCCGTGCCACGCGTTGAAGTGGTAATACGCGCCGATGTTGAAGGTCGTCTTCGGGACATACGGCACGGGCATGCCGTTGTAGTTCGTTCCCTGGAAGTCGTACTGATTGAAGTTCGCCTTCTCTTCGTTGAGGTTGGCGAACATCTTCAGCTTGCGCCAATTCGCCTCGGCCGACAGGTTGACACCGTGATACACCGAGTCGCCGGTGCCGAGTCCGAGGAAGTTTCCGTTGCCGCTCGACACGCCGATGAACTGATTGCTGAAGTGGTCGTGATAGTAGTTGGCATTGATCAGCACTTTGCTGAATGCGCCGATCTCGGGCCAGAACAGCTTCGCGCCCGCCTGGTACTCCACGCTGCGCTCGAGGATGTCCCCGACCGCCGGGGTGCTCTGGTAGAGACCGCCGCCGCCGCCGACCTGCGGCAGACGATAGGCCGTCGCCCAGTTGCCGTAGATGGCGAGCCAGTGCAGCGGCTGCCAGCGGGCACTCACCGAAGGCTCGACCTTGTCGTAGTTCGTGCGCACCGAGCCGAGCTTGCCCTGGTCATGCCCGGAGAAGGCGCACGAGCCGCCGACGGTGTTGCAGTAGGCATCCAGTGCGACCGCCTCGGGGTATTCCGTCGCCCCATTCGGGTTATAGTCGGTCTGGAAGCTCACCGCACGGATCCCCGGGGTGATCGTCAGCGAGTCAATCGGCGTGATGGCGTCCTGGAGGAATGCATCCAGATTGGTCACGTGCCAGTAGTTGCTGCGGTAATTGGCATTCGGCACGGCGGCCGAGCCACAGACGGTCGATCCCGTGGCGAGCGTCGTCGGGTTCTGACCGTAGGCGCTGTAGGTGACGGGGCTCGTCAGGGTCACGCACGCATTCGGGCTGTAGAACTGGTTGCGCGAGTTGTACACCGTGTTGATGAAGAATCCGCCGACGCCGATCTTGTTGTACGGCAGGTAGATGTCGGTCCAGATCTTATCGCCATACATGTGCGAGAACGGATTGTTGTGCTCGTACAGGTTGCCGGCGCCGGCAACATAGTTGTTGTAATGGACGTGCAGGCGGTTGCCTTGCCGATACCACAGCTGGTTGTGCAGCGTCACGTGCTTGTCGAGCTGGATGTTCTGCCGGGCGTAGACGAGCCAGGTGCGGTTGTAGTCGTTCTTCTTCCAGACGCTCGAATTGATGGCGCTGTAGAAGCCCGTGGTCTGCTGGCTGAACAGCGGACCCGGCAGCGGATTGCCGTTCGCGTCCTGGCCGTTGGCGCTGATCAGCGCGTTCGGGGTCAGCGGGATCGGCGTCGGGCGCCAGCCATGGCCGTCGCCGATGTAGGCACCGAAGCTCACATCGCCATTGCGGAATTCCTTGCGGGTCTTGAAGAAGCCGGCGAAATTGCGCGTCGGCCAGTTGAAGCCGTCCGGCGAGGTGCGGAAGCTGTCGGAGCGCCCGCCGCCGCCGGCGAACACCGTCTCCCAGCCGTCGATCTTGCCGGTCTGCAGGATGACTACGGCGTTTTCGGTTGCGAAGCTGCCGTAGGTGAGCGCCACGCTGCCGCCGGCCTGGGCGGTCGGCTGCACGGGAACGAAATTCACGCTGCCGCCGATATTGTTGTACCAGCGATATTCAGGGTCGCCCGGACCGTACGTCACGCGCGCACCCTGCAGGATGCCGGTCTGCGGCACTTCGGGGGTCTCCCAGAGGCCCGTGGCGGCGTTGACCATCGGGATGCCGTCGAAGCTCACCGCGATGCTGCCGTCATCGATCGTGCCGCCAGAGAACCCGCCCCAGCCTTGCTTCAGGCCGTTGACGCTGATCGAAGCCTTCGTACCGCCGGTCTGGCCGTAGCCCGAGACACTGACGCCCGGGGCAAATGAGAGGGCCTGGGCGGCGCCGCCGACCACGCCGGCGGACTTCAGCTGCTGGCGGTCCAGGGCCTTGTCGCCGTATGCGGACTCGTAAATCGAGCGCTGCTTGAGGCTTTTCAGCTGCAACGCCTTACCTGTGACGATCACTTCCTGCAGCGTGCTCATCGCGATCATCGGCCCCGGAGCGGGGGAGAGTGCCAGCGCAGGGGCCGGTGCCGCATGTGCGGCGGCGGACAGGGCCGCAGCAACGGCCAGAGCGACGCTCGAATGGGACGCGACGCGGCGGGAGGTAAGACGAGTCATGGTGCGATTCCTCGTGACATTTTATTTGCGTTGCGCGGATGCGACCGCGCACCAAGGACTCGCACAGTAGGGGTTCAGAATGACACTGCCGTTGCGGATTTGTGACAGTATTGTTGCACCGGCCCTTCATTAGAGAGAGGGAAGGGTGCTCCCCGGCGAACCCGTGCGGTGCAGTATTGAGGTAATACGGCGGGATGACAGCGGTGCCGGTCGCGGTGCCGGTCGCGGTGCGCGTGCCGAGCGCAGGCCGCTGTGGTGGGAATGCCACATACGGAGTTGGCCCGGTTGCCGACGGAGGCCACGGGGGGCCGGCCCGGAGAGTCGGCACAGAATCGCCCCCCCCGAAGCGCAGGTCGCGCGGCAGCGGCCCCGGCCGCAGGGAGTCCGTCCGAGCGCAGTGGCACCCGAGGGCAATCGGGGGGCGGGAGCCGGTGCGGAATCTGCTCCGCTCCCGTGCGGTCTGCCCGGCGCCTCTGCCCGCCCCGGCAGAGCGCAGTGCGCCGCGCGGAGGCGATCCGCGGATGGCCATCGTGGTAAGTGCGCACGGGCGTCGGTGGCCGGCGCATCTCGATGCGGTCAGTGCGAATTGTCGCTGTGCGCCCCGACCGTGCACGATGTCCGCTCATGGAACTGCTCTCCGCCCTGCGTTCGAGCCCGCTCTTTGCCGGCATCGATTCACCGACGCTCCGGCGGCTCCTCGCCGCGATGAGCGAGGAGCGCGCGCCGGCGAGGCGCCAGCTC
This sequence comes from Pseudomonadota bacterium, assembly GCA_021849615.1. Classification (GTDB taxonomy): domain Bacteria; phylum Pseudomonadota; class Gammaproteobacteria; order Steroidobacterales; family Steroidobacteraceae; genus 13-2-20CM-66-19. The sequence goes on from JAJZSQ010000114.1 coordinate 8,560, forward strand.
ATGGGCCCGGCGGATTCCGCCCAGCACTTTCGCCTGATCGTCTCCGGGCGCGTCAAGATCGTGCGCTCCAATCCTCGCGACGGACGCGAACTGACGCTGTGGCTGCTCGGCCCGGGCGATGGGTTCGATGTGGTCAGCCTGCTCGACGGGCGGGCGCACGCGGTGAGCGCGTGGAGCCTCACTCCGGTGCACATCCTGACGGCGCCGCTGGCGAACTGGAGCGGGTGGCTGCGCTGGCTGCGTCCACTCGACCTCGCCGCGCACCGCTACTGCGCCGGAAAATTGCGCGAGCTGGCCGATCTGGCGAGCGATCTGGCCCTCTGCGATACCCCGACCCGCCTGGCACACCTGCTCCTGCGCCACTTCGGGTCCGGCGAGGGGAATCTGCTGCTGGATCTGCCGCAGCGCGAGCTCGCCGCGATGATCGGCTCGGTGCGCGTCGTCGTCAGCCGCGCCCTGGCACAACTGCGCGCACAGGGGGCGGTCGAGCTGCACGACGGATCGCTGCGCGCGGTGGACCTCGAGAGGCTGCTCGGGCAGGCCGAGCGCGATGCGGGG
>JAJZSQ010000115.1 GCA_021849615.1 Pseudomonadota bacterium
TGCGCCGGCGCAGCACGCGGTCAGTCAGCCACCCCGCGATCGGAATCGCGCAGATCGCCACACCCTCCCCGATGGTGTTGATCGCGAGGGCGCTGCTGCTCGCCAGATGTCCGAACTTGCTGGCGAAGGTCGGCAGGAACACCAGTGTCAGGTAGTCGGCGACCCCGTATCCCCACGTGAACAGGATGGCGAGCACCATCGCGCGCGGCGCCTGGGTTAAGGCCTGTTTGATCGGCAGCTCGCGTGGCTCGTCGTCGGTCGGGTCGGGCTCGTAGCCGCGGTGGCTGAGATTCGTGCGCATCCAGTACGCGAGGACCGCGATGATGCCGCCGGCGAGAAAGGGGACGCGCCACGCCCAGTGCAAGTGCGGATCGTGCGCCGAGAGCAACACGGTGCCCGTCGCCGCAGCGGCAGCGAGCAGGTAGCCGCCGGTCGAGCCGATGTTGGCGAAACTGCCGGCGATGCCGCGCCGGTGGCGAGGCGAAGTCTCGATCAGATACGACACCGAGCCGGTGAATTCCCCGCCCACGGAGAAGCCCTGGAAGATGCGCACCAGGAGCAGCAGCGCCGGTGCCCACAGGCCGACCTGTTGGTACGTCGGCAGCACGCCGATTGCGCTGGTGGCCACACCCATCAGTACCACCGAGGCGATCAGGACCGCCTTGCGGCCGACCCGATCGCCGATATGGCCGAGGACTGCGCCGCCGAGCGGACGCACCGCGAAACCGATGGCGAATCCGCCGTAGGCGCCGAGCAGGGAGGCAATGGGGTTCGTGGAGGGAAAGAAGTGCGCGCCGATCACGGGTGCGAGATAGCCGTACAGGCCGAAGTCGTACCACTCGAGGATGTTGCCGATCATGCCCGCGAGCAGGGCTTGCGACGAGAGGCGCTTGATCTTGTTGATGGCGGTGACGTCGCTCCGCGCGGTGGCGGGATCGGTCATGCGTCTGCTCCCAGATTTCGTGGCGGTACCGCAGTGCGGTCGTTTGAGCGCGATCCGGCCCGCCCGGGGCCGCGCAACGCTCGCTGCGATCACGCGCCCCCCACGAGAGCGCAACCGCAGTTGGCCTGCGCCTCGAATCATGGATAGGGCGCTCGGCGCGAACAGACCGGGAATCACTCGCGCGCGGCGGTCGGCTCCTGGCGGAGCGGATCAGGATCCCGGTGAGCCCAAGCTTGAACGGCTTGGCCGGTGTTGGCAACCCCGGATTTCGCGCCGCGGCCGCGCGCGGCCGTCAACGGCGGGCCGCGACCGTGCGCGCGGCGCGCACCGGGAAGCCCAGATCATCCGCACCGCTCCAGTTCTCCCAGGCACTCAGCACGCGATCGGGATAGAAGTGCCGCCCGACGCTGCCGTTGTATTCCTCGAGCGCGAGGCGCACGTCATCGTGGGTGATCGACAGGTAATAGCGCAGAATGGCGCAGCCCATGCGGATGTTGGCTGCGACGTGGACCAACTCGTAGCCCTTCATGCCGAGCCGCTCGGGCCAGTAGGGCATCACCTGCATCAGGCCGACCGCACCGCTGCCGGAGACGGCCCAGCGGTTGAAATCGCTCTCGACCTGCATCACCGCCAGCACCAGTCCAGGGGGCACCTTCGCTGCCCCTGGCTGATGCGTGACGCAGTAGACCTGCTTCAGGATCTTCAGCCGCTCGGCGGGGTTGCGCACGAAGCGCGCCATGCGCGGCTCCATCAGCGTGTACCAGACCGCCGCGTCGTAGCGGTTCATGAAGCACTGCGCCCGCCGGATCGCGTGCTGCACGATCGGGCGCAGCGCCGGATCGCGCTGCCCGCGCGCCTCGGCCCGTGGGCCGAACGCGAGCGCGAGCGCGATGAACAGCGCCGCTGCGGCCCTAGTGGCCGATCCGCGCACGCAGGAAGCTGAGGGCCTCATCGGCCGGGAATTCCACACTCTCGCTCTCGCGTCGATGCCGGTACTCCAGGCGGCCGGCCGCCAGGCCCCGTTCGGCCACCACCAGCCGGTGCGGAATGCCCAGCAGCTCCGCATCGGCGAATTTCACCCCGGGGCGCGCGTCGCGGTCGTCGTACAGCACCTCGATGCCCGCGGCCGTGAGCTCCCCATAGAGTCGATCGGCCGTCTCGCGCACCTGCGGGGCCTTTTGCGCCCCGAGGCTCACCAGGACCACCTGGAACGGGGCGAGCGGCTCCGGCCAGATGATGCCGCGCTCATCGTGATTCTGTTCGATCGCCGCTGCCACGACGCGCGTCACGCCGATGCCATAACAGCCCATCAGCAGAGTCACTTCCCGGCCGGACTCATCGAGCACCAGCGCCTTGAGCGCATCGCTGTACTTGCGGCCGAGTTGGAAGATGTGACCGACCTCAATGCCGCGGGCGAGCTTCAGTCGTCCCTGACCGCTCGGGCTCGGGTCGCCTTCGACCACGTTGCGCAGGTCGGCGGCCACGTAGCCCTGGATGTCGCGGTCCCAGTTCACGCCCGTCAGGTGCATGTCCTTCTCGTTGGCACCGCAGACGAAGTCCGCCACGGCGAGCGCGCTGTGATCGGCGTAAATGCGGCACTTCAGGCCCACCGGACCGATGAAGCCGGCTTCCGCGCCCGTGGCCTGGTGGATCCGCTCGGCGCCGGCCATGCGCAGCGGGGCGGCGACGCCCGGCAGGTGCTGCGCCTTGGTGGCGTTCAGTTCATGATCGCCGCGGATCACGAGCGCCACGACCGCCGCATCGCCTTCGCCGTCGCCTTCGACCAGCAGCGTCTTCAGGCAGTGCTGCGGCGGCACACCGAGCAGCTTGGCGATGGCCTCGATGGTCTTGGCCCCGGGGGTCGGCACCTTCTGCAGCGGCTCACCGGGGGCGGGACGCGCCTCGGCCGGGGCGAGCGCCTCGGCTGCCTCCATGTTGGCGGCGTAGCCGTCGCCATCCGAGAACACGATGGCGTCCTCGCCGGAGGAGGCCAGGACATGGAATTCCTGCGAGACGTCCCCGCCGATCGGGCCGGAGTCGGCGCGCACGGCGCGGAAATCGAGCCCCATGCGCGTGAAGATGCGCGTGTAAGTCTCGTGCATGAGCCGGTAGCCGGCCTCGAGGGACGGCTCATCGGCATGGAACGAATAGGCGTCCTTCATGACGAACTCGCGCGCCCGCATCACCCCGAACCGCGGGCGGATCTCGTCGCGGAACTTGGTCTGCACCTGGTAGAAGTTCACCGGCAGCTGCCGGTAGCTCTTCAGTTCCCGCCGCGCGATGTCCGTGATGACCTCCTCGTGGGTCGGTCCGGCCACGAAATCCCGCTGATGGCGGTCCTTCAGGCGCAGCAGCTCCGGTCCGTATTTCCCCCAGCGGCCCGACTCCTGCCACAGCTCGGCCGGCTGCACGACCGGCATCAGCACCTCGAACGCCCCGGCGCGGTTCATCTCCTCGCGGATGATGGTCTCGGCCTTGCGCAGCGTGCGCAGGCCCATCGGCAGCCAGCTGTACAGGCCTGCGGCGAGCCGGCGGATGAGCCCGGCGCGCAGCATCAGCTGGTGGCTGACGATCTCCGCTTCGGCGGGGGTTTCTTTGGTGGTTTGGATCGGATAGTGCGAGAGTCTCATGACAGGGATCTTGGCCTCGGGGTAAGCCCGCATCATAACAGCTGGGCCCAAGCTGATAAGATGTGCCGGTAAACTCCCCGAAAGGCCAGCCCGAGTCCGCCCGCGCCATGTCCGAGAATCCACGTCCCGACAGCGATGACCCCGTGCCTGAAGCGCACGCGCTGCGCCGGCCGCGGCGGGGCTTTTACCTGCTGCCGAACCTGCTGACCACCGCCAGCCTGTTTTCCGGCTTCTACGCCATCGTCGCGGCCATCGACAAGCACTTCGCCCAGGCCGGCATGGCCGTGTTCATCGCGATGGTGTTCGACTCGCTCGACGGGCGCATGGCGCGCCTGACGCGGACCGAGAGTGCGTTCGGCAAGGAATATGACAGCCTCTCGGACATGGTCTCCTTCGGCGTCGCGCCGGCCATCGTCGCCTACCAGTGGGGCGTGGTGCGTATCGCGGAGTACGGGCGCGCCTGGGGCCGGTTCGGCTGGCTGGCGTGCTTCTTCTATGCCGCGGCGGCGGCGCTTCGCCTGGCCCGCTTCAATGTCCGCACCGCCAGCGTCGATAAGCGCTTCTTCGAGGGGCTGCCCAGCCCGTCGGCCGCGGCCACGGTGGCCGGCTTCGTGTGGGTCTCGAGCCAGTGGCGAGAGCCGGGCCTGACGGGCTTGATCGTGGCCTTTACCGTGACAGCGCTCGCCGGGGCGCTCATGGTCAGCCGATTCAGCTTCTACAGCTTCAAGACCATCGATTTCGATGGGCCGATCCGCTTCATCTTCCTGCTGTTCGTACCGCTGGCGTTCGTGCTGATCGCGAGCGATCCGCCGCTGATTCTGCTCGTCATGTTCGGCGGCTACGCGGTCTCGGCACCCCTGCAGTGGCTCTGGCGCCGCCTGCGCCGCCGGCGTCGGCTGCCGCAGGAGCGGCCGCACTCATGAGCGGCGGGGCGCGTCGCGCCGAGTACCTCGAGGCACTCGGCATCGACTGCTGGGTGCCGCGGGCCGTGCCCGCGGCGACTGCAACGACTGAGATCCCGTCCGAGCTCGTGCCGGCGGCGGCGCCCGAGCCGGAGTCCGTCGAGCCGCCACCGAGTGCCGGCGCCGGATCCGCACCCGAGCGGCCGGGCGCCGCGGGGGCGGCCGAGGCGTGGGAGCAGCTGCTTGCGCAGGTTCGAACCTGCACCGCTTGCGCGCTGCACGAGACCCGCACGCAAGCGGTGTTCGGCGTCGGCAATCGGCGGGCCGAGTGGATGGTGATCGGCGAGGCGCCGGGCGCCGAGGAAGACCGCCGCGGGGAGCCGTTCGTCGGCCGGGCCGGGCAGCTGCTCGATGCGATGCTGCGCTCGATCGGGCTCGGCCGCGAGACGAACGTGTACATCGCCAATATCCTCAAGAGCCGCCCGCCCGGCAACCGCGACCCGCGGCCGGAGGAGGTCGCCGCCTGCCTTCCCTACCTGCACCGGCAGATCGCGCTGGTGCGCCCGAAGCTGCTGCTGGCCGTCGGGCGCATCGCGGCGCAGACGCTGCTCGGCACCGACGCACCGCTCGGGCGGCTGCGCGGCCGGGCGCACACGTTTGGTGAGCACAACGTGCCGCTCGTCGTGACGTATCATCCGGCCTATCTGCTGCGCTCGCCTGCCGAGAAGCGCAAGGCGTGGGAAGATCTCAAGTTCGCACGCAGCCTGTTCGCGCAGTTGCGCGACCCAGAACCGAACGATGGCCACCGCTCCTGAACTGCTCAAGTCGCCGCCGCCGGCCTCGATCCGCCCGATGTGCGGCGGGGACGTTGCGGAGGTCTTCGCCATCGAGCGGGCGGCCTACACCTTTCCCTGGACCGCGGGCATCTTCAGAGATTGCCTGCGCGTCGGGTACGTCTGCCGCGTACTGATGCTCGACGAGCGGGTCGCCGGCTACGGCGTGATGAGCCTCGGGGCGGGGGAGATGCACGTGCTCAACCTGTGCATTGCCGAGGAGCATCGCGGCCGCGGCTACGGCCGGCGCATGCTCGAGCATCTGCTCGCGCATGGCGCGGCCGCCGGCATGCTCGATGCCTTCCTCGAGGTGCGCCCATCGAACTGCGCGGCGCTCGCGCTCTACCACTCGCTCGGCTTCCAGCAGATCGGCATGCGCCGCGGTTACTATCAGGCGGTCAACGGCCGTGAAGACGCCTGTGTATTGAAATTGACCCTGCGCGCGGACCGCGCCGACCACACCTGACGCCTGAGACCCATGACTGAACTCGCTGCTGAAGTCCGCAGACGGCGGACGTTTGCCATCATTTCACATCCGGATGCCGGTAAAACGACGCTCACCGAGAAGCTGTTGCTGTTCGGCGGGGCGATCCAGATGGCCGGTACCGTCAAGGGCCGCAAGGCCGACCGCCATGCCACCTCGGACTGGATGCGGCTCGAGCAGCAGCGCGGCATCTCAGTGACGTCCTCGGTGATGCAGTTCCCGTACGGGCAGTGCATCGTGAACCTGCTCGATACGCCGGGCCACGAGGACTTCTCCGAGGACACCTACCGCACGCTGACCGCGGTCGATTCGGCATTGATGGTGATCGACTGCGCCAAAGGCGTCGAGCAGCGCACCATCAAGCTGATGGAGGTGTGCCGCATGCGCGACACGCCGATCATGACGTTCATCAACAAACTCGACCGCGAGGGGCGCGCGCCGATCGAGCTGCTCGATGAGATCGAGCGCGTGCTCGCCATCCGCACCGCACCGGTGACCTGGCCGATCGGCATGGGACGGGCGCTGCGCGGCATCTACCACCTGCTCGAGGACCGGCTGTACGTCTACAACGCCGCCGAGCGTGGCCGTATGGGCGAGAACCAGGTGATCGAGGGACTCTCGAGTGCGGCGGCCGAGGAGTTTCTCGGCGCCGAGGTCGCCGCGGTGCGCGAGGAGATCGAGCTGGTGCGCGGAGCGACCGAGCCGTTCGACCCCGAGGCGTATCGCGCCGGACGGCAGACGCCGGTGTTCTTCGGCTCGGCGATCAATAATTTCGGGGTCGAGGAATTGCTCGCCTCGTTCACCCGCCATGCGCCCGGACCATTGGCGCGCGCGGCGCGCGAGCGGACGGTCGAGCCGATCGAACCGGCCCTCACCGGTTTCGTCTTCAAGATCCAGGCCAACATGGATCCGGGGCATCGTGATCGCATCGCCTTCATGCGGCTGTGCTCGGGCCGCTACAGCCGCGGCATGCGCCTGCATCACGTGCGGCTCGGCAAGGAGGTGCGCATCTCCGATGCGCTCACGTTCATGGCGGCCGAGCGCGAGCATGCCGAGGAAGCCTTCGCGGGGGACATCATCGGACTGCACAACCACGGCACGATCAACATCGGCGATACGTTCACCGAAGGCGAGCGGCTGGTGTTCACCGGAGTGCCGAACTTCGCCCCGGAAATCTTCCGTCGCGCGGTGCTGAAGGATCCGCTGAAGATGAAGGCGCTGCAGAAGGGGCTGGCGCAGCTGTGCGAGGAGGGTGCGACCCAGCTGTTCAAGCCGCTGCGCAACAATGATCAGATCCTCGGGGCGGTCGGACCGCTGCAGTTCGAGGTGGTCGCCTTCCGCCTGCAGGACGAGTACGGGGTCAGCTGCGTGTTCGAGCCGGTCAATGTCTACACGGCCCGCTGGATCGTCTGCGACGATGCGCGCAAGCTCGAGGAGTTCCGCACTCGCGCCTACGAGAACCTCGCCGTCGATCACAGCGACGCGCCGGTGTATCTGGCGCCGTCCCGGGTCAACCTCGAGCTGACTCGGGAGCGCTGGCCCGACATCGTCTTCCGCGAGACTCGCGAGCACGCACTGTAGTGCAGCGGCGCGCTCGCGCCGCTGCCTGAGGCGCTCCCGGGTTGCTCGCGCAGCTGTCTCATCAGTTGCGGTTGCGTGAAACTACGTATTTCCCGGACGCATGCATCAGCGGCACCGTGCCGCCCTGAAGTGTGTGTCGTGGTCGCTGCCGCGCCGCTGATCGGGACGGCCAGGGACGCGCGACGGGTGCACGGCGCCACTGCCTCCGTCGGGCCGGTCCATCACCTCATGCACTCGACATTGCCGTCTCGTACGGGCGATGAGGAAGCGAGGTGCATATGGCTGCTTGGCAACGGCAGGCGGTGCGGGCGCTGCAGCGGGTTCAGCCGCTTCGGGCGCACGCACTCATCGAGACGGCGCTGCGCGAACTGGCGCGCGAGCGTTGGTCCGATCCGACGGTCGAGGTGGCGCTCGAACAACTCCTGAGCGCGTTGCAGGGCCAGGCGCAGCTGAGCGTGTTCGGGCATGTCGCGGCGCGCTTCGACGTACTGCGCTGTCTGCGCAACCTGCTGCGCATGGACCTCGCCGAGGAGTCCGACGGCAGCATCTTGCAGCGGCCGATCGGCCGGCCGATCTTCATCACCGGCCTGCCACGCAGCGGCTCGACCTTCCTGCACTCTCTGCTCGCGCTCGATCCACGCAACGCCGCGCCGCGCAGCTGGCAGATGCTCTACCCGTTTCCGCTGCACGGGCGCAGCGGACGCAGCGATCCGCGCCGCGCGCGCGTGGCGCGCCAGCTGGCGCTCTTTCGGCTGCTGGCGCCGGGACTCTCGCACATGCATCTGCTCAGCGCCGATGCGCCCCAGGAATGCACCGAGATCACCGGGCAGACGCTGCGCAGTCTGCGCTTCGATACCGTCTACTACATTCCGGCCTATCGGGACTGGCTGGACGGGCAGGGACATGAACCGGCCTATCGCTTTCACCGCAGGTTCCTGCAGCATCTGGATGCGCAGGGACCGCCGGGTCGGCAGTGGGTGCTGAAGAGTCCCGATCACGTGTTTGCCCTCGATGCGCTGCGCAAGGTGTATCCCGACGCACCCGTGGTCATGCTGCACCGCGATCCTCTGAAGGTGATCGCCTCGGTCGCGAAGCTGACTGAGATGCTGCGCCGTCCGTTTACGCTGCGGCTCGATTGCGCCCAGATCGGCCGCGAAGTATGCGATCGCTGGGCGGACGGCGCAGCGCGCATGATGGCCGTCAGCGGCGCCGCCGAAGGGATTCTGCACCTGCATTATGCCGATCTCGTCGGAGCGCCATTGCACACGGTGCGGCGCATGTACGGCCATTGTGGTCTGACGCTCAGCACCGAAGCCGAGGAGCGGATGCGCGAGTCGCTGCGCCGTGCGCCGCACGGCGGCTACGGGGTCCATCAGCACAGCCTCGAGGCGTTTGGACTCGATCCTCTGCAGGTGCGCGAGCAGTTCGTCCGCTACATGCAGGCGTTCGACGTGCAGCCGGAGCGCACGCGCCCCACCGGCACCCCGGTGTTCACCGCGAGACCGGCATGAAGGCGGTGCGTGTGCTCGTGCTGCTCCTCGGGGCTGCGGCGCTGGCTGCGCTGGTGATCTTTGCCGGTGCGCGCAGCGTCGATCTGGCGCTGGTACACGTCGGATTCGCCGGGCTGGCCGGCATCGCGCTCATCCGCGTCGGCGCCGTGGCGGCGTGCGGATGGGCGTGGTACCGGATCGGCGCGCAGCTCGAGGGCGCGCGGCCGTGGAAGTTCATCTGGGCCCG
>JAJZSQ010000116.1 GCA_021849615.1 Pseudomonadota bacterium
GCCCGCCGTGGGCCGGCAAGCTCTCCGGGTTCTCGCTGCTGTTCGAGGCGTTTGTGCTGCTGCTGTCGCGGCAGATGCCTTTCTCCGGGGTGTCCAGGGTCACCGGGGAGTCGATCCACCGGGTCATTGCGGTGTGCCATCGCTACGTCGAGGCGACGGTAGCATACGGTCGGTACCTTCAGCGACTTCACGACTGCACTGAACACGGACCTCAGCAACGCCTCGGTGCTCGGCATCTTTGCCGAGGGTGCCTATGGGGCGAACGGCACGCTCACCGTCAAACGGGTATTCGTGGTGCTGAACGACTGAGCCGAGACCCAAGCGCTGACCCCGCCCCCAAACGGGCGGGGTCAGCGCCGCTTTCGGCATCCGGGCTGGCGGGATCGGCCGGCGGGTCAGGGGAGCCAGACCGGCCCGCTGCTCGAGTCAATCGTTCAGCCGGCCTCACCGGCGTCGGTTGTTTTTACATAGGCGGAGACTCTCTGGTCCCCCCATGCAGCATAAGTCATTATGCCAGAATATTTTTTTTTGGACTGGCATACAACTTGCATTAAATACGCATCGGACCGTGACGCCGATCAATGGCATGGAATAAATGGAGGTCTCTTGAAGCACATCCCCGCACGCAGCACCCGCCTGCTGGCCGCAATCGCCCTCACGGCAGTCGGCGCCCTGAGCGTAACGGCTGCACACGCCAGCACGATGTCTTGGAACTGGTCCTACAGCAGTAACAGCTACAGCGGCAACCCGAGCGGGAGCGGCTCGCTCACCGCGCAGTCGCAAGCGGACGGCTCTTACCTCATCACCTCGCTGACGGGGACCTGGGACCAGTATTCGATCACGGGATTGATTGAGCCGAAAAGCTCTTTTGGCAACGACAATCTGCTCTTCCCATCCTCGGCCACGACGAACAGCAACTACATCAGCAACCTGCTCCTGGATTACTACGGCCTTTCATTCAGCGTGAACCGGGGCAGCGGCGTGACTGCGGGCCAGACCGAACAGGTTAATCTGTACGGATCCGGTACGGCATATATCTCGTGCACTACCCTTACCCTCTCGTCCTGCAACTCGCGCCCCACCGGCACCTTCTCGATTTCAACCACCACCTCGAGTGTGCCGGAGCCGGGGAGCTTTGCGCTGTTCGCCGGTGCCCTGGGCCTTTTAGCTGGCCTGACGGCACTGCAACGCCGTCGCCACCGCTCGGCTGCAGACGCACCGCGCGTGTAAATCCACCGGTTTGCACCGGGCTGCGAGAACGCCGCCTCCGGGCGGCGTTCTCGTTTGGTGCGCCCGGCAGGGCGCACCCTCTTGGAGGTGAAAGTCCTCTGCATGCCCGACACGGGGAAATGCTAGCTGCACGGCAAGGGCTGCCCGGGTGACTGGGGGTCTAAGAAGCCGGAGGCAAAGCGCTGGCGCGACGAACAGGAAGCGGATAGAGGCGGCACCGCGGGGTGAGCAGGCCAAAAGATGCAAAGCCCGGTACGTGTACGCTGTAGAAGCGCTCGGCACGCGTGTTGCCTACCATGACCCATAGGACCGCGTTTTGAAATCGGATCTCGCGCAGCCGAGAGCGACCCTGCTGGAGCAGAGCTAGCCCCAGACGCCGCCCCCACCAATCTGGGTCCACATACAGGGCGCAGAGTTCGCCACCGCCCCGAGCATGGGGGCCGCGCGCCGGCGCCACAGTTGCAAATCCGACGACCAAGCCGCCTTCCACGGCTATGGTGATTGAGGGTTTACTCGGGTCGCTGGTCGCAAAATCGTAATGCTTCGCTCGATCCTCGGGGCGTAGCCGATCAAGATACTCAGCCGGCAACAGATTCCGATACGCCGCCTGCCAAGACCGGACGTGCACTCGCGCCACGGACAGCACGTCCTCAGGAGTGGCGGCTCGAAGCAGCATGACTCGGGTAACCCGAAAATCAATCGGATCTGCATTTCACCAGAACCCCGGACCCAGTCAATGAGCGCGAACAAATGAATATTATCCCGGCCCGCTGATGGAACCCGCCCTGTGCGAGCGAGATTCTTGCGCGTGTCGGGGCCCGTTCCCTCGCTAATCGTGATCAGCGCGCCCGGGACACGGCCGCAATTTGGAAGGGCTCGCTCACCTTCATCACCCACAAGCGGATCGACGCTGCAGAGCAGCCGATCTTCCCGGCAATCGACTGCTTCGCTGCCCAGCACGTGGGACTCTCCTCCACGTGCTCCTGGAACAGTCGTGCCGGTCGCTCCCGGATCCAGGCTGAATATCCCTTCGACGTATTTTTACTTTGACTCCATCCTGTCAAGAAGCGAGGTCTCCAGGAAATCCGGCGCGGTTCACTCCAGGGTCAACCGACTGGTCTATCGCTCGACAATTTTCGAGATTCACCTCGAGAGCTGCCGCCGTAGAAACGGTGTCCGGCCGGGGGGATACCCCCCGGCCGGACCGCAGGAGACGCGATCCAATCGGGCGTCGGTAAGACCCTGCGCGGCAAGGTCCTCGGGATCTACGGCTACGGACGCATCGGGAAGGCCGTAGCGGCCTATGCGCGCGCTTTCGGTATGGAGGTGCTGATCTGGGCGCGCGAGTCTTCTCGCGAACTGGCGCGCGCCGAAGGCTGGGCCGTCGCACAGAGCAAGGCGCAGTTCTTCGAGACGTGCGACGTCGTCTCCCTGCACATGCGGCTCGTCGAAGCCACGCGACACATCGTCACGGGCGAAGATTTGGCGCGAATGAAGTCCTCGGCGATGCTCGTCAACACCAGTCGAGCGGGCCTGGTCGAAACCGGCGCATTGCTGACGGCTCTGCGGGCCGGGCGGCCGGCTCTGGCGGCGCTGGACGTCTACGATGACGAGCCGGTGCGCGCGTCGGACCCGCTCATTCAACTCGACAACGTCATCTGCACGCCACACATCGGCTATGTCACACGCGAGGAGTGGGATCTGCAGTTCGCGGATATTTTCGATCAAATCAACGCGTACGCGGCTGGTGCGCCGATGAATGTGGTGAATCCGCAGGTGCTCTCGAGCCCGGTGCTGCGCGCGCGAGCCCGACCGCGGGCGTGAGACCGGTGTGACGTTGGTGCACGGATTCGGTGCGGCCTAAGTGAGAGAGGGTCGAGTCGCAGCCGGCGCGCGCAACCGGCAGAACATGCCGGCCGAGGCCCCCTCGGGCGCGCGAGCGTGGCGGATCGTGATCTCGCCATCCGGTGAGGATTGCACGAGCAGCTCGCGGTAATCGCGGATGGTGCAGTGCTCGACGGGCATCGGCCGCGCGTGGGTCTCGGTCACGACCAGCACCGTCGCGCCAGCGCGCTCCGCGGCCGTGATCCCCGCGAGTGAATCCTCGAACACGAGGCATTGGTCGGCCGTCGTGCCGAGGTTCCGGGCGGCGAGCTCGAAGCACTCCGGGGCGGGCTTGCTGTGGCGCACATCTTCAGCGGCGATCAGCAATGCAGGCGCGGGCAGGCCCGCTGCCCGCAGCCGGCGCAGCGCGAGGGCCCGGGGCGCCGACGTCACTACCGCCCAGCGCGCCGCGGGCAACGCGCCGAGAAACTCAGCCGCACCGGCGATCGCTTCGATCCCGTCGGTGTCGTCAATTTCCGCCTGCGTAATCGCAGCGGCTTCGCGCACCGGATCGAGGTTCGCCAGCGCGAGCCGCCGGATCGTCTCGACCGACTGAACGCCGTGGATCGTCGGGAGGAAGGTCTCAACGTCGAGGCCGTGCCGGTGCGCCCAGGCGCTCCAGACGCGTTCGGCGGCCTTGATCGAGTTCACGAGAGTTCCGTCCATGTCGAGCAGAACAGCCTCGATCGTCTGCAGGGGGGCCATGATCTGTATGCCTTGTGTCTCGGGTGTGCGGCGCCGGGGCTCAGCGCGGGATGCAGGCGATGTTATCGACGCGCGCCGCGCGGCGTGAATGAAAGTGCACGGTCCTTACAGGCTCAGGCGTGCCCGTGCACGCTCGATGCGCCAGGCGGCTTCGCGGCGCGCCGCGGTGTCATCGAGGGGTGGGAACGCGCACCGGCAGCACCGCAGAGCGCGTCACCGTGCGCATCGCAAAACTCGATTGCACGCGCACCACGCTCGGCAATCGTGTCAGGTGCTGGCTGTGGATGCGCTCGAAATCATCCAGATCGGCCACCACCAGTCGCAGCAGGTAGTCGTGCTCGCCGGTCATCAAGTAGCACTCCATCACCTGCGGAATCCTGCGCACCGCCGCCTCGAACGCTTCGAGTCCAGACTGGCTCTGCCGGTCGAGCGTGATGTTGACGAATACGTTCACCGGATAGCCCGCCCGGTGCTGGTTGACCAGCGTCGTGTAGCCTTCGATCAGCCCGGAGTCCTCGAGCGCCTTGACGCGCCGCAGGCAGGCGGACTCCGATAGATTGACCTCGCTCGCCAGGCGGGCATTGGTGATGCGGGCGTCCTGCTGCAGTCGGCGCAGGATGGCGTGATCGTAGCGGTCGAGCTCCATATGCGAAATATTCTGCCATAAAGAGCGCTAATAGGTGCAGAATCTGCTGGTCGCGTCGACCGGCGCGGCCATTTCGCAAGTTCCCGCCAGCGCCGCTGCTTAATCTGTTCCCCATCCAAACCCCGGGGGAATCTCGCATGCGTATCGGCGTTCCGCGCGAAATCAAAGTTCATGAATATCGGGTCGGTCTGGTTCCGGCGGGCGTGCGCGAGCTCACCGCCGTCGGTCACGAGGTGCTGATCGAGACCGGCGCGGGCGCCGGGATCGGCATTGCAGACGCGGAGTACCAGGCCGTCGGCGCCCGGATCGTCTCGAGCGCCGCGGACGTGTTCGCCGCTGCCGAGCTGGTCGTGAAGGTCAAGGAGCCCCAGCCGGGCGAATGCGCGATGCTGCGCCGTGATCAGGTGCTGTTCACCTACCTGCACCTCGCGCCCGATCCGCAGCAGGCGCGCGCGCTGATGAAGTCCGGCGCCACCGCAATTGCCTATGAGACCGTCACGCGCCGCGGCACGCTGCCGCTGCTGACGCCCATGAGCGAGGTCGCCGGGCGCATGTCCGTGCAGGTCGGGGCGAACTGTCTGCAGAAGGCGAACGGCGGGCGCGGCGTGCTGCTCGGCGGCGTGCCGGGCGTGCTGCCGGCGAAAGTGGTGATTCTCGGCGGCGGTGTCGCCGGCACGCACGCGGCGCAGATGGCCGTCGGCATGCATGCCGACGTCACGGTCGTCGACCGCTCGATCGAGCGGCTGCGCGAACTGTCGGATCTGTTCGGCTCCTCGCTGCGCACCGCGTACTCGACGGCTGCGACCATCGAGCGGCTGGTGACGGAGGCCGATCTGGTCATCGGCGCGGTGCTGATCGCCGGCGCCGCGGCGCCGAAGCTGGTCACGCGCGCGATGCTCTCGAGCATGCAGCCGGGCTCGGTTCTGGTGGACATCGCCATCGACCAGGGCGGATGTTTCGAGACCAGCAAGCCGACGACGCACGCCGAGCCGACCTTTGTCGTCGACGGCGTCGTTCACTACTGCGTGGCCAACATGCCGGGCGCGGTGGCGCGCACCTCCACCTTCGCGCTCACCAATGCGACGCTGCCGTACGTACGCCAGCTCGCCGATCTGGGCTGGCAGGCGGCGCTGCGCCTGGACGCGGGTTTCGCGGCCGGCCTGAACGTGCACGCCGGCGCCATTACCCATCCGGCGGTGGCCCAGTCCCTCGGCGTGGCGCTGGCCGCCTCGCCGATCCAGGCCGGTTAAACGCATGTAACGTCTGGCGCGCCGCGGGCCGCTGCCGGTAGGCTAGCGGCTCGCGCCGTGCCCGATGGAGCACTGTCTTCGCCGGCAGACGCGTCAGTTCAACTCTGGAGGATCTCGATGCGTCTCAGTAGTAAGCTGATCATTCCGGTGGCGCTCGCCGCGCTGTCTGTGGGCACGGCGTTCGCCAAACCGGTCACCTACGTGTGCGATCCGACGCACACGCACCCGAGCTTCTCGACCGATCACTTCGGCGGTCTGTCGGTGTGGCGCGGCGTGTTCCGCAAGTCCAGCTGCACCATCGTGCTCGACCGCAAGGCCCGCACCGGCACGGTGCACGTGACCGTGCAGACCGCCTCGGATGACTTCGGGGAGTCGCAGCTGAACAAGGATGCGCGCGGCGCGCAGATCCTCGATGTGGCGAAATACCCGACCGCAACCTACGTCGGGCGTCTGGCGGACTTCAAAAACGGCTCGCCGACGCGGGTGCTGGGCCACTTCACCCTGCACGGGGTGACTCGGCCGCTGACGCTCGACATCCGGCATTTCGAGTGCAAGGAGATCGTCTTCTTCCATCAGTATCGCTGTGGAGCGGACGCGTACGCCGAGTTCAACCGGGCCGATTACGGCATCAGCTACGGCAAGGCGATCGGGTTCCAGATGTGGGTGCGGCTGCACATCCAGGTCGAGGCGGTGCGCAAGGGTTGAGCCGGCCGCCGGATGAGAGCCTATTCACATAGCCGGAAAGTCTGAGCGGCGAGGCGCCCCGCGACCGGACCCGGGGCGCCTCTTTGTGTAGACTTGGGCACTGGATTTCCTCAGGAACGATCCTGTGCCACCGACTGACGATTCGAAGTTGCTCGAGGCGCTGCTGCCCGTGGCGGTTGCCGCGGGGCGCGAAGCCCACGCGATCTACCTGCGTGGCTGTCCCGTCGAGCACAAGGCGGACCGCTCGCCTGTGACCGAAGCCGATCATGCCGCCGAGGCCGTGATCCTCGCGCACCTGGCGGAGCTCGCGCCGCAGATCCCGGTGGTCGCCGAGGAGTCCTGTGCGGCCGGGCGGATCCCGGCGGTCGATGCGGTGTTCTTTCTGGTCGATCCGCTCGATGGCACCAAGGAATTCATTGCAAGGCGCGGGGATTTCACCGTCAACATCGCGCTGGTGCGTGCCGGCACTCCGGTGATCGGCGTGGTCTACGCGCCGGTGGCGGGGATGCTCTACGCCGGCGACGTCCCGGCCGCTCGTGCGTTTCGCTGTGCGCAGCCGGCCGACGGCAGTGTCGCCGGAGCGCGTCAGGCACTGCACGTGCGCCCCGTCCCGCCCGCCGGTCTGACGGCCGTGGTGTCGCGCTCGCATGCGACGCCGGAGACCGAGCAGTACCTGGGGGGTTACTCTGTGCACGAGCGCGTGTCGGTTGGCTCCTCGCTGAAGTTCTGTCTGGTGGCGAGCGGCGAGGCCGATCTGTATCCACGCCTCGGTCCGACCATGGAGTGGGACACGGCCGCGGGCCACGCGGTGCTCAGCGCCGCGGGCGGCCAGGTGCTCGCCCCGGGCGGGCAGCCGCTGCGCTACGGCAAGCCCGATTTCCGCAACACCTATTTCGTCGCCGCGGGGGCGTTCCCGCTCGTGCCGCTGGCGGCCTGACCCGATGAGCACTCAACTCCGCACGGCGCTCACGCCGCATCTGCGCCAACTCGAGTCCGAGTCGATCGGCATCATCCGCGAGGTCGCCGCGGAGTTCCGCAATCCGGTGATGCTGTACTCCATCGGCAAGGACTCCGGCGTGATGCTGCACCTGGCGATGAAGGCGTTTCACCCGTCCAAGCCGCCGTTCCCGCTGCTGCACATCGACACGCGCTGGAAGTTCCGCGCAATGATCGAGCATCGCGATGCGATCGCCGAGCGCTACGGCGTGAAGCTGCTGGTGCACACCAATCCCGACGGGCTCGCCCGCGGCATCAATCCGATCAGTTCCGGCTCGCAGCTGCACACGCAGGTGATGAAGACCGAGGCGCTGAAGCAGGCGCTCGACCAGTGGCAGTTCGATGCCGCCTTCGGCGGCGCGCGGCGCGACGAGGAGAAAAGCCGCGCCAAGGAGCGCGTCTTCTCGTTCCGCTCCGCCGGCCACGTCTGGGATCCGCGCAACCAGCGCCCGGAGCTGTGGAACCTGTACAACACCCGGATCAGCCAGGGCGAGACCATCCGCGTCTTTCCGCTCTCGAACTGGACCGAGCTCGACATCTGGCAGTACACGCGCGCCGAGCAGATCCCGGTCGTGCCGCTGTATTTTGCCGCGCCGCGCCCGGTCATCGAGCGCGACGGGCAGCTGATCATGCGCGACGATGAGCGCATGGCGCTGAAGCCCGGGGAACGCGAGCAGGTGCGCATGGTGCGCTTCCGCTCCCTGGGATGCTATCCGCTCTCGGCGGCGATCGAGAGCAGTGCGGCGACGCTCGATGAGATCATCGCCGAGATGCTCGCCTCGCGCACCTCGGAGCGCTCGGGGCGGCTGATCGACAGCGACGAGGCGGCATCGATGGAGAAGAAGAAACGTGACGGCTACTTCTGACGGCGCGCTCACCCGCAAGGGGCTGCTGCGCTTTCTCACCTGCGGCTCGGTGGACGATGGCAAATCGACCCTGATCGGGCGGCTGTTGTACGACACCCAGCTCGTGCTCGAGGACCAGCTGGCCGCGCTCGAGCGCGACAGCGCCAAGCACGGCACCACGGGGGAGGATCTGGACCTTGCGCTGCTCGTCGATGGCCTGCAGGCCGAGCGTGAGCAGGGCATCACCATCGATGTGGCCTACCGGTTCTTCTCCACGCCGCGGCGCGCGTTCATCGTCGCGGACACCCCGGGGCACGAGCAGTACACGCGCAACATGGCCACCGGCGCCTCGAACAGCCAGGCGGCGGTGATCCTGATCGATGCGCGCAAGGGCGTGCTCACCCAGACGCGCCGGCACAGCTACATCTGCGCGCTGCTCGGCATCAAGCACGTCGTGCTGGCGGTCAACAAGATCGACCTGGTGGAGTTCTCCGGAGAGCGCTTCCACCGCATCGTGGCCGATTACCTCGGCTTCGCCGCGCCGCTGAAGTTCGCCTCCGTCACCAGCATTCCGCTCTCGGCGCGCTTCGGCGACAACGTGATCCGCCGCTCCGAGCACACTTCCTGGTACGACGGCCCGACGCTCATCGAGCATCTGGAGTCGATCGACGTCAGCGAAGGGCTCGAGGAGAAGCCGCTGCGCTTCCCGGTGCAGTGGGTCAACCGTCCGAATCTCGATTTTCGCGGCTTCTCCGGCACCGTCGCCTCGGGCGTCGTGCGCCCCGGGGAGCGGGTGGTCGTGGCAGGCTCGCGGCCGGAGGGAATGGTCC
>JAJZSQ010000117.1 GCA_021849615.1 Pseudomonadota bacterium
CGCGATCGCGGCATTGGACTCACACCATGATCGCCGCAGTCACTGCGCACCTGGCCGACTGGCTGCAACCGGCATCGATGTCCGCTGCCGCCACCCGGGTGCTGGCGCTGCTGCTCCTGAACGCGCTGCTGAGTGCGCTGTGCGCCGTCATCGGCCATGTTCTGCTGCCGCGCCGGTTGCGTGAGCGTCGTGCACTCAACGTGCTCACGCTCGCCGCCCTCGGCGGCATGCTGCCCGTGCTCGGCCCGGCGCTCATCCTGCTCGTCGGCCTAGTGTATCCGCGCCTGGAGAAAGACCTGCATCATCCGCAGCCGAAGCTCGTGCGCCAGCCCGCGTATGCGAGTGAAATCCGCGGCCACGTCAGTCACTTCGGCGCCGGCGGCGCGCTTGCCCGCCTGCGCGCCGCTCTGCCCTCGAGCGATCTGGGCTCACGCGCGCTGCTGGCCATCGCTACCCGCCGCAGCCGCGACACCACCCATCTGCTGCGCGGAGCGCTGAACCATCCGGACGAGACGCTGCGCCTACTGGCGCACAATCTGCTCGCGCGGCGCGAGGAAGCGATCATCGCGCAGATGAACCGTCTCGAAGCGCACCGCCGCGCACATGGCCTCGGGACGACGCAAACCACGCTCGATCTCGCCGAGCTGCACCTGGAGTTCGTCTACCTGGGGATCGTCAGCGGCAGTCTGCGCCACATGCACCTCGATGCCGCGCAACAGCTGATCGAAGCGATCGGCGAGCCGCCGGCGCAGGCCCCCTGGCGAACCCGTCTGCTGCTGGCGCGTGCTCGATTGGAGCAACAGCGCCTGCCGACAGCTCGCGAGGCGGACATCACGCGCGACTATGAGCGGGCGCTCGCCTCGGACGCAGCACCGGCGCGAGCATTACCGTGGCTCCTGGAGAGCGCGTGGCGCAGCCGCGATTACGCGCATTTGCGCGCGCTGCTCGCACAGCGCCCGCTGTACCGGCACATTCCGCTCATCGGCCCGGTGGCCCGGCTCTGGGGGCATGCGATCGATGCTTGAGTCAGCGGCGCACGACTGTGACATCGCGTTGGTGCTGGAAGGCACCTACCCATACGTCAAGGGCGGCGTGTCGAGCTGGGTACATCAGCTCATCAGCCAGCTGCCACACTGGCGCTTCGGGGCCGTGTTTCTCGGGTCGCAGGCCAAAGACTACCGCGGCCTGCAGTACGAGCTGCCTGAGAACGTGACCTCGCTGCAGACGCTGTATCTGTTCGCAGAGCAGAACGAGCGACCGCCGGCCAAGGTGCCGCGGCTGCCGGCCGACACCCCGGAGCGCTACGCGTGTCTGCACGCCTCGCTGCGCGCAGGGAACACCGACGCTCTCGATTTCTCGGCGCAGTTCGCGGCTGGTGGCCCGTTCACCGAGGAGGCGTTCCTCTACAGCGAACCGGCCTGGCAATACATCACCGCCGCATACGAGGCGTACGCGACCGAGCCGTCGTTCGTCGATTATTTCTGGACGGTCCGCAACCTGCATCGTCCGCTCTGGGCACTGGCGCGCGCGGCCCGCGCGCTGCCCCGGGCGCGGCTGTTCCTCAGCCCCTCGACCGGCTATGCGGGCCTTCTCGCAGTGCTGGGCGCGCAGGCCCAGCACCGGCCGCTCGTGCTCATGGAGCATGGCATTTACACCAAGGAGCGGCGCGTCGACCTGATGAACGCCGATTGGATCAATGACGCGCGCAGTCCGCTGCAGCACGACCCCACGGAGGTCAGTCACCTGCGCGAGATGTGGATCCGCTTCTTCGAAATCCTCGGCGGACTCGCCTACCGCCAGGCCGACCCCATCATCAGTCTGTTCGAAACGGCCCGCCAGCAGCAGATCCACGACGGTGCCGAGGCGGCCCGCACGCGCATCATCCCCAATGGCGTGGACGTCGAGCGCCTCGCCCGCCTGCGCCGTGCGCGTGGCACCGCACCGCCGCCGGTCATCTGCCTGCTCGGTCGGGTGGTACGAATCAAGGACATCAAGACGTTCATCCGCGCGGCCCATGCGCTGCGCCAGCGCCTGCCGGGCGCGCAGGCCTGGATCGTCGGCCCGGAGGATGAAGATCCGGAATACAGCCGCGAATGTCACGAGCTCGCGCAGGCCCTCGGGCTCGGGGAGTCGCTGCGCTTCTTCGGCTTCCGGCGCATCGAGGAGATCCTCCCCGAGGTCGGCGTGCTGGTATTGAGCTCGATCAGCGAAGGGCTGCCGTTGTCGATCCTGGAGGGGTTCGCGGCCGGACTGCCCTGCGTGACCACCGATGTCGGCGCCTGCTCCGAACTGGTGTATGGGCGCGGCGAGCAGGACCGGGCGCTCGGTGCGGCCGGCGCCGTGATTGGTCTCGCCGATCACGAGGCGCTCGCGCACGCGGCCGCCGCGCTGCTCGAGGACAGCGCGGCCTACGCGCGCGCCGCCGAGGCGGCGGTCCGCCGGGCGGAGACCTACTACGACCAGCGCCAGATGATCGACACGTTCGATCGGCTGTTCGCCGAACGGATCGGCAGCGGGGAGGCACGCTGATGGCCGGCATCGGCTTCGAACTGCGCCGTCTGAGCCGCAGCGAGACCTACCTGGGGCTGCTGCGCGCGTATCTTTATGCCGGCGTCATCGGCTCCGGCCCCTGGGTGCTCTCGATCCTGGCGATTCTCATCCTCGGCGTCATGAGCCTCGGGGTGGTTCTGCCGGCGAGCAAGATCACGGATTTTCAGACCAGCGTGACCTGGCTGATCGCCCTCAGCCTCATGTACTCCGGCGGGACGCAGCTGCTCTACACGCGCTACGTCGCCGACCGACTGTTCGAGCGCCAGAGCGCACGGGTTCTGCCGAATCTGCTCGGCATCCTGCTCGCCACGGGCCTGCCGCTGCTGCTCGCCTCGGTGCCGCTCGCGCTGTGGCTGCTGCCTGGAACGAGTCCGGCCTATCGGGCGCTGATGATCGTGAGCCTGAACCTGCTCAATACGGTCTGGGTGCTCACCGTCCTGCTCTCCGGACTGAAGCAGTACCGATCGCTCCTGGTGCTGTATCTGCTCGGCTACGGCGGTTCGGTTGCGCTCGGATTCGCGCTGGCCAAGTCGGGCCTCGGCATGGAGGGTCTGCTGCTTGGCTTCGCCGCCGGGCAGGCGGTCATCATCCTCGGCTCACTGGCGCTCATCTGGCGGGAATATCCACCGGGCCGTCTGATCGAGTTCGACTTCCTGCGCCCGGGGCGCGTACATCTGTGGCTGCTGCCGGTCGGGCTCTTCTTCAATGCCGGGGTCTGGGCCGACAAGTTCCTGTTCTGGCTCGGCGCCGGCACCGGTGAGCGCGTCATCGGCGAGCTGCACGCCTCGACGATCTATGACACACCGATCTTCCTCGCCTACTTCACGCTGATTCCCGGCATGGCGGTGTTTCTGCTGCGCATGGAGGTCGACTTCGTGCGCGCGTACGACCGCTACTACCGGGCCGTGCGTGAAGGCGGAGCACTCACCGCCATCCGCACCTTCCGCGAGCGGATGGTCGTCACGGCGCGTGAGGGCATCTACGACATCATCAAGATCCAGGGCTTCACGTTGCTCGTGCTCATCGCCCTCGGCCCATCGCTGCTCGCGTTCTTTCGCATCCCGACGCTGTATTTTCCGCTGCTCGCGATCGATTCGGTGGGCGTCGGCCTGCAACTGCTCGTCATGGCCGGACTGAACATCCTGTTCTATCTCGACCGTCTGCGCACCGCCGCGGCGGTCAGCGCCACCATGCTGGCGGCGAATCTGGTCTTCACCGACCTCAGCCTGAAGCTCGGCCCGTTCTTCTACGGATATGGCTTCGTCCTCGCCATGCTGTTGAGCACCGTGCTCGTGCTGAGCGTCACCGACCGCGCACTCGACCGATTGAACTATACGACCTTCATGCTCAGCTAAGCGCCCCGGCGCGCTCGCAGCCCCCCCGGGGAAGCCGTTGCAGGCCCTGCGCGAAGCCGTCCGGAGCACGGAGCCGGGGCTGTGGGACACCCGAACCCAGGGCACACCCGCTCGCCGGACCGGGCCCACTGGACCGCGCACAACACAGCAACGGCCGGGGCGACGTGCTACACTGCGCCGTCAGAGTTCTCGACGCGCTTTCGCGCACCCCCCCCTTTTTAATACGAACTTCGCGGGCCGAACCACCGCGCCCACGGAGACCATGAGAGTTCCCAAAGACTTGCAGCCCTTGATCGATGACGGCGTCATCGATGAAGTGGTCCGCTCCCTCAAAAGCGGCAAGGAAGCCACGGTGTACATCGTGCGCTCCGGGACGCACCTTCGCTGCGCGAAGGTCTATCGGGACATGGCGCAGCGCAGCTTCCAGCGGCGCGCCCAGTACCAGGAGGGCCGCAAAGTGCGCGGCAGCCGCGAGACCCGCGCCATGAACCGCAGCACCCGCTTCGGCCGTCGAGAGCAGGAGCAGGAGTGGAAGAACGCCGAAGTCGATGCGCTCTACCGGCTGGTCGCCGCGGACGTGCGCGTCCCGCGACCGATCGGTTACTTCAACGACGTGCTGCTGATGGAACTGGTCACGGATGCCGCGGGAGATCCCGCGCCGCGGCTCGGTGAAGTGGAGCTCACGGCCGAGCTCGCACGCGACTATCACGAGTTCCTCATGCGGCAGATTGCACGCATGTTGAGCGCCGGACTGATCCATGGGGATCTTTCGGAATTCAACGTATTGCTCGGGCCCGACGGTCCCGTGATCATCGACCTGCCGCAAGTGGTGAACGCCGCGGGCAACAATGCCGCCTTCGCGATGCTCGAGCGGGACGTCAACAACCTCAGAGCTACGCTCGGGCGCTTTGCCCCGGAGCTGCTCGAGACCGAATTTGCCCGGGAGATCTGGGCACTGTATGAAGCGGGCGAGCTGCATCCCGACAGCCGCCTTACCGGAATCGTCGTGCGCGACGAGTCGCCGGCCGATACCAACGGCGTCATCGAAGTCATCGAGGACGCCCGGGAAGAAGCGATACGCCGGCGCCTCGGCCGGGAAGAAAGAGTTGAGTGACCGATATGAGCGATGAACAAACCCCCGCCGGCTTTCGCGAGCTCGGCCTGCCCGAACCCGTCCTCGAAGCACTGGCCGCCGTTGGCTACGAGACGCCCTCGCCGATCCAGGCCCAGACCATCCCGCTGCTGCTGTCCGGCGCAGACCTCCTCGGTCAGGCCCAGACCGGCACCGGCAAGACCGCGGCCTTCGCGCTGCCGATTCTGGCGCAGCTCGACCTCGAGCACACCCGTCCGCAGGCGCTGGTGCTGGTGCCGACGCGCGAGCTGGCCATCCAGGTCGCAGAGGCTTTCCAGCGCTACGCGGCGCATCTGAAAGGCTTTCACGTCCTGCCGCTCTATGGCGGTCAGAGCTACATCCCGCAGCTCAAGGGCCTCAAGCGCGGTGCGCACGTGATCGTGGGCACGCCCGGACGCATCATGGACCACATGGCGCGCGGCACGCTCACGCTCGACACGCTGCGCTTCATCGTGCTCGACGAAGGCGACGAGATGCTGCAGATGGGCTTCGTCGATGCGATCGAGGAGATCCTGCAGCAGGCCCCACCGCAGCGCCAGACCGCGTTGTTCTCCGCGACGCTGCCGCCGGCGATCCGGCGCATCGCGCACACGCACATGCGCGAACCGGCACAGATCACCATTCAGAACCGCGCCAGCACGACGCCGAAGATCCGCCAGCGCTACTGGCTGGTGAGCGGCCTGCACAAGCTCGATGCGCTGACGCGCATGCTGGAAGTGGAACGCTTCGAGGCCATGATCGTCTTCGTGCGCACGAAGCTCGAAACGGCGGAACTGGCCGAGCGCCTCGAAGCGCGCGGGTTCAACGTCGCCGCCTTGCACGGCGATGTCCCCCAGCAGCAGCGCGAGCGGACGATCGCCCGTCTGAAGTCCGGACAGGTCGACATCGTCGTCGCCACTGACGTCGCTGCGCGCGGCCTTGACGTCGAGCGGATCTCGCACGTCGTCAACTACGACATTCCCTATGACTCGCAGACGTACGTGCACCGCATCGGGCGCACGGGACGCGCCGGCCGCAACGGAGAGGCGATCCTGTTCGTCGCACCGCGCGAGCGCAACATGCTGCGCATCATCGAGCGGGCGACCAAACAGCCGATCGAGCAAATGCGGCTGCCGAGCGTCGAGGACGTCAATGAGCAGCGCATCGCGAAGTTCAAGGAGACCGTCGCGAACGCGGTGCGCAGCGCCGAGGGGAAGGTCTTCCAGCCGCTCATCGAGCAGATCGAGCGCGAGCAGAATCTGCCGGCGGCGGAGATCGCCGCAGCACTCGCCAGCCTCCTGCAGGGCTCGACGCCGCTGCTGATGACGCCGAAGGCCGAGGAGCCCCAGGACCTGACGCCGGCGGAGCCCCGTCGAGGCGAGACAGGAGGCAGGAAAGGCCGTCCGTCTGCGGAGCGCGAACCCGCCGGCGAGCGCCGCGCGCGCCCCTCGTCCTCCAAGGGCCCGCGGCTCGAGACGTTCCGGATCGAAGTCGGACACGCCCATGGCGTGCAGCCCGGGAATATCGTCGGCGCGCTCGCCAACGAGGCCGGCCTCGATGGCCGCGACATCGGCCATATCGACATCCACGAAGATCACAGCTTCGTCGATCTGCCGCCCGGCATGCCGGAGGAGATCTTCGAGAACCTCCAGGCGGTGCGGGTGCGCGGAACGGAGCTGCGCATCAGCCGGGTCGATTCCAGATCCGAACGCCCGGAACGCGCTGAGCGCCGTCCTCGCGTCCACAAGGGTCCGCCGGGTCCGAGGGGCAAAGGCGCTGCGCCGAGGCACGGCCACGCGCCCAAGCATCGCGGCAAACACGAGCGCCGCTAAGAGCCGCGATTTCCCGCCACCCGGTTGTGCGCCAACCGGGTGCGCGCCCCGAAGCCAAATCCGATCGGACCCGCGGCTATCGCGGGGCGAGACCGTGCGCCCCGAATCGAGCAAACCGGGCTCCTACGTGATCGCTGATCACGGCGGCCCCAAACACTGACCCGCTGGGCCGCAGCGGCAGAGCCTGCCGCCAGAGCCAGCGACCCTCGGATGACATTGCCCTGTTAAGCTGCCGCCATGAGCCGCATGCTGCTCGCGACGTTGGGTTCGCTCGGGGATCTGCACCCTTATATCGCCGTGGGCAGAGCCTTGGTCACGCGCGGACAACAGGTCCGCCTGGCGACTTCGATCGAGTATCGGACGCGCATCGAGGCCGCCGGCCTGGAGTTTGCCCCCTTGCCGCCCTCGCTCGCCGAACTCGGCGAGCCGCGGCAGATCGCCCCTTACTTCTTCGATCGCTGGCGGGGGCCCCGGCGCCTGATCGATGCCATGGTCAACGCCCCGCTGCGCCGCGCCTGTGCGGCCCTGGACTCGGCCCTTCAGGACGTATCGATCGCGGTTTCGCATCCGTTGACGCCCGCGCTGGCACTGATGGCCGAGGCGCGCGGACTGCCCTGGCTCTCGAGCGTGCTCGCCCCGTCGGGTCTGTTTTCGGTAGACGACCCGCCCGTGATTCCGAACGTTCCATGGCTGCAGCATCTGCCCCGCATCGGTCGCTGGCCGCACAGCACGGTGCATCGTCTCGTGCGCACCACGGTACGCCGCTGGGAGCAGCCGCTGCACGCGTTTCGGGCCGAACTCGGACTCGCCCCGATCGCCGGCGCCCAATTGATCGACGGGCAGTTCTCTCCGTTCGGCACGCTGGCACTGTTCGACCCGCCGCTGGCGGCGCCGCAGCCCGATTGGCCCGCCCGGACCGTCCTCTGCGGGGCGGCGCTGCACGATGCGGCGGATCCTGAGGTTCCCGCGACGCCCGCCCTCGAGCGGCTCGAGCGGTTCCTCGCCGCAGGCGCACCGCCCGTGGTCTTCGCACTGGGTTCCTCTGCCGTTTGGCTCGCTCGCGATTACTGGCACCATGCGCTTGCAGCCTGTTTGCGCCTGGGCGTGCGCGGCGTACTCCTGACCGGCGAGCCGCTGCACCAATCGCTGCCGGCCGCTGTCACTGCGTTCGACTACCTGCCGTATTCGCAATTGTTCCGACGCGCAGCGGCGATCGTTCATCAGGCGGGCATCGGTACGCTCGCACAGGCCCTTCGCTCTGGCCGGCCGCAGCTGCTGACCCCGGCCGGGTTCGACCAGTTCGACAACGCTGCGCGGGCCGCACGGCTGGGGATCGGGCGGGTGTTGCCGCTGCATCGGGCGCACGATCCTGTTCGCCTGGCGCGCGAATTACGGACACTGCTCAATGTGTCCACGTACGCGCAGGCCGCGGCGGACGTCGCCGCCGCGTCACGCCAAGTCGATGGCGCGGCCGCTGCGGCCGATCACCTCATCGAGTGCCTGCGCACGCTGCGTGCCTGAAGAGGCTCACGCGGACCGGTGTGTGCAGATGTCCGCAGCTGCGGGGCCAGTTTCAGGGCACGGGATGGAAGAAGAGCCCCTGCACCTTTCCGCCCGCCGTCAACGGAGCAATGATCACCTCGAGGCGCCCATGTGCAAAGGTTGCGAGGTAATCGTCCGCGCCGTTGCCGAGCACCTTGTAGTGGTGCAACGACTGCAACGCACCGAGTGAGTGGAACAGCGGTCCGGCTTTGCCGGCCTGTGCGCGCGCAGCGGCTGCCAGACCCGCGGTCATCTGGGCGTACAGCGCATGGCCGGTTTGCTCGAATGAGAGGA
>JAJZSQ010000015.1:0-441 GCA_021849615.1 Pseudomonadota bacterium
CATTCATCTCGGCAATGGCAATGAGCTGCCCCAACATGCGCAGCTGACATTCTCGGTGCGCGCCGTGGCGCCCATGGCGTTCGACCAGGACGAGTCGATCCAGGTGGCCACGACCGATGGTCTGTACTTGACCACACTCAGTCTGACGAACGGCGGCATCACCCTCGAGAATCAGCAGGTGGCCATTGCGACGCTCGATCCCGCTCGGGCCTTCGGGCCTTCGGCGTTCGGGCCACTGCAGTTCCGGGTCATTGATGAGGGGGTCAAGGGCGGCTGGCAGCCTCTGGCCACCCTGGTGCGGCTGCCGCAACTGCACCACATGGTCTGCCCTGCCACGCCGAAACTCGCCTGCAAGCTGACCGGCTCGGACCTGTTCCTGGTCGACGCCATTGCCAATGATCCTGCGTTCCACCATGCCGTCCAGGTGCCGGACGGATTTCC
>JAJZSQ010000015.1:451-40327 GCA_021849615.1 Pseudomonadota bacterium
GAGCTCTACGTCAAGCTCCGTGACGATCCTTCGGTCGTGAACGTGGCGACGGTCGCGGTGGACCAGCTGCCGGCCCCGCACAAGGCGGCGACCGGGAAGGTCCGCCCTGCGGCGCGTAAGAAGTCACCGCAGACGGCTGCGCAGACGAAGCGGGCGAAGAAGACGCCGGTGGTGCAGACGTCTGTGCCGAAGATTCCGTCGCCGAAGACCTCTGAATCCAAGAGTTCTGGAACCGAGAAGGCACAGAACGCTGCGAACCCGTCACTCAGTGTCCCGTCCTCGCATGCAGTGCGGCGCGCGGGAGTCGCTGAAGGCGCGCGCGCGTCCGCGGTTGCGCCGTCTGGCGCATCTGCGAAAACGCCGGCACCTCAAGCGGCGCCTTCAGGAAAGCGCGCATCAAATGAGTCGGCGACGCTGCCGAGTCCGGCGCCAGCGCGCGCAACGCCACCCACGGTACCTGCGCCGCAGACGTCCCCTCCGGCAGGATCGAACTGAACGGTTGCCCTCGCGGGCGAGGAGCGCCACTGAACGCCATGCGCGTTCGTGACTTGCGCATCGACCTGCGGCGTGATTCACCGATGGTTCCGGCGCCCTGACACCTCCGCGGACGCACTTGGTCTGCTCAGGATACGTCCGTCAGGGCGGCCGTTCGTGCTGCGTCCAGACACTTCAGAAGCACTTCGAGATCATCCTCGCAGGTTTCGAAGGACGTGATGCACGCCCGCAAACACGGGCTGCCCGCGCGGCGTGGCGACGGAAACCCACGCCGATGCTTCCCGAATGACATGCTCAGCGATACTGCGAATGAGTAGGGCACGGCGCTCCCCATCAAGCCGGGGGGAGAAGCAGATGGGGGGCAGCTCCGTCCGATTGTCGATCCGCCAGTGCTCCTCAGGGAATCGCGCGCACTCGCGTGCTCAGCGACCCGCCGAATCTGAATTCGCTGGAGCAGCAGGCTGCGGCGAAATTGTACGCTTTGAGCTGCAAACCCCTTCGCGCCGAGACCTTGGTGGTCAGCGCAGATCGGCTCGCCGTGTCCGAGAAGAGGCTCCAGCAGCATATGGCCGCGGCGCGCACCCGTAGGTGTTCTCTGGCTCCCGAGTGACGTTCCCCGCCGTGCGAGCCGGAGAGTGCTGGCGTGCGCGCCGAGACGTCTGGCCGTCCGGCGGCGACACCACCGGACGGCCTGCGCTGTCTCAGACCATCGTCATCGGAATGCCGGCGAGATAGTCGCGCTTGCCGAGCTCGACGCCCGAGTGGCGCAGAATTCCGTACGCGGTGCTGATGTGGAAGTAGAAGTTCGGCAGCACGAAGTGATTGAAGTAATCCACTGCGCGCATCTTCGCCTTGTTCTCGCGGCCCATCGGAAAAATCACCTCACGCTCGGCGGAGCTGTCGATCTTGGCCCTATCGAGCGTCTTGACGAAGGCGATCGTCTTGGCGATCCGCGCTTTCAGCTCTGCCATCGTCTGTTCGGTGTCTTCGTGTTTGGGGGGCTCAATGCCGGCGAGCCGTGCGCCGCCGTTCTTGGCCGCGTCGCAGGCGATCTGCACCTGCCGGGTGAACGGGAACATGTCCGGGAACAGTCGCGCGTTGAGCAGTATCGCCGCATCGATTTTCTTCGCCGCGGCATAGGCTTCCGCCTTGTCGAGCATCGAGGAGAGTGCGTTGAGTCCGATCTCGAACGATGAGAGCGCTGCGTTTGACATCGACATGAAATGACCTCGTTGTGCAATGCGTGATGGGGAGTGCTACGGGCGCCGCCTGTGCTCCGCAACGGGCGAGGCTCCTGTCGCTGCGTAAATGATGCCTCTGCAGATGTGACGCTTCCGTGCACTCTGCGACGAGCCGAGGCGCCGCTGCGACGGTGTTCAAGCCGTACGTGAATTCTAGATCGTCCCTTCCTGAGCTGCATGACAGTCGCGCGCAGGCGGGGTCTTCGCGGCGAGATCTGCCGCGCCGCCCGATGGCAGGACCTGGAGAGTTCGATTCCGATGGGGGTGCGAGTTCATTTCGATCAAGGACATGCGCGAAGCGACCGGCACTAACCGCGGTGTGCGACGCTGGCGCCCGCCGCCGCCGCGGCGGCGGGCGATGAGGTGCTCATCCGGCGCATTCTGCTGCGTCCGATCGCGACCCGAATCAGGACGCCATCAGGGTGATGAAACCGACGCTCACATTCAGCCGAGGCGGCATCGAGCGTGTGCTGACCCGCAGTCGCGCGGCTGTCGTTCTGCATTGCGCCGCCGAGGTCATTACAATGGCCGCCGGGGAGAGCTTCTGGCAGCGGTTTGCGGCGGGGGTTGCGCGGGCGTTCGGTTGTCCGGGGCGTATCGCTGCGGGCGCGGCCACCTTCATAGAGAGGATGGCGGGATGCGACACATGTACTACGCCGTGGCGGCCACGGCACTCCTGGGGGCTTTCGGAACGCAGACGAGTTACGCGGTGACGGCGGCGAAGGCGGTCTTCGGACACCTGCCGGACGGCAGAGCCGTGTATGCGGTTACGCTACGCAATCGGCAGGGGATCACGGTTCGCCTGCTGACCTATGGCGCTCGCGTGCAGGAGATCCTCACGCCGGATCGCAACGGGCACTTCGCCGACGTTGCGCTCGGCTACCGAACGCTGAGCGGCTACCTCAGCAAGGCCGATCCATACTTCGGCGCCAGCGTCGGGCGGTTCGCGAACCGGATCGCCAAGGGCCGCTTCACGCTGAATGGTCACACCTATCAGCTGCCCATCAACGACGGTCCGAATTCGTTGCACGGCGGCACGAAGGGGTTCGACCGGAGGTTGTGGACGGTGCTCGCCGTCCACAGCGGCCCGTCACTCGGCAGCGTCACGATGCGCTACGTCAGCCCGAACGGCCAGGAAGGCTATCCCGGCACGCTCACCGCGACGGTGACCTACGCGCTCTCGAATCGCGACCAGCTCTTCATCCGGTATCGGGCCACGACCAGTGCCCCGACCATCGTGAACCTCAGCAACCACACCTACTGGAACCTTTCGGGCGAGGGCTCCGGCAGTATCCTCAATGAGCGGCTCATGATTCCGGCGGCGGACATCACGCCGACGGACGCGACGCAGATCCCGACGGGCGTGATCCGGCCCGTGGCAGGCACGCCATTCGACTTTCGCACGCCCAAGGCCATCGGACGCGACATTCTCGACGGCCACTCGCGCCAGCTGGTCTTCGGCCGCGGCTACGACATGAACTGGGTATTCGGCCGCGGGCCCATTGCCGGATTGCGTCTGATGGCGCGGATCGTCGACCCGGCCTCGGGTCGCGTGCTCACGTTGCAGTCGAATCAGCCCGGACTGCAGTTCTACAGCGGCAATTTCCTCAACGGCACGATCGTGGGCACCTCCGGGCACATCTATCGCCAGGGCGATGCATTCGTGCTCGAGCCACAGATCTTCCCGGACACGCCGAATCACCCGAACTTCGGCTCGGCGCGGCTGAACCCCGGACAGGTCTACCGCAACACCATCGTGTATACCTTCTCGACCACGCCGGCCGCCGCGGCGAGACGGTGAGGCACGCAGGACGGCGCGGCCCGCGGCCCGCAGGGGGCAGACTTTTGAGTTAAAGCAGATTAATCTTATGAATAAGGCGGGGGCAGCTCTCCGGCACACCGGATCCCCGCCGTCCTTTCCAAGCCGTCGCGACGAACGCTCGCCCTGAGAGTGCTCGGAGCGTGCCGCGTGGGGTCCGTTGAGCCGCGCACGACGCTGCGGATATTGCAGGGGTCATGACATGACGATGAAACATGGGGTCGGCGCGGCTACCCCGCCGGTGATCGCCATCCTCCGCGGCGTGACGCCGACCGACGCGATCGACATCGGCGCTGCGCTGATCGACAGCGGGATCCGCATGCTCGAGGTGCCGCTGAATTCCCCGCAGCCGCTCGAGAGCATCGCGCGGCTGGCCCGCACGTTCGGCGAGCAGGCACTGATCGGCGCCGGCACCGTGCTCACGGTGCGGGACGTCGAGGAGGTCGCTGCTGCCGGCGCGCGGCTCGTGGTCTCGCCGAATACGGATCCGCAGGTTATCCGGCGGACGGTGGAACTCGGGCTCGACAGCTTTCCGGGGTTTTTCACCGCGAGCGAAGCGTTCACGGCCCTCGGGGCCGGCGCTACGCAGCTGAAGCTTTTCCCGGCCGTCACCGTCGGCACGGCCTATCTGAAGGCATTGCGCGAAATTCTGCCCCGCACGGCCGGCGTTTGGGCGGTCGGCGGCACCGGTGCGCATGATCTTGCCGATTGGCTCGAAGCCGGCGCCGCCGGTATTGGCGTTGGCGGCGCGCTCTACAAGGCCGGAGATGCCGCGCCCGTCGTGCGCGAGCGCGCGCAGGCCCTGCATGCGGCCTGGGCGCGGCATCTGGCGACCCGGCGCGCCTGAAGGGGCCGACATGCATCCGAAGGCGATCGACTGGATCATCATGGGCACCTACTTCGCGGTGGTGCTCGGCATCGGCGCGGCGCTGAAGCGCTCGATGCGCACCAGTACGGACTTCTTCCTCTCGGGCCGTGCCATGCCGGCCTGGATCGCCGGGCTTGCGTTCATCTCGGCGAACCTCGGTGCACAGGAAGTCATCGGGATGGCCGCTTCGGGCGCCAAGTACGGCATGGCCACGAGCCAGTTCTACTGGGTCGGCGCCATCCCGGCGATGGTGT
This sequence comes from Pseudomonadota bacterium, assembly GCA_021849615.1. Classification (GTDB taxonomy): domain Bacteria; phylum Pseudomonadota; class Gammaproteobacteria; order Steroidobacterales; family Steroidobacteraceae; genus 13-2-20CM-66-19. Next base: position 5,129 of record JAJZSQ010000015.1, read on the forward strand.
TTCTCGGGGTATTCATGATGCCGTTCTACTACGGCTCGCGCGCCCGTTCGGTACCGGAGTACCTGAAGCTGCGTTTCGATGAGAAGACCCGGGGACTGAATGCCATCACGTTCGCGGTGATGACGGTGTTCTCCTCCGGGATTTCCCTGTACGCGCTCGCGCTGTTGCTGCGGTTGCTGCTCGGCTGGGACTTCAACACGAGCGTGTCGCTCTCAGCGCTGATCGTGCTGGTGTACATCTTCCTCGGCGGGCTGACCTCGGCGATCTACAACGAGGTGCTGCAGTTCTTCCTCATCGTCTTCGGGTTCGCCCCTCTGGTGCTGATCGGTCTGAAGGATGTCGGCGGCTGGCAGGGCCTCGTCGCCGGCCTACACACGGTGGCGCGCGCTCGCGGCTTCGCGCCGGATGCGTGGCTGAGTACCTGGGGCGTGATGGGCAGCCCGCATGAGAACCCCATGGGCATCGACTGGTTCAGCATGGCCATGGGGCTCGGGTTCGTGCTCTCCTTCGGCTACTGGTGCACGGATTTTCTGGTCGTGCAGCGGGCGCTCTCGGCCGAATCGATGGACGCGGCACGGCGCACGCCGCTCATCGCCGCGATCCCGAAGATGCTGTTCCCCTTCCTGGTGATCCTGCCGGGCATGATCGCCATTGCCGCCACCGTGCACGGCGGGGCGAGTGGATTGACGCTGCCGCGCCAGGCCGACGGACACCTCAACTACAACATGGTCGTCCCGCTGATGCTGGGGCGATACTTTCCAAATGGCATGCTCGGGCTTGGCCTCACGGCGCTGATGGCGAGTTTCATGACCGGCATGGCGGGCAACGTCACGGCCTTCAATACGGTGTGGACCTACGACATCTACCAGGCATACCTGCGGCGCGAGGCCTCCGACGCGCACTACCTCACGGTCGGGCGCGTGGCGACCGTGGTCGGTATCGCGCTCTCGGTCGCAGCGGCCTACGTGACGAATCGATTCAACAACATCATGGACCTGCTGCAGCTGCTGTTCGCGTTCGTGAATGCGCCGCTGTTCGCCACGTTCCTGCTCGGCATGTTCTGGAAGCGTGCCAGCGGCCACGGTGCGTTCGCGGGACTGCTGGCCGGAACGGCGGCGGCGGCCGTGCACCACGGGCTGACGCTGCCGGCGGGCGCCGCCCCCGGCATCAAGGGCGGCTGGATCGCCGTGATGCATCTGTACCCGAGTCCGATGGCGCAGAATTTCTGGACCGCGATCTATGCGTTCGGCGCATGCTTCCTGGTCACGGTCGGCGTCAGCCTCGCCACCCGGCCGCGGCCCGAGCGGGATCTCGTCGGGCTGGTGTATTCGCTCACGCCGCGCCAGCCCACCGGTGCGACCCGCTGGTACCGCCGCCCGGCCGTGCTCGGGGCGTGCGTTCTCGGCGCCGCCGTGGTGCTCAACCTGCTGTTCTGGTGAGGCTTCATGGGACTCGATATCCGTATCCCGGTCGGCGCCCTCTTTAGTCTGCTCGGCCTGCTGCTCGCCGGTTACGGTCTGTATGGTGGGGCCGCGCTCGCCCAGCGCTCGCTCGGCATCAACATCGACCTGGGGTGGGGCGTGGTGATGACCTTGTTCGGTGCGACCATGCTGCTGTTGGCGTGGCGCGCACGCGTACGCCGCCGTTGAGGGACCCCGATCGGCGTGTCAGGGCACCTCGTCGGTCCGCGCATAGCGGCCGGGGGACATGCCGACCCGCCTCGCGAATGCCACGCTGAACGTGCTCGCCGACCGGTAGCCCAGCCGCTGGGCAATTTCGGTGATGCCGAGTTCGCGCCGGCGCAGCAGCTGTTTGGCCTTGGCCATGCGCCAGGTGAGCAGGTAGTCCATCGGGGCGGTGCCGAGCGCCTGGGTGAAGCGCTCGAAGAACGCCGAGCGCGACAATGCCGCCGTCGCGGCAAGCTGCGCCACCGTCCAGGGCCGGCCCGGGTGCTCGTGCATCTGGCGCAAGGCGGCGGCGAGGCGCGGATCGCCGAGGGCGCGCAGCAGCCCCGGGGATGCCGCAATCGATGTGCTCGAGCGCAGCGCCTCGATCAGCAGCACCTCGAGCAGCCGGGTGAGGATCACGTCGCGGGCCGGACGCTGCGCACGGGCTTCCTCGCTGACCCACTGCACCAGCGCCCCGACCCGCGGCTCCCCACGTACCAGGACCTGTTGCGGCAGCAGGGATACGAGCAACGCCGCATCTGGAGAGTGGAACACGCCGTGTCCGACGATGAAGCGGGCATCGGGAGGGTGGTCGGGGGGCCCGAAGCGGTGCTCCCCGTTGGGCAGGCGAACCGGGTCGCAGGCCGTCCCCGCGTCCGGTGGTTCGATGCTGCGGACCGTGAACGCCTGTGCCGCCGGAATGAGGACGAAATCGCCCGCGATGAGCGTCAGCGGCTCGCGGCCGTTCACGGCCAGCACCGTCGAGCCCTCCAGGAGGGCGCAGAAAAAGGGATGCTCCGGTTCGGTCCGCTGCACCTGCCAGCGGCCTGCGGCGCTGACTTGCTTCGACAGTCGTACGCTCGGCCGCAGGAGCGTCACGATGTCGGCGAGAGGATCTATCAAGGCCGGACTCTTTGCAATGAAATATGGACTATAAATGGTAGCGCGTCCGGATGCCCCCGCCTATCGTGCGGCCTCCACCGTCAGTGCTCAGGAGACTGCATGAAGACGATTCTCATCACCGGCTGCTCGTCAGGGTTCGGCCTGGAAACGGCGCGCTATTTCCTCGAACGCGACTGGCGCGTCATCGCCACGTTGCGCAGGCCTCGGGAGGATCTGCTGCCGCGCAGCGAGCGGCTGCGCATGCTCGCGCTCGACGTCACCGATCCGCACAGTATTGCTGCGGCCGTGCAGGCGGCCGGACCGATCGATGCGCTGGTCAACAACGCGGGCATCGGCCTGCTAAATGCACTGGAAGGGACGAGCCCGCAGGCCGTGCGCGAGCTGTTCGCCACCAACACGCTCGGCACTCTCGAGATGACCCGCGCCGTGCTGCCGCAGATGCGCACGCGCCGTTGCGGAGTGATCGTCAATGTGACCTCTACGGTTACGGTGCAGCCGCTGCGGCTGCTGTCGGTCTACACCGCCACCAAGGCGGCCGTGAACGCCTTCACCGAATCATTGGCGCTTGAACTCGAGCCGTTCAATATTCGTGTGCGGCTGGTGCTGCCCGGACGGGCGCCGGACACCCGCTTCGGCGAGAACGCCCGCGCCCGGATGGCGGACGGGATCCCCGAGCCCTATGCGGCGTTGGCGCAAAGTGTGTTCGAGTCCTGGAGTGCATCGGGGCCCGTGACCCGTGCGATCGATGTCGCCGAGGCTGTGTGGCGTGCGGTGAATGATGCATCGTGTCCGATGCGGCTGCCGGCGGGCGCCGATGCTCAGCTGAGCGTTCAGGCCTGACTCTGCGCTGCGCGGCTTCTGATTGCACGCCTGGGGTCTCGACGCGTGCAGATCCGTCAGTTCGCCTCGCGGGAGGGTCGCGTCGAGTCGCCCGCTCTCAGGCGTCGGTGGCGTGGCAGTGCGCGTGCGCCGTCGGCTCGCGCGGCTGCATGATGACCACGGTGAATGTCAGCAGTCCGCGCTGCACCGGGCTGAGACTGATGTCCACGGGGATTTCAGCGCCCGAGTGGTTCAGGGCGAGCAACGGCAAGCCGGTGCCCATTGGCCGGCTGCGCCGGTGATCGGTGAACCGCAGTCGCTGGCCGATGTGCGCGAGGCGGATCCGTTCCGGCAGCAACGCCTCGACACTCTGGCCGCACAGCGCCTGCGGGGTGTGGCCGAGCAACTGCTGCACCGGCTCGCTGACGAACACGATCGTTCCCGATTCATCGACGATCAGTGCGGCCGCCTCCGGGTTCGGCAGCGCGCATTCGAAATGTGCCGGCAGTTGCATCGCAGGCGAAGATTATTCGCCGAGTCCGGCCCGCGCTGAAGTCGGTACAAGTGCGTATGCACGGCTGGCGCCGCCGCGCGTCGCCGCTCAGGGCGAGAGCAGTTGCTCGAGACGCTTCAGCTGACGCTCCAGGGTCTGCTGCGATTCCAGGAGCTCCACGGCCAGTGCGGCCCCGCTCACGTTCACGCCAAGATCGCGCATCAGCCGCCCGGCGAGCGCCAGGCGCGGCAGCGCCGCAGCCGGCAGCAGCCACTCGGCCGGGGCGGTTCCCCGCGGCGTCACGACGCCGAGTTCGGCCAGCTCGGCAATCGCCGTGAGATCGAGCCGGCACAGCGCGCAGATCTCCCCGGCGCCGATCCAGTCGGTCTCGCTCACCAGACACACCTCGTAGTGCTCCACGGCTTCGCTCACGGCGCTATCTCCCGAGATCGGCGCGCGGGTCGAAGGTCCCGAGCTTCGCGCGCATTTCTTCGTACGCCGCACGCGCCTGCGGTGAACTGGCCGGCGGCACGACGATCTTCAGCTGCACGTAGGCATCGCCCGGCGGCTGTCCCGGCAAGCCGCGGCCGCGCAGACGCAGCTTCTGCCCCGACTGCGCGCCGCTCGGGACCTGCATGTCCACCGGGCCGCCGAGTGTCGGGACGGTGATCGTCGCGCCGAGCGCGGCTTCCCAGGGCGCGATCGGCAGCGTCAACGTGACGTCGCGTCCCTCCAGCTGATAGAGCCGATGCGGCCGGACATGCACTTCGAGGTACAGATCGCCCGCACGGGCACCGCCGGCGCTGCGCTCGCCCTGGCCGGCGAGGCGGATCAACTGTCCATCGGTGACGCCTGCCGGAATGCTCACGCGCACCGTGTGCGCGCGCACGTCGGGCGAGCCGTCCGCCTTCACGTCGGGCCGCTTCAGCTCCAGCGTGCGCGTCCCGCCGCCAAAGGCCTCCTCGAGGTCAATGTCGATGCGGGCATGATGATCACGGCCCTGGCGCGGGGCGCGTCGGGCGCCGCTCCCAAATGGACTCGCCCCGCCAAACAGCGAGGAGAAGAAATCGCTGAATCCCTCCCCGTCGAACCCGTGTGCCCCGCCAGCGCCGGGGCGCGCCCCGCCGCTGAACTCGAAGCCGCTCGCCCAGTCCGGCGGCGGACGGAACTGCTGCCCGGATTTCCACTCGCTGCCGAGCTGATCGTAGGCGGCGCGCTTTTCCGGGTCCTTCAGGACCTCGTAGGCTTCCTGCACTTCCTTGAACTTCTGCTCGGCGTCCTTTTCCTTGCTCACGTCAGGGTGGTACTTGCGGGCGAGCCGACGGTAGGACTTCTTGATCTCCTCGGCCGTGGCCGTCCGGGCGACGCCCAGAAGCTGATAATAATCCCGGTATTCCATGTGCGACGCAGCCCTCGCAGAATCGATAGAGGATACGCTGAGCGCAAAGATGGGGGCGATGGCGGCGAAGCCAAGGGTCGGGGCGCTTGAACCCGGCCGGCCGCGGCCCCATGTCCCGCTCATGAACACCGAAACCCCCGTGGCCGATGCTCTGCTGGTTGCCTGCCCCCACTGCCACTCGCTCGTGCGGGTGCCCGAGGCGCGTGCCGGGGAGCACCCGAAGTGTCCGCGCTGCAAGTCCCCGATCCTCAGCGGGGAGCCCGTGGCCCTCGATGCCGGCGCATTCGCCGCGCACGTCGAGCGCGCTTCGCTGCCCGTGTTGGTGGATTTCTGGGCGCCGTGGTGCGGCCCGTGCCGCATGATGGCTCCCGTGTTGGACCGCGTGGCCGCGCAGCGCGCCACGACGCTGCGCGTCGGCAAGGTCAACACCGACGAACAGCAGCTGCTGGCCGGCCGTTTCGCCATCCGTTCCATCCCGACCCTGATTCTCTTTCGCGGCGGCCAGGAGCTCGCGCGGCAGTCCGGCGCGGTGGACGCCGCCACGCTCTCGCGCTGGCTCGATCAGGCGTTGCGCTGAACGGCGGGCGCGGGGGCGCCGAGCGGGGTAAGGGTCAGGAGACGCTCTCGGCGCTGTAGCGGGCGAGCAGCCCGGTGCGCAGCGCGTAGCGGAACACCCGCACGAAGAAATATCCAGCCAACGCGACGTCGAGCAGGGCGAGCGCTGCGCCCGGCAGCAGGGCCGCGGCGGGCAGCGGATGACCGGCGAGGATCGAGCGCATTCCCTGGAACACGTACGCCGGCGGCAGCCCCCGGGCGATGAGCTGCATCCAATGCGGCAGCGTCGCGAGCGGATAGAACACCCCGACGAACGGCGAGATGAGTGCCGGCAGCGGCCACACCAGCCACTCGGAGGCCGGGCCCAAGCGCAGCACCAGGGCGCTGGCGAGGATCCCGAGCGCGATGCCGAAGCAAAACAGCACCAGCAGGAACGGCAGCAGCATCGCCCCCAGGGAGAAGAACGAGAGCCCGAACACCGCAGTCGCCAGCACCAGCATCACCGCCAGCCCGATCGCGCTGGTGCCGATGCTGGTGATGACCAGTCCGGTGATGTACTCCGGAGTGGTGAGCGGGGTTGCGAACAGGTTGAGGAAATTTCGCGACCACACGTCCTCGAGGAATGCGGTGCTCACTCCCTGCATGATGCGGGTGAAGAAATCCCACAGCAGCACCGCACCGAGGAGACTCGGGATGTAGTTGAAGCGGCCCGCGCTCATCGTGTTCAGGTAGCGCGTGATGAACCCCCACACCACGATGTCGATCGCCACCCAGGCGAACATCGGCAGTGCCCGGACCGGGCTGCCGCGGATCAGGTAGAACTGGCGCAGCAGGATCCCTGCAATCGGGCGCAGCTTCATCGGGTGCGTTCCTCTGCGCTCAGCGGCTCGCGCGCCAGGCGGATGAACAGCGCCTCGAGCGTCTCGGCGCCATGCTCGGCCGGCAGCCGGCGCGGATCGCCTTCGAGCAGAATCCGGCCGCGCGACAGGAACAGCACCCGGTCGCAGACTGCCTCGACCTCGTACATGTTGTGCGAGGTCCACAGGATGCCGCAGTCATCATCGGCCGCGAGACGCCGGATGCGCTCGCGAATCGTCTGCGCCGCAGAGGGGTCGAGGGAGGCGGTCGGCTCATCGAGCAGCAGCAGCTGCGGCCGATTCAGGACGGCCTTGGCGAGTGCGACCCGGGTCTGCTCCCCGGAGGAGAGCACGCCGCACTTGGTGTTGCGCAGCGTGTCCAGATCGAACTGCCGCAACAGCGCCTCGAGGCGCGCCGCCAGATGCGGGATGCCGTAGATGAGTGCGAAGAACCGCAGGTTCTGCTCGACCGTGAGGTTGCCGGGCAGCGCCGCATACACGGCCGCGAAGTTCGCCTGTGCCAATGCGCGCGAGCGCTGCTCGGCCAGATCTATCCCCGCGATCCGGATGTCCCCGGCACTCGGACTGAGCACGCCGAGGATCATGTTGATCGTCGTGGTCTTGCCAGCGCCGTTCGGACCCAACAGACCGACCACTTCGCCACGGCGCACCTCGAAGGAGATGCCGTCGACCGCGGTCAGTGCGGCGTATGTCTTGCGCAGCTGAGCGACGCTGAGGGCCGGATGCGCCGCGTCGTCGCGGCGGGCGGTAATGGCGGCGCTCTGCGCAGCGGCGGGGTCAGGTGTTCGATCGTGCATCGTCAGCTGCGGTGTCCAGGGTGGGAGCGGACGTATCGACGGGCAGTGCCGCGACGCGGGATCGGCATCGGTGCTCGCCACCGCGGGACCTGTACGAGGGCCGGTTGCTACAGCGGCCGTCGGCCATCGCATCTCGGCCGGGGCGCGGGGTGCAGGCGCCGGAGCAGCTCGCGGGCACACCCCCCGTCGCGGGGATCCGCCGCAACTTCGCCCGCCTGCGGACCGGGCCGCGTCACGATGGCATCGCTCATTTTCTCGCTCCCACTGAGTGCCCATCGCGCCGCCAGTGCGCGGTGCCGCTGACCGGGTTTCCGCGCCGCTGAACGGCCTCGCCGGGACGCGCGCCGCCAGTGCCGCGCACGGCTGTCAATCTATCGAGGCGTCCGCAACGAATCAAGCCGCACGGGCGGGGTGCCGAGCATTGCGGTTGCGGCGTGCACGGCGCCGTGGTACATCGTTTTGCATCGAGGGAACGGGCCTAACACACCGAACGGGGCCCGAGTCGTGCCGTGCAGGAATCACCCCATCCACGATCCGAGGTCACGAGCGAGGCGGTGCCGGGCGCCTACGGCCGACTGCTGCCGTTCCTGGCGCATCCGGTCCTGCGGGACCGCCCGCGGCGGCGGCTCACGGCGTGGACCTGGTTCGGCTGGCTGAGCCTGCTGCTGGTGCTCGGCTTCCTCGGCGGCCGGTTGGATGATCTGCTGGTGCACTGGTTCGGGTGGCGCATCGCGCCGGACACGTTTCAGGCCTATCTCGTCACGCACCCGTCGCTGGCGGCTGCGGCCATCGTGCTGGTTGCGCCGCTGCTCGAGGAGCTCGCCTACCGCGCGTTTCTCTCCACAGCCCCGCCCGCGGTGTTCATCGGGCTGGCGTTCTTTCTCTGCTACACCTTCCTCGGCATCCGCATCAACCTCGAGCATCCCCGTGCGATCAGCACCATCCGCCACTACTTCGCGCCGTTCTGGGCGCTCGTGCCGGCGAGTCTGGTGAGCCTCGCGCTGTACGTCTATGCGCGCGAGGCGGTGCTGGGGTTCTTCCGGCGCCATGGCATCTGGGTGTTCTGGGTGTCGTGCGTGCTGTTCGGTGTGGAGCACGCCGAGGTGTACTCCAGCACCCTCACCTGGTGGGCCCTCGTGCTGGTGCTGCCGCAGTTTCTCGTCGGGGTGGGGCTCGCCTACATCCGCATCGCCTTCGGCTTGCGCTGGAGCATCGCGACGCACCTGGCCTATGACGGCTTGATCGTGTCGGCGTCTTGGACCTACCTCTCGACGGCGAGCGGAACGCCGTTGCGCGAGGCCGTCGGGCTCGTCCTGATGCTCCTGGTGGCGTTGATTCTGGTATACGGGCTCACTGTGACGTGGCGGGTCGTGCGCAACCGCTGAGCGCGCGGCCGCAGTGCCGGCGATTGCAGCGCGGAGCGCGATCGAATGCCGCGCTGCCGACGGGCCCGCCGCACCGGATAAGGTGCGGCGGGCCGGTTCCTGCCGGCCGGACGTCTCAGAGCAGGCGCCGCCCGGCGGCGCTCGCAGCCTGCAGCCGCTGTTCGCCCTGCTGAGCCTGCTGCTCCAATGTGTTGAAGGCGGCGATCTGCGCCGGATCCGGTGCCCGGTAGTCGAGCCCGATGCTCGACTGCAGGTAGGCGAGGAAGCTGCGCAGGCGCATGTTGTGCATGACGTCCCCTTCGCTGGAGCGCACGTGACGCTGCACCACGGCGTGCACTGCATCATGCAGCGCCTTCATCGCCGGGGCTGCGGCCGCGGCGCTGAGCTTGTGCTCGGCCACGGCCTTGGTCAGCTGCCGGCGCAGCAGGATCGCCGCGTTGATGTCCCGGTCGAGCACGTCCACGCTGCGGTGCAGCGCGAGCTGCAGTGCCAGGTGCTGCTTGAGGATGGCCGGCGTGGTGTGCACGCGTGGATCGAGTTTCACGTCGAACGACTGCCGGTACACCTGATTCCCGTAGTGCAGCACCACGGTGTAGCGGCCCGGATTGACCAGCGGTCCGCGTGCACTCGCCGAGAGGCCGTCGGTGACCTCCGGGGGCTCCCAGCCGATCACTTCCGTGGCCTGCGCATAGCGCAGATTCCACTGGAAGCGATTCAAGCCGGGCGTCACCGCCGTCATCCTCTGCAGCGCCAGCTGTTTGGCCTGCGAGGGCTGCAGGTTGTCACGCACCGTGGCGGGCAGCTTCGGGGTGTGCTTGGGCTTCAGGTGCAGCGTGTAGTGCGCGACCGGCTCACCGTGGACATTCACAAACGCCACGCTCACCGGGGTCTGCCCGTGATAGCCGGCCGGGAGGTGGAAGAACACCGTCGCACCGAACGGCGGGTTCGTGCCTACCGACTCGCGGTGTTCGGCGCCGATGTCCTGGCCGTAGGCGTGCGTCAGCCACGCAGTTTCTGGCGCGTACAGGCGCGTTGCGTCGACCGACGGCGGTGCCGAGTGCGTCATCTGTTCGAGCATCGGTACGTCATCGAGGATCCAGAACGAGCGGCCGTGGGTCGCGGCGACCAGTTCGCCTTCGCGCGGGTCGAAGGCGAGATCGCGCACCTGCACGTGTGGCAGGTTGACGGCGAGTGCCGTCCAGTGAGCGCCGCCGTCGAGGCTGGCGTACACGGTGTTTCCGGTGCCGAGTACGAGCAGCTGCGGGTCCGCCGGATCCTGCTTCACGACGAACACGTATTGATCGTTGGGCAATCCCTGGGTGAGGGTCGTCCAGTGGCGCCCATAGTCCGTCGTCTTGAACACGTACGGATGGTAGTCATCCCACATGTAGCGCGAGGCAGTGAGGTAGGCCGTGCCGGGCGCGACGTGCGAGGGCTCGATCGAGGTGATCTCGGCCCAGCGGGTGAGCTGCGGCGGGGTCACGAGCTGCCAATGCTTGCCGCCATCGACGGTGACGTGCACCAGTCCGTCCTGCGAGCCGGCCCAGATCACGTGGGCGTTCAGCCGCGACACGGCGAGCGCCGAGATGTCCGGGAACACTTCCGCGCCGGTCTGATCGAGGTTGATCGGGCCGCCCGGCGGGCCCTCGGTCGCCAGGTCGTTGCGCGTCAGGTCCGGGCTGATCACCTTCCAGGTACGCCCGTGATCGTGGCTGACCATGACGTACTGAGAGGCCAGGAACAGCTCGTGCGGGTCATCGGGAGAGAAGAAGATCGGATGCGTCCAACCGAAGCGGTATTGCATCCGCGCGGCATCGCCGCCGTCCATGTAGAGCGGGGAGGGACTCACTGAGCGGCGCATCCCGGTCAGCCGGTTGTAGCTCTGCATGACGGTGTAGTAGTCGCTGCCGTAGGTGACGTAGCGGCTGTCGGGCTTCGGGGCGACGAACGAGCTCTCTCCGAGCGCGACCGAATGCCAGGCTGACACCGGGATCGCCCCGTCGATCGAGGCGCTGGGTCCCTCGAAGGAGCCCTCGTCCTGCTGCGCGCCGTAGACGTTGAACGGGAACGCGTCATCGAGTGCGACGTGGTAGAACTGACCAGTCGGCTGGTTGTGCTCGGTGCTCCAGGTCTTGCCGCCGTCGGTTGAGACCGTGGCGCCGCCGTCGTTGCCGACCAGCAGGATTTTCGGGTGGTGCGGGTTGATCCAGACGATGTGATTGTCGCCGTGGCGCATATGCAGCAGCGAGAAGGCTTTGCCGCCGTTGCGCGAGACCCAGACGCCGTCGACGTTCGGCGCGTACATCGTGTTCGGGTTGGTGGGGTCGACGTAGATCGACATGTAGTAGAAGGCTCGCTGGCGCAGGCTCCAGCTGCGGTTGACGCGCGACCAGGTCGCTCCGCCGTTGGCCGAGCGGAATACCCCGCCATGCTTCGCCTGGATGATGGCGTAGACGATGTTGGGGTCGCTGGCGGCGACCGATACGCCCATGCGCCCGAGCAGACCGTGCGGCAGGCCCGGGTTGTGCGAGAGATTCGTCCAATGCGTGCCGCCGTCGGTGCTCTTGTACAGTCCGCTGCCCGGGCCGCCGTCGATCAGCGTCCAGGGCGTGCGCTGCGCCTGCCACATCGTCGCGTACAGCACGTTCGGATCGTGCGGATCCATCACCAGATCGATCGCGCCGGTCTTGGCGTTGACGTAGAGCACCTTGTGCCAGGTCTTGCCGCCGTCGGTCGATTTGAAGACGCCGCGCGCAGAGCCGGGCCTGAAGACATGGCCCATGGAGGCGACGTAGACGATATTGGGGTTGTGCGGGTCGACGACGATGGCGCTCGTGGTGCGCGTGTCAGAGAGGCCGGTGTACTTCCATGTCTTGCCGCCGTCAGTCGATTTGAAGATGCCGTCACCGGTCACCATGTCGTTGCGGATGTCCGCCTCGCCGGTACCGACGTAGATCACCTTGGGGTTCGAGGCGGCCACCGCGATCGCTCCGACGCTGCCGCTCGCGGACGTCCACTTGCCGTCCGTGATGTTGTGCCACCGCACCCCGTAGTCCGTACTCTTCCAAACGCCGCCGTCGACAGCGCCCATATAAAAAACGTTGCGCTTGCCGTCAACGCCGGCAACTGCCACGACGCGACCACCGATGTCAGGTCCGATGTTCCGCCAGGTGAGCTTGCCGTTGAGGAACTTCTGCAGCGGGGCGGCGTGCGCTGCCAGGGGCAGGCACATCAGCGCCGCGACCGCGACGAACAGGGATTTGCCGCGGACGAGCCGCGAGTCGGCATCGACGTGGAACATGCGCGATCACCTCTTGGCAATGGGTGCACGGAACGCGGGCGAAGCGGATCGGATCAGCTTAACGGACTGCCCAGAGGCCCGCAACGAAGCGGCGGATGCGACTTCTACCGGTAGCAGCGCCGAACTGCGGCCCCGTGTCGCAGGCGCGATCACAGGAGTCTTCCCCGCGGTGAACCGATGCGCGGCCCGGGGGCACCGCGAGGGCGGCGGCACGAGCTGCGTTGCGCAGTGTGCCTCGCTTGCGGGGGCCTCGGCGTATACTGCGCGGCTGCAGGGTGCCCCTGTGTCGACCGTGAGGTCTGTGGTGAGCGCTCGGTCCCGCATGTTCTGTGCAGTGGCGCCGTGGGCCTTGCGCGGTCTGTCCGCCGCAGCGGGAGCGATACGGGCTCCGCCGCCCGCGCCGCTGCCGTTTGCCGCGCCGGCGCGGCTGGGACCTGCCGATCGGATCGTCGTCACCGTGCGTATCGACGAGGAGGGGCCGTTCCATTTTCTCGTCGACACCGGTGCCGACAGTTCGATGGTCTCCCCCGGACTGGTGCGCGAATTGGGGCTGACTACCCACCGGGACGGCAGCGAGCAGCTGCAGGGCACGACAGGTATCGAGCGGCTGCCGTCGGTGGTGATCCGGCGTCTGCGGGTCGGGAGCATCGTCCAGCACGGTCTGCGCATGCCGGTGAGCGACAGTCCGGTCATGGTCGGGCTCGATGGAATTTTCGGCCCGGCGCTGCTGATCGGCATGAATGTGCTCGGGACCGCCCGCGCGCTGATCCTCGAGTAACCGTGCGCCCGGGTCTACCTGCTGACCATGCCCCCGGCTTCGCTGCACATCACGCACGAGTCCTGAGCCCGACACGTGCGGGCAGTGTTCTGATTCCGGTACAGCTGCGGGGCAGCGTGCGCTCCGGCCGCGCTGCGGCGATTCGGCGGTTGTTGCGCGCCCGTCCGTGCCGCAGTATGCCGGGCGCGCCCGAACCGGCCGCTGTTGTCCGAGGAGACGCTCATGATCAAAGTCAGCGTGATGTATCCGAATCAGCCGGGCGCCCGCTTCGATCATGCGTATTACCGCGATCGGCACATGCCGCTGGTGCAGCGGCTGATGGGGTCGAGCTGCCGCTACTACACGATCGACAAAGGGCTCTCCGGCGCAGCCGCCGATGCCCCGGCGATCTATTTGGCCCTGTGCCACATCTTCTGCGACTCGGTGGACGCGTTCGAAGCCGGTTTCGGACCGCATGCCCAGGAGATCCTCGCCGACATTGCCAACTACACCGACCTCGCGCCAGTCATCCAGATCAGCGAAGTCGTGGTCGGCCACTGAACGGCCGCCGGTCTTGACCCTGCGCTTCGCCGTGTCGAGCGACAGGCGCACGGCCCCTGTTCGTTAGGGTCGCGCATCGGAACCGAGCACCGCGCACTCGATCGACTCGCTCGGCGGGGTTGGGTCGCGGCACTGCGTTCTGCATGCTTCGCGTCCGGCCCGTTCAAAAATGGCGGCGTCCATGTGACCGGGGGTCTGAGGCCCTCATGCGAACCGATGCAGATCCGGGGTCTGGCCATCGCTGGCCGGCAGGCGTCCGCTTGTTCGGTGAGTCGCGCCGCCGGGCTCGATCACCGCCCGGTTCCCATTGCGGCCTGACTCTCCATATGCATGCCCCGCATGCCGCGGCGCCCGCCGGTCAGCGGACTGCGGCTCGGCGGGGAAAAAGGTCGCTGTTCTGCGCGCGGTGCTCTGCGGACGGACAATCGGAACAATGTTCCGGCGCGCTGGCTGCACAATGCACGCTGGGCAGCGGCGCACTCGGGGGGGCATGGGGCGATGAGCATCAGGGCGGAGGCATTCGAGCACTGGATCCGCACGGCCTTCGTGGATCTCAACACCGAACTCGAGGAGCGCTACTTCGCGCAAGCTGAGCGCGGTCAGGTGGCCGGCGTCGGTGAGGATCTTAAGACTGCGCTGCGGGATGAAGGTCTGGTTTTCGTGCGGGCGCTGCTCAAGGAGGGCAATACCGGCGAGGGGTTCGAGAGCGCGTTCGCGGTCCTCGGCAACGTTGGGATGTACCTCGCCGCGCTGCGCCGCCACGAGCTCACGCACCCGGCGCAAGAGGAGCGCTCGCCGTTTCCCGAGGCATCCGCGCTGGCCCTGCACGTCGGTGCATCGCTCGGGATGGCGCCGCGTTTCGCCACCAGTCATCTGGCGACGCGTAACCGCGCCCGCGCCGGGGTGCGCAAGAGCTTCACCCGACTGCACGATGAGTTCCTGTTCATTGACGAGAACACCCGCGGCATCCTCGCACTGCAGCTCGCTGCCGATGCCCTGACGAGTATCGTGCACCTGGGGGTCTCCAGTCCCGTGGCGGACGGGATGTTCGCCGCGGCGCGCCGCTGTCTCGAGGAGGTTCTCCTGATCAATGAGCGGCTGATGGCGCAGCTCGACGTCGAGCGCTTCTTTTACTCCGTGCGGCCCTACTACAAGCCCTATCGGGTCGGGCGCCAGGAGTACCGTGGGGCCAACGCCGGGGACTTCTCCGGCATCAACGAACTCGACCTGCTGCTCGGGGTGTGCCGCGCCAACGATCCCTATTACGCGCAACTCCTCGTGGACAAGATGTTGTTCATGCCGCCGGGCGATCAGGCGCGGCTGCGCGAATGCATGACGTACCAGAGTCTGCTCGATGAGTTGCTCGAACTGCTGCCGGAGTACCGGCACGCAGACTGGTTCGAGCGCAACGCACGCGCCTATCTCGAACTGTGCGAGCTGTTCGCGCGTTACGCAGCGCAGCATCACGACGGGTTGGTTCGACGATTCATTACGGAGCCCGCCGCGCGGCTCGGTCCGCAAGGGCTCGAGGACGTCACGGCCAGCGGTCCACCGCTGCCGGTGCTCCTGCGCGCGCTCGAGGTATTACGCGATCTGCGCTGTGCGGCCAAGCGCAGCGATATCGTCACGCGTCATGAGGATCTCGAACGGCTGCGCGCCGCGGTGGTCGGTTGAGGCGTCGGGCGAAGATGTGCATCGCGGTGCAAGGGTTGCAGTGCCTTCGCGGGACGCCTCGGCATGGTGTGCGCAGCTCCTTGGCGGGGCCCGCACGCCGCCCCGCCGGACAACAACCTGTATGTCAGTCTCCAATTCCACGATTCGATACAGGATGTCGAACGGCGTGTCATTGCGCTGGCGAGGTGTCGTCAGAGGCATCTGCCCACCGGATGGGCGCTCACTCTGCCGCCGCCGGGCGGTGGTTCCACGGGGACAATCGCGTGCGCACCAATCTAGCCGTGTTGTCCGGCGCGGCGGGCGCCCCTTACAATCTTGCGCTTCGCGTAGCGCCGGGGGCGTGCGGCCCCTGGGTCTGCGCGGTGGCGCGCGTCTCAGGAGGCGGATCTCAGTATCCGGACACAGAATGGTTACCGCGATCATACTCATGAACGTCGAACCGTCGCACACCGTCGAGGTCGCGCAGACGCTGAGCGAGATGAATGGGGTCTCCGAGGTCTACTCGGTCGCCGGGCATTTCGACCTGGTGGCCGTTGTTCGCGTCCGGGAAAACGAGATGCTGGCCGACCTCGTCGCGCAACGCATCCGCACCGTCTCGGGCGTAACGCGAACCGAGACGCTCATCGCCTTCCGCGCCTTCTCGCGGCACGACCTCGAGAGCCTGTTCAGTCTCGATTGAATCCGGCCCCGGGGCGCTCAGGACTCGGCACGTTCTGCCGCGACCACCCGGTTGCGGCCGGCGTCCTTGGCCCGGTACAGCGCGACATCCGCGTCCTGGATGAGCAGTTCTGCGGTGCAGCGCGGGTGAGCCGCTGACCGAGTGACCACACCGATGCTGATGGTCAGATCGCGATGGTCCCAGCGAGCAGCCTGAACATCGGCGCGGATGCGTTCGGCGAGCGCGCGGGCCCCGTCACCATCCGTCGCTGGCAGTATGACCACGAACTCCTCCCCGCCGTAGCGTGCGACGACGTCCGACTCCCGCGCCGCAGCGCGGATCACTTGCGCCAATTGGCGCAGCGCCTCATCACCGATCTGATGACCGAAGTGATCGTTGTACGATTTGAAATAATCGGCGTCGATGAGCAGCAGCGAGAGCATTTCACCCGAGCGCTGACTGCGAGCTACTGCATGGTTCAGCTGCTGGGTGAGCGCGAGACGATTGTAAAGACCGGTGAGCGGATCGGTGATCGCCTGAGCATGCAGCTGCATGTTCAAGCGGCGCAGCCGGCTCTGGTATTCCTCGAGTTCGTTCTGGTAAGTCAGGGCTGACTCGAGCGCCGCCTCCAATGCCCGGTGCATCGAGCGCAGCTTCAGCTGCGCGGCGGCCTGTCGGGCGAGCGCCAGCAGCGCCGCGCGCTGGCGCGATTGGAGTCGCCGCGGCCGGTGATCGAGCACGCACAGCGTGCCGAGCGCACCGCCTTCGTCGGTGACGAGCGGGGCGCCGGCATAGAAGCGGATGCGTGGGCCGTCGAGCACCAGGGGATTGTCGGCGAAGCGCTGGTCCGCTGCGGTGTCCGGCACTTCCATGATTTCACCGGGAACCAGAATGGCATGGGCGCAGAATGACAGTTCGCGCGCCGTCTGCTGCAGCTCCGTGCCGTAATGCGACTTGAACCACTGTCGGTCCGCGTCGATCAGACTGACGAGCGCCATTGGCGTATCGCAGAGCGTCGCAGCGAGCAGTGTCAGGTCATCGAACGCCTGCTCTGGGACGGAGTCGAGGATGGCGAGGATGCGCAGTGCCTCGAGACGTTCCCTCTCGTTGTCCGGGGCCGCCGCGCTCTTCATCCGCTCGTGGCCGCTTTACGCATGAGGTGCTCCTCTTGCAGGTCGCCTTCAGAATGCTAGCAAAGACCTCGGTCTGTGCGACAGTGTTGTCGCAAGCCGACGACGTGAGCGTTGACTTGCGGGTTGTATTGCGCCGGCTCGCGCCCGTGGGTTTCCGTGACCCCGTTGCTCTCACGATCCGTTCTGTCCCGGGTGCCCGACACGCGGGAGAGCACGCGGCCGTGCCGGAGGCGTTGGTCGGACAGGTCGAGTCGGATCCGGACCGTTCCTGCGGCACGTCAATCGTCATTCGACGCAAGCAGCATCCCGCCCCAGGTCGGTCGGCGCAGCCGGGTGCTGGTGGCGGCGCTCTCCCCGACCCCGAGCCCGGCATGGGCACGCAGCTTCGATTCGAGGGAGGCGGCGCTTGCCGGCCGGCCGAACAGATAGCCCTGGTATTGATCGCAGCCGAGCGCGGCCAGACGGGCCAGCTGCAGCGGTGTCTCGACTCCCTCGGCGATGACCTTCATGTGCAAGCTGTGCGCCAGCGAGATGATGGCGTGCACGATCACACCAGTCTGCGGATCGTCGTTCATCTCGCGCACGAAGCTGGCATCAATCTTGAGCCGGTCGATCGGGAAGCGCCGCAGATAACTCATGTTCGAATAGCCGGTGCCGAAATCATCGACCGATACCACCACGCCCATGCGGCTGAGCTGCTCGAGGATGGCCACCGAGGACTGCGCATCGGTCATGACCGCGCTCTCGGTGATCTCCAGCTCGAGCAGCATCGGCGGCAGCTGCTGCGCATCGAGCGCCGTGGCAATGGTGTGCAGCAGGCCACTTTCCCGAAACTGCAGTGCGGAGAGGTTGACGGCCACGCGCAGTGGCAGACCGTCGTTCTGCCACCGGCGCGCCTGGCGACAGGCTTCCTGCAGCACCCAGGCGCCGATCGGCAGGATGAGGCCGGTTTCCTCGGCAATCGGAATGAACGCGAGGGGTGGGATGTAGCCGCGTTCGGGGTGGCGCCAGCGCAGCAGAGCCTCGACGCTGCTGACGCGTCCGCTCACAACGTCGACCCGCGGCTGGTAGTGCAGCTCGAGCTGTCCGCGCTCCAGGGCTCGGTGCAGGTCGCTCTCCAGGCGCAGGCGTTCCTGCGTGAAGCCGTTCATGTCCGCGGCGAAACACTGCCAGGTCCGCCCGCCGCGCCGCTTCGCGCTGTACATGGCTTCGTCGGCGTGGGCGAGCAGCGTCTCCTGCGCGTCGGCGTCGCCCGGGTGCAGACTGATGCCGATGCTGGTGGACACCAGGACCTCGAGGCTGTCGAGGCGCAGCGGCTTGCTGAGTGCCTCGATGATGCTCTCGGCAATCTGGCCGGCCTCGGCGCGGCTGCGCACCTGGCGGGCGAGCACGAGAAATTCATCACCGCTCATACGGGCGACCGTGTCGCCCGAGCGCACCGCGGCGCGCAGTCGGCGCGCCACCTCGCGCAGCAGCTCATCGCCGACGCTGTGGCCGAGGGAATCGTTGATCAGTTTGAAGCGGTCGAGGTCGAGCGCGAGGACGGCGAATGGACCCAGGCCGGTGCGCGCATCCATCAGGGCCGTCCCGAGACGCTCGAGGAAGGCCGTGCGGTTCGGCAGACCGGTCAGTGCATCGTGCAGAGCCTGATGTCGCAGCTGCGCGTTGATCTGACGCAGCCGGCCTGCATGGGCCCGGGCGCGGGCGGCCAGCTCGGTGGTGTACAGATCGCTGATCAGTGTGCAGGCGAGCACGCCGCCGGCGGCGAGCGCGATGGTTGCGGCGCACCAGAAGCTGTCGAGCACCAGGCCGCCGCGGCTGGCGGCTCCCGGCACGAAGTGTGCGGCGGCCATGCCCAGATAATGGGTGCCGCTGATCCCCAGGCCCATCAGCACCGCGCCGCCGAGGCGTGAGAGCGGGTGTGCGCTGTGGTTCCCCCGCAGCCGGAACGTCAGGCCCAGCGCAAGGCCCGAGGCGAGGATGCCAAAGAGGATGGAGGCGCCGACCCACACGGGGCGGTAGTGAATCGCGGGGGTGATGTCGATGGCCGCCATGCCGAGGTAGTGCATGGCGGCGATGCCGCCGCCCATCACGAGGGCGCCGAAGCCGAGTCGGCGCACGCTGAGCCGCCCGACTGCCGCAATGCGGATCGCGCCCCAGGAGGTCAGGATCGCCACCAGCAGCGACAGCAGCGTCACGGCGACGTTGTAGTGCAACTGGATCGACATCGACATGGCGAGCATGCCGATGAAGTGCATCGACCAGATACCGATGCCGAGGACACAGGCTCCCCCGAACGTCCAGAACCGACGCAGGGGCCGGATCTCGTCGGTCACGCGCGCGGCGAGTCGAAATGCCGTGTAGGAGACGAAGACGGCGACCGCGACCGACAGCGCGACCAGCCAGCTATTGAATGTGGTGTGCATGGCGCTCCGATTTCATGCGCGCATCCTAATGACGCTCGCCGGGCGCGACGTGAAGCGCGTCGCAGCTGCACGCAGGCAACGCGGCGCTGCCGCGGCACGCGCCTTGCGGCTAACTCGTTAATCCTGTGAGAAATTTTGCCCTCTAGGGTTGCGGGGCCAGAGGTCCGCATACGTACAAGTCCCGACGCGCGCAGGGGGGCGCGGGAGGTCTCGGTGCCGGGCGCACTAGGCGATTTGCGGCGCCCGACGCAAGACTTGTTGTGGGGCGGCCGATTGCGCATAGTGCGGCCTCCTTCGGCCGACCCCTCCCCACCGCTGATGCTGTCCATCGAATCCCGTATTGCCGCGGAACTTGCGGTCCGTCCGCCGCAGGTTCTCGCCGCCGTCGCGCTGCTCGACGGCGGCGCCACTGTCCCGTTCGTCGCCCGCTACCGCAAGGAGGCCACCGGGGGCCTCGACGATGCTCAGCTGCGCACGCTGCAGGAGCGTCTGGTTTATCTGCGCGAGCTCGAGGAGCGGCGCGCGGTCGTGCTGAAGAGCATCGAGGAGCAGGGCAAATTGACGCCCGAGCTGCGCGCGAACGTCGAGGCAGCCGACACCAAGCAGCGGCTCGAGGATTTGTATCTACCCTACAAGCCCAAGCGGCGCACCAAGGCGCAGATCGCGCGCGAGGCGGGCCTGGATGTCCTCGCCGCCGCGCTGCTCGAGGACCCGCGGCTTGATCCAGAGCGCGAGGCAGCCAAGTACCTGCGCGAGCCGTTCAGCACCGAGCAGGGCGAGAACCCGGGTGCGCCGGACGCCAAGGCGGCGCTGGAGGGCGCCCGCCAGGTGTTGATGGAGCGCTTCGCGGAGGATGCAGCGCTGGTCGGCGCGCTGCGCGAGCACCTGCGCGAGACGGGCTGGGTGGTCGCGAAGCTCGAGGCGGGCAAGGAAGAGGCAGGCGCGAAGTTTCGCGACTACTTCGACTATCGCGAGCCGTTCAAGGCGATTCCTTCGCATCGGGCGCTCGCGCTGTTTCGCGGGCGCAAGGAGCAGGTGCTGCAGGTCGTTCTGAAGCTGCCCGAGCAGCTCGAGTCCGACGGTGCGCCCGCACCCGCTGCCGAGGTCACCTCCTGCGAGCGCAAAATCGCCGCCCGCTTCGCGATTGCCGATCAGGGACGAGCGGCCGATGCGTGGCTCGCCCAGACGGTGCGCTGGTGCTGGCAGGTGAAGCTGGCCTGGCAGCTCGAGGGCGAGCTGTTCGCCGAGCTGCGCGAAAGCGCCGAAGCCGAGGCGATCTCGGTGTTCGCACGCAATCTGCACGACCTGCTGCTCGCCGCGCCGGCCGGTCCGCGCGCGACGATGGGGCTCGATCCGGGTCTGCGCACCGGAGTGAAGGTCGCCGTCGTTGACCGTACCGGTAAGGTGCTCGATACCGCGACGGTCTACCCGCACGTGCCGCGCAATGATTGGGAGGCGGCGCTGCAGGTGCTCGCGGCGCTCTGCCGCAAGCATTCGGTCGATCTGATCAGCATCGGCAATGGGACGGCGTCCCGCGAGACGGACCGGTTGGCCGCCGATCTGATCAAGCGTTTTCCCGATCTGAAGCTCACCAAGATCGTCGTATCGGAGGCCGGTGCCTCGGTGTACTCGGCATCCGAGCTCGCATCGCGCGAGCTGCCGGAGCTCGACGTCAGCCTGCGCGGTGCGGTGTCGATTGCGCGGCGCCTGCAGGACCCGCTCGCCGAGCTGGTCAAAATCGATCCGAAATCGATCGGCGTCGGTCAGTACCAGCACGACGTCAACCAGAGCAAGCTCGCCCGTTCACTCGACGCGGTGGTCGAGGACTGCGTCAACGCCGTCGGTGTCGACGTCAACACCGCCTCCCCGGCGCTTCTGGCGCGCATCTCGGGCCTTTCGGCTACCCTGGCCGAGTCCATCGTGCGCCACCGCAACGAGCACGGGGCGTTCCCGAGCCGCGCGGCGCTGCTCGCCGTGCCGCGTTTGGGCGCAAAGACGTTCGAGCAGGCTGCGGGCTTCCTGCGCGTCAATGACGGTTCGAACCCGCTTGACCGCTCCTCGGTGCACCCGGAGGCCTATCTGCTCGTCGAGCGCATCCTCGAGGATCTCGGCAAGCCACTCGCCCAGGTGATGGGCGACGCCGGCACGCTGAAGCAGCTCGATGCCAACCGGTACACCGATGAGCGCTTCGGTCTGCCGACGGTACGCGACATTCTGCGCGAGCTCGAGAAGCCCGGCCGCGATCCGCGTCCGGAATTCAAGACCGCGGTATTCCACGAGGGTGTGGAGGATCTGAAGGATCTCACGCCCGGCATGCTGCTCGAGGGCGTGGTGACCAACGTCACCAACTTCGGCGCATTCGTCGACATCGGTGTGCACCAGGACGGTCTGGTGCACATCTCGATGATGTCGCACCGGTTCGTGAAGGACCCGCGCGAGCTCGTCAAGGCGGGCGACGTGGTCAAGGTCAAAGTGCTCGAGGTCGATCTGCAGCGCCGGCGCGTCGCGCTCACCATGCGGCTCGATGAGGCTCCGTCGCGCGAGCGCACCGGCGGTGCGCCGCGCGCGAGCGGGGGAGCGGATCGGAACCGCGGCAACTCGCGATCCGCTCCGCGTGCCCCTGCGGCTCGCGCCGCCGAGGCGGGCGGCAATGGCGTGATGGCCGAGGCTTTGGCCCGCGCGCTGAAGCGCTAGCGACGCACGGCGCTGCGCCGGCTCACGTGGGCGGTGCAGCGCACGTACTGCCCTTCAGCGCGCTGAAGTAATAGTGACGAAAGCGCAGCGTCGCGCGGTCGGTGGGGACGGAACGGTCGGCGCGCGCCGGTGGGATCTCCGGCGGCTCGGAGGATTCGACGATGGCGCGGTCCTCCCCGGCGATGCGCCGGTTGGCGCGATTGAACAGCCCATCGAGCAGTGGCGAGCGCGCGAAATTGCGTGCGGCGCTCAGCAGGAGCTTGGTGCGCCGTTCAGCCACCGGAATGCAGGCCACCGCCAGCGTCAGCTCACGGCCGGGCACGGGAATGTGCAAATTCATCTGGTTGGGCCGGCGAAAATCGAGCATGCCGGGGCGCACCTGCCCGTGCAGTGCCGTGCGAACACGCCATCCCCACTCCTGCGGCTCGATCAGTGTCTCGAGACGCTCCCCAAGCAGCGCCACGAGGTCCTTGCCGATGGTGCGCCGGTGCACGAAAGGCAGGTGCGGCCAATCGAGCATGTTCTCCATCGCACGGGTCCAGTGCGTGTTCCAGGTCATCTCGATGCCGCTGATCCGGGTGCGGGTGCCGAGCAGTGCCTCATGCACGGACGGGGGCTGCGGTGGCGGATCGCCCGTCGAGGTGTGGATCCAGATCTGGCCAGCGAGCTCGGCAGCAGGCACGGCGAGGGCGGCGAGGCGCTCGCGGCGCACGTCGGGATTCCAGGGAACCTCGACGCACTGTCCGGAGCGCGCGAAACGCCAGCCGTGAAACGGGCACTGCAGGCAGCCGTCCACCACGGTTCCCAGTGAGAGCGCCACGCCCCGGTGGGGGCAGCGGTCGAGCAGGGCCGCGGGCGCCCCGTGCGCGTCCCGAAACAGCACGAGCGCCGTGCCGGCCACCTCGATGCGCAGGGGGCGGGTGCGCCCCAGCCGCGAGCTGAACGCGACGGGGGTCCAGACCTGGGCGAAGTCCTGGAACATCCCCTTCACCCCGCGTTGGCAATGGGACTTTGGTGTTCGGCCCGGTACTCGGCGATCACCCGCGGCAGCTGCTCGAGGCGGGTGATGAAGCGCACGCCCGGGAGGCGGCGGCGCAGCCGGGCCCAGAGTGCACCGCCGGCCCAGATTTCGATCCGCTCCGGCAGCCGGTCCCGCAGGTCTGTGAGCATCTCGAGTGCGGCCTTCTGCCGCAGCGCCTCGCTGAAGGACAGGCCGACGACGTCGATCCCCTTCTGCCGCGCTGCCTCGCTGATGTCCCAGGCGGGCGTCTGTACGCCTAAGGAGACGCAGCGTATGCCTTCGACTGCCAGACACGCCTGGGCCATCAGCAGTCCCAACTGGTGTTCCTCGCCCGGCAGTGTCGTCAGCATCACGCTGGGGCCGCGCACCCCGGGGTAGATCGCCCCGATGCCCTGGCGCAGCTGGTGCTGCATCTGTTCGGTGTAGAGGTGCTCCTGACTGATCGAGAGCTGGCCGAGCGACCACGTCTCGCCGACCTTGAGATTCATCGGCGCCGCGAAATCGATGACGAAGCGCTGAAGTCCGAGCCGCTGCAACGTCAGGGACAGATGCGAGCGCAGAGCGGCTTCGTCATAGGCCGCCAGGAGCCGCAGCGTCGTGTCGAGCCGCTCGCCGTCCTCAGAGCGGGCGCCCTGGGGGGGCATCCCGCCCTCGTCCGATGCCCGCGCGAGCAGCGTCTCGAGTGGTGCGCCGACCAACTGGCCCGGACGCAGCCCGCGGTCGAGCAGGCGGCTGATCAGCCGCAGCTTGTGCACCTGGTCTTGCGGGTAGAGGCGCTCGCCGTGCGCATCGCGCCGCGGGAGTGGAAACCCATAGCGACGCTCCCACACCCGCAAGGTGTCCTTGGAAAGCCCCGTCTCGCGCTCCACGGCGCTGATCGACGCATCGGGTAGCTGATGGATGGGCACAAATGTCCTGGACAAAAATTGACAGAGCTCACTTTCAAGCCTATTGTTTCAGCGAAAAGTCATTTTGTCTAGGACAAAAAAAGGTTTACGAGGACGCTTCATGAATGCTGCTGCCCGTTCTGTTCTGGCCGATGTTCAAGCCAGCCCCGACACCCGCAACATCCGCATCAACCGGGTGGGCGTGAAAGGCTTGCGGACCCTGCTGCGGGTACGCCAGGCGGACGGCGGCGAGCAATCCACGGTGGCCCGGCTGGACATGTCCGTCGGGCTCCCGGGCGAAGTGAAGGGGACCCACATGTCCCGCTTCGTCGAGATCATCGAGGCCAATCCCTCCGCGCTCGATCTGCCGGCGCTGCTGGCGTTGCTGCAGCGGATGCTCGCGCGGCTCGGAGCCGACCGTGGCGAGATCGCTCTGGCCTGCACGTACTTCATCCGCAAAGCCGCGCCGGTCTCGGGCGTGGAGAGCCTGCTCGATCATGAAATCCTGATGCGCGCCGTACACGACCCGCACGGCGGAACGCGAGCGACGCTGCAGGTGTGCGTTCCGGTGACGAGTCTGTGCCCCTGTTCAAAGGAAATTTCCGAATACGGTGCGCACAACCAGCGCTCGCACGTCACCATCGAGGCGCAGCTGAACGCGCCGATGACGATCGAGGAACTGGTGCGCATCGCTGAGGAAGAGGCGTCCTGCGAAGTGTTCGGGTTACTGAAGCGGCCGGATGAAAAATTCGTCACCGAGCGCGCCTATGAGAATCCGAAGTTCGCCGAAGATCTCGTACGCGACATCGCCGTGCGTTTGAACGCCGAGCAGCGGATTACGCGCTACCGCGTGACAGCGGAGAACTTCGAGTCCATCCACAACCACTCGGCGTTTGCCGAAATCGAGCACGAGGCGTCCGCGACCGATCGTCTGCACCTCGCCTGATCGCGCCGGCGCCCAGGCGCCGGCGGCGTGCACCGCCTGAATGCCGGCCGCACGGCCCCGGCTGGCGCGCCGCCGGGCGGGGGCGTAAGGTAAGTCCACATGAGGGAGGGGGCTTGGACAACCTGTGCGCGGGTTCTCAGGGCGCCGGGGCGTGATGCACCGTGTCGCTGCACAGTACCTGCTGAGCGAAGGATTCGCGTCGCAACACCCGACTGCGGTCACCAACGGCGTACCCTGCGGGGACGCGCGTGTGATCTTCGCGATTGAACGGAGTGCAGGTGCCGATGCGTTGGACGACGGAACGCAAGACGCAGCTCGCCTTCGCCTGTGCTTTGGCCTGCGTGGTGCTGATCGGGGTCGTTTCCGTGCTCAGCCTGCAGCGCCTGCGGCGCGATGCCGCCTGGGTCACGCACACCGTCACGGTGCTCGCCGATCTGCGCGAGCTCCAGGATGGCATCGAGACGGCCGAGTCCGACGAACGCGACTTCCTCATCACCCAGAGTCAGGCCGATCTGCACGACTACCGGGACGCCGCGAAGTCCATCGAAAGCGGCTACGGACAGCTGAAGCGCCAGACGGCCGATAACCCGCTCGAACAGCACCGCCTGGTACGGCTCGCGCCGCTGCTCGCTGCCCGCATTGCCGGCCTGAGCGACCTGCTCGCGCTGCGGCGCGAGCAAGGGTTCCGCGCCGCGCAGCGCCAGCAGGTGCTGGCGCGAGAGCATCGCACGGCCGCCGAGCAGATCGACCGGATCATCGGCCGGATGCGCACCACCGAGCGCACGTTGCTCGCGGGCCGCGAGGCGACCGCCGCGCTGCGTGCGCACCTGACCGAGCAGACCGTCGCAGTCGGCGGTGCACTGGCCATCATCATCACCGCTCTGGCGCTCTGGGCGCTGCGGCGGGACTTCGCCGGGCGCCGCCGCGCTGAGACCGCGGTGCGCCAGCTGAACGCCGAACTCGAGAATCGCGTCATCCAGCGCACCGATGAGCTGGCCCGCGCCACCGCATCCGTGCAGGCCAGCGAGCGGCGGCTGCGCGCATTCGTCAGTACGACCTCGGATGTCGTGTACCAGATCGCGCCGGACTGGAGCGAACTGCGCGCACAGCGCGCCGATCGCGACGGCGGGGCGCCGCCGGTGGCGACCACGGAATGGCTCGAACGGTTCGTCCATCCCGAGGATCGCGAGCGGGTGCGAGCGGCCGTCGCCGAGGCGCTGCGCACCGGCGGGGTGCTGGAGCTCGAGCATCGCGTCCGCCGAAGTGATGGCAGTGTCGGGTGGGTGGTGTCCCGGGCCGTCCCGCTTAAGGACGGCGCGGATCGCGTGGTCGAGTGGTTCGGCGCCGCCAGCGACGTGACCGAACGCAAGGAGGCGCGCCTGAAACTCGAAGCGCAGCTCGCGCGACTGAACCTGCTCGGCAGCATCACGCGGGCCATGGGCGAGCGCCAGGACGTGCACAGCATCTTCCAGGTCGTCATCCGGACCCTCGAGGAGCACCTGGCGCTCCATTTCTGCTCGATCTGCCGCTACGACGGCGCGGCGCATCGCCTGATCGTCGCGCGTGTCGGGGTGCAAAGTGGAGCGCTCGCGCTCGAATTGGCGCTCGGGGAGAATGCCAGCATCGATACCGGTCAGAACGGCCTGTCACGCTGCGTGCAGGGCGAGCTGGTGTATGAGCCGGATCTGGTGGCGCTCGATGCGCTGTTCCCGCGCCGCCTGGCCGCCGGTGGCCTCGGGTCGCTGGTGGCGGCGCCGCTGCGCTTCGAGAGTCAGGTGTTCGGCGTGCTGCTCGCCGCGCGGCGCGAGCCACGCAGCTTCTCGAGCGGAGAGTGTGAGTTTCTGCGGCAGCTCGCCGAGCACGTTGCGCTCGCGGCGCAGCAGACGCAACTGCACGAGGCGCTGCAGCGCGCCTACGACGATCTGCGTCAGACGCAGCAGGCGGTGCTGCAGCAGGAACGGCTGCTCGCGCTCGGCACGATGGCGAGCGGCATCGCGCACGACATCAACAATGCGATCTCGCCGATCATGTTGTATACGGACATGCTGCTCGAGGACCGCGAGGTGCCGTCCCGGGCCCACAAGCCGCTGCAGGTGATTCAGCGTGCGGTCGAGCAGGTGGCGCATACGGTGGCGCGTATGCGCGAGTTCTACCGCATGCGTGAGCCGCAACAGCGACTCACGCCCGTCGACCTGAATCAGCTCGTCACCGACGTGCTCGACCTGACCCGTGCGCGCTGGAGCGACATGCCGCAGCAGCGCGGCGTCGTGATCGAGCTGCAGACCGAACTGCAGCCGGAGCTGCCGCGCGTGCCAGGCGTCGCCAGCGAGCTGCGCGATGCGCTCACCAACCTGGTGTTCAATGCCGTCGATGCGATGCCGCAGGGCGGACGCTTGCGGCTGCAGACGCGCTTGCTGACGCCGGCCGCAGCGAGCGGCGGCGCGCGAGGATACGTGCAGCTGGCGGTGACCGACTCGGGAGTAGGCATGGACGAAGAGACCCGCAGCCGCTGTCTCGAGCCGTTCTATACGACCAAGGGTGAGCGTGGCACCGGCCTCGGGCTGCCGATGGTCTACGGCGCCATGCAGCGCCACGGTGGTGAAGTAGAGGTCGCGAGCGTCCTCGGCAAAGGAACCTGCGTGACGCTCAGCTTCCCGGTGACGCGCGACGACGCCGGAGGCGTGACCGGGATCAATGCCGTCGAGGTGGTTCCACCCCGATGCATTCTGCTCGTCGATGACGATCCGATCGTGATGCAGTCGACCCGAGAGACGCTGAGTGCTGACGGCCATGCCGTTACCATCGCCGACGGAGGTCAGGCCGGCATCGACGCGTTCCGCTGCGCGTTGAGTGCGGGGCAACCCTACGACGTCGTCATCACGGATCTCGGCATGCCGCAGGTCGATGGCCGTCAGGTGGCTGCGGCCGTCAAGAGCGCCCGTGCGCAGACGCTCGTCCTGCTTCTGACGGGCTGGGGGCGCCGGCTGGTGGAGGAGGGAGAGATCCCGCCGCACGTGGATCGGGTGCTCACCAAGCCGCCGCGTCTGCACGAGCTGCGCGCGGCATTGGTGCCGCCCGGCGATGCGCCGGCGGCCTGATCGGCTAGACGCTCAGGGCCGGCCGCCCGAATAGATAGCCCTGCAGCAGATCGACGCCGAGCCGCCGCGCGGTCGTGGCTTCAGCCTCCGTCTCGATGCCCTCGAGCACCACGCGGCTGCCGGTGGCCTGCGCGAAGCGGGTCAGCAGCTCGACCAGGCGTTGTTTGCGCTCCTCGCGGTCGATGTTGCGCACGATGCTCATGTCGACTTTCAGGAATGCCGGCTGCAGCTCCGCCAACACGGCAAGGGAATTGTACCCGGAACCCAGATCGTCGATCGCGATGCGAAAGCCGGCCTGCGAGAGCCAGAGGATGGCGGCCCGCCAGTCGGTCTCCTCCAGCAGGTTGCTGCGCTCGGTGATCTCGATCACCAGTCGATCCGCGGCGGCGCGCAGCGGCTCAAAGCGGCGCTTCACCGCCGGCAGATCCGCCAGCTCGCGCGGGTGGGCGTTGATGAACAGCAGCAGTCCCTGCGGAAGCTTGTTCAGCCAGTCCGCGGCGGCGAGCGCGATCCAGTCGGCGAGCGGGCCGAGCATGTCGTGTGTCTCGGCCGCCCCCAGCACTCGCAGCGGCGTGTTGAGTGTGGGGTGGCGGCTGCGCAGCAGCGCCTCGTAGCCGTGCAGGCTGCCGCTGTCGGCCTCGATGAGCGGCTGCACGGCGAGCTGCAGCATGCGGCTGCTGAGGCAGGCGTCGAGCTCGCGGCGCTGCTGTTCCAACACATCCTGTTGGGCGCGTCCGTAGATCTGCTCGAGCCGGCCGCGCTCTGCGAGGGCTTCCTCCAGCACGTTGAACAGTGCCTCGAGACGAAAGGGCTTGGCGACCAGACGGGAGACTTCGCCGCGGTTGACTGCGCCCATGACGACTGGAAGATCCAGCGAGCCTGACATCAGTACGCGCACGCAGCGCGGTTGCGCCGTTCGCAGCTGGCGCAGGATCTCGAGTCCATCGGGCGGCGGCAGCTGGTAGTCGACGACCGCAGCATCGTAATGCTCCGCCGAGATGCGGCGCAGCGCCTCGGGGCCGTCGCCGGCTTCCTCGACGTCACAGCCCCTGTGCTCCATCGCGGCCCGCAGAACCGAACGGAGGTTGTTGTCGTCATCGACGACCAGAACACGCATCGTGCTCTCCTAGTCCGTCGTCAGACGTTAGTTATAGGCGCACGCCCCCGGCGGCGTCAAATTTGGACGCCCGCAGCCGTGATCCCGGTCGCGCCTTTGTTCCTGCCGGCCCGCGCACGTCAGGCGCTGGTGGACATAAATACGCCGGATTTACGGTTGAACAAGGCCGTGAGCAGCACGGCGCGGACCAGGCAGCCCTTGTCACTCGGTTGGGTCTTGATGACATGGGCGACCATGTCGATGCCGAGTGCTTCGATGCGCACATTGCGCCCGGTGCGCAGGGCAACTGCAGTGTACAGGCTCACCCCGCTTGCCGACAGGTCGCGCAGCACTGCCGATATCGGGGCTGCATCGGGCGTGGCGTGTACGGTGACGCGGTTGTTCTTCTCCACGCGCGGCGCGGAGCGCCGGCCGAACGGCTCACGGCCCTTGGTCAGTTCCGGAGCCACCGGCGCGAGCGGACTGGCGCAGCGGCGGCAGCGGGTGTTTGCCTCGATGCGCACCGGGACCGGCGCGGCACAGAACGGGCACATGCCCGCAGTGCGCGCCGCCGTCTGCCGCACCTCGCCGTCGCTCGGGCGGTCGCGGGAGGACAGGGGACGCCGACGGCTGTCGTCGTAGGCTTTGCGTTTGACCGGGTCGCGCAGCACCTGGTAGGCCTGGTTGATGCGTGCGGCCGCCTCGGTATTGCCCCCAAGGTCCGGGTGGGCGCGCAGCTGGCTCATCAGGCAGCGGTAGACTGCCGTGATCACCTCGGGCGGGGCCTCGGGCTGAACGTAGAGGATCCGGTACAGATTGCGTCGTTCGTGCTTCATTCGGCATTAAATCGGCTGCCGCGCGCGGGACTTAAGACCGGTGCCCGAACATCCCCGGGGCACGGCGGGCCTGGGGCCGCAGCCCGCCGGTCTGCCGTCACCGTCAGAGGAATAACTATCGCACACAAGGCGCTGCGGGGGGCGTGTCCCGGAGGCGCCAATCGCATATTCTTGCCGAAGGGCCTGCGGGGCGGGGTGCGGCTGCCTCGGGGGTCGGCGCAGGACTCGGCCCTCATCCAGAACGAGAGACGGAGTGCACCATGACCACGAGCGCCGCAGAACACTTCAAGGGCAAAGTCGTGCTGATCACCGGGGCGTCCTCGGGCATCGGCGAGGAGATGGCGCTACAACTGTCGCGCGCAGGGGCGCACCTGGCGCTCGCGGCTCGGCGCACCGACCGGCTCGAGCAGCTGCACGGGCAGATCCTCGCGGCCGGCGGCACCGAACCTCTGATCATCGCCTGCGACGTCACTCGTGACGAAGATCCGTCGCGCGCCGTGGCCAAAACGATCGCGCGCTGGGGCCGACTCGACATCGTCATCGCCAACGCCGGTTTCGGCGTGGTCGGTGCCTTCGCGCAGTTGTCGCTCGAGGACTATCGGCGGCAATTCGAGACGAATGTGTTCGGCCTGTTGCGCACGCTGCAGGCTGCGCTGCCGGCGGTGCTCGAATCGCACGGCCAACTGGTCCTGCTCGGCAGCGTGGCCGGGTGGACCGCCTCGCCGGGAACCTCACCCTACGCGATGAGCAAGTTCGCCGTGCGCGCGCTCGCCAACGCCATTACCCCTGAGCTGGCGTTGCAAGGCGTGCGGGTGACGCTGATCAGTCCGGGGTTCGTCGAGAGCGACATCCGCCGCGTCGACAACCAGGGCCGTCTGCATGCCGAGGCGGCCGAGCCCATTCCGCGCTGGCTGGTGATGGCGCGCAGTGAGGCGGTGCGGACCATGCTGCACGCCATCGCGCGCGGGCAGCGCGAAGTAATCATCACGGGGCACGGCAAGCTGTTCGTCTTTCTGGAGCGATTCTTCCCATGGGTTCTGCGTGCCGCGGCGCGCCGCATGGCCGCCACGCGCGGCGGGTACCGGACGGAGCCGAAGGCCGAGTGAGCCGCACCGCGCGGCTGTTCGAGCTCCTCGATGCACTGCGCGCGCACCGGCGGCCGGTCACAGCAGCACAGCTCGCCGAGGGGCTCTCGGTGTCGGTGCGCACCGTCTACCGCGACGTCCAGACGCTCATCGGGCTCGGCGCGCCGATCGACGGCGGGGCCGGGTTGGGCTACGTGATGCGCACCGGCTTCTTTCTGCCCCCGTTGATGTTCAGCGAGGAGGAGCTCGAGGCGCTGGTGCTTGGGGCGCGCTGGGTGCGCGAGCAGGGGGACACCGGCCTCGCCCGGGCGGCCGAGTAGGCACTGGCGAAAATCGTCACGGCCTCGCCGCGCGACCTGCGCGAGCGGATCGCCGAGACCGGGCTGTGGGCGCCGCGCCGAGGAGCCGATGCCGGCGGGGGAGCTGCGCTCGGCGCGCTGCGCGAGGCTATCCGCCGCGAGCGTAAATTGCGGTTCCGATACGTGGACGCCACCGGCGCGGCGAGTGAGCGACAGGTCTGGCCGATTGCGCTCGCCTTCTTCGAAGGGGTGCGTGTCCTGGCGGCCTGGTGCGAGTTGCGCGGGGACTTTCGTCACTTCCGCGCCGATCGGATCGGGCAGCTCGAGCCGCTGAGTAAGCCTTACCCGCGGCCGCGACGCGAACTCGTGACGCAGTGGCGCACGCAGTTGCGCCAGCACGCCCCGAGGGGTCCAGAGGGCTGCTGACGGATTCTGTCAGCGTCTGATCGCATCCTTGAACTCCGTTCCACAAGCCAAACGAGTTCTCCGCTGCGTCTTTATCATCACCCTCTCGCGTTCAACGCCCGCCGCGCCGTCATGGCCGCCCTCGAACTCGGTGTGCCCGTCGAGTTCATCGTCGTCGATCTGAAGAACGGCGAGCAACGTCAACCGCCGTTCCTGCAGCTCAATCCCAACCACCGCGTGCCGGTGCTGCAGGACGGAGAGTTCCTCCTGTGGGAATCGCATGCGATCATGCAGTACCTCGCCGAGCTCACGCCGGGACAGCGTCTGTATCCGTCTGAGCCGCAGCCGCGGGCCGACGTCAATCGCTGGCTGTTCTGGAGCGCCTACCATTTCTCGCCGGCCGTGCGCGACCTGTATTTCGAGCGCGTGATAAAGTCCCTGCTCGGGCGAGGCGCACCCGACCCGGGCGTGATCGAGCGTGCCGAACTGCAGATGCGCGAGCTCGCCGCGGTTCTCGATCAGCATCTGGTGCAGCGGCGATGGCTGAGCGGGACCACTCTGACCCTGGCGGATCTGGCGATCGCCGCGCCGTTGGGCGTCTGGGCGGCTGCCCAGTTGCCGATTGGTGAGTGCCCCGGCCTGCGCGCGTGGCTCGAGTGCATGCAGGCGCTGGAGTCCTGGCGCAGAAGCGCTGCAGCCTGAACCGACCTTGATGCGGCGCACCGGCGCAGCGCGCCGGTGCGCCTCTCTTACAGGTGCAGCGTGGTGTCGTCGAACGGCGCGGCGAGGAACTCGGGCTGCGCCTCCGCCCACTCGGACAGCGCGCGCAGCCGCGGATGGGCCTGCGCCTCGAGGGCCTCCGGTACTTTCTCCTGCGTGAAACGCCAACTCACCGCTGCGCCGATCGTTGCGGCGGTGAGTTTCGGCGCGGCGCCGAGCACGGGAGTCTCGGCTTCGAGTGCCCGGTAGGCGGCCCGCAGCTGCTCGGTCACGCGCTGCAGCCACGGCTCGTATTGCTTTTCGCTCGGACGCATTTGGCGCTCGTACACGATCTGTACGGTCTTCTCGCAGGCCGCGAGTGACAGGCCCACGGCGCGCAGCGCCGCGGCGCGCGCGGCCGGCTCAGCCGGCAGCAGCGAGCGCGGGCGCGCCAGGCTCTCTGCGTAATCCAGGATGAGCGTCGAGTCCATCAGCATCGTGCCATCGTCGCATACGAACGTCGGCGCCTTGACCACCGGGTTGATGGCCTTGAACTGCTCGTAGGTGCGGAATACCGACAGGGAGCGGTGCGTGTATGGCAGGCCGAGCGCCTGCAGCGAGATCGCTACGCGGCGGACGTACGGCGAATCGAGCATGCCGATGAGGTGCATCAGGGCGCTCCGGGTGCGTCTACTGAATGGGCACGACGCGCAGACCCGAGATCTGGTGCGCGTGATCGAAGAACACGGCGAGACCTACCGTCTGCCGTTTGAACATGGTGTGCACGATCACCATGGGGTGGCCCTTGAAGTTCATCTTGTCGCTGCCGACGGTCTTGGCGTAGGGCCCGAAGTGCTTTTCCATGAATTGCCAGAGCGTCTGCAGCTTTGCGGGCGTGGCGTGTGCGCGCATGGTGGCGTTGAAGTGCGTCTCGGCCTGGGCAAACTGCCCGGCGGCCAGCTGATGGATGAAGGCGGTGGCCTCGGCGCGTCCGCCGGCAGGCGCGGCGGCCCGGGCCGCCGTCAGCGCGAGCGGCGCCAGCAGGGCGAGCGCACAGGCGCTGCGCAGGACGTTCAGTTTTCGGGTCGTGCGGAACATGGCGTGTCCTCTGTCGGCTGACGGATCAAACCCGCCGCTCGCGGCGGAAACGTTGATAGGCATCGAGCACCGCGCGGTCGAGCTGCTCGGGGCGCTCGATGAGCGTTGCGGCCCCCAGGGCCCGCAGCGCCCGCACGTTGCCCGTCAAGGTGCGATGGTACTCGTCGGCGGCCAGCGCGCGATAGGGCGCGAGCGCATCGGCGGGCACTGCCGAGGGCAGCGCCGCGATCGCGGGATTCTCCAGCCCGCAGATCAGCGTGAAGTGTTTCGGTCCGAGCAGCCGCACCGCTTCGCTCAGCTCCTCGATTGCCGTGTCGAGCACATCGGTCAGCAGCACCACCAGCAGGCGCCGCGGTGCCGTGGCGCGGATGCGGGCGGCGGCGAGCGCCGGATTGGCCTGACCGGGGAGGACGGTGCATTCGGCGAGCAGACTGCGGATGCGCGTGACGGCCGTTGCACCCCGCGCCGGCGCCAGCAGCGTCAGCGGCCGCTCGGCGAACAGCAGCAGGCCGACGGCGTCATCGAGTTCTGCAGCCCGCTGCGCCAGGCGGGCCGCGACATTGACGTACAAGCCCAGCCGGTCGATCGGGCCCGCCGCGAGCGCTGAGGCGCGCCCCACGTCCACCGCGAGCAGGATCTCCAGGCGGCGCTCCTCGGCGAGCTCGCGGCTGACGAGCTGGCCGCGGCGGGCGCTCGCCTTCCAGTCGATGGCGCGCAGGGAGTCGCCGTGGCGGTATTCGCGCAACTGCAGGATCTCCGAGCTGCCGCCCCCGAAGTGCGTCGCCGTGCCCTCGCCGGCGGCGTTGCCGCTGATGCGTTCCGGGCGGCCGATCAGATCCGGGATCACCGTCGCGGTGTACTCGGCGAGCGGGTGGGCCGGCCACCACGCCAGCTGCAGCGGTCCCGCGACGCGCAGCGCGGGCAGGGGCCAGCGGTAGCGGCCCAGGCGGCGCGGTTCGGCGCGCAGCTCAAGTGCGACGGTTTCTCCGCGCGCCAACCGCAGCGGCGCGATGCGGGTCTCGGCGGCGAACTCCGCCGGTGCCTGCAGCGCCGCCTGCGCCCGCACCAGCGCGCGCCCTTCCTGGACGAAGAGGAACTGCAGCGTGCGTTCGCGTCCGAGTGGCCAGCGTTCCGGCCCCAGCAGGCGCAGTCCGACGGCTTCGCCGCGCATCCGCAGGCTCTCGTAGGTCAACCCGAGCAGTACCAACGCAGCGGGCAGGATCCACAGCCGCCCGAATGCAGGATCCCATTGCCCGAGAATGCCGAGCAGTCCGGTCAGCAGGATCAACAGCAGGGCGTTGCGCTGCAGACTCATGGATATGCAGGGCGTCTCAGCGCGGCACCGGCACTCGCTCGAGCAGTGTGCGCACCAGCTCGCGTCCGGTCCGGCCTTCGAGCAGCGCTTCGGGCGTGAGCGTCAGTCGGTGTGCGGTGACCCAGGGCGCGACCCGCTTGAGGTCATCGGGCGTGACGAACTCAGCGCCGCGCAGGCCCGCCGCGACGCGTGCGGCGCGCAGCAGGGCGAGGGCTCCGCGGGTGGAGAGCCCGAGCGCGATCTGCGGGTGCTCGCGCGAGGCCTGCGCCAGCGCGAGCGCGTAGTCCCGCAGTTCCGCGGACACGTGCATGGCA
>JAJZSQ010000118.1 GCA_021849615.1 Pseudomonadota bacterium
GTTTGCTCAGGTGCCTTCGGGGCTCTTTATCGCAAGCGCCTGATTTCTCAGCGGATCACCCCCCGCCCCCCTGGCGGTGCCATTTGCTGTCAGCGAGTGTCACGAATTGTCAGTTCTCGTCGGTCCGCGCGACCGTCGATTTCAACATCCAACATAACATCTCGCTTGGCGACATAATGAGGTTACGTACAAACCACGCTGCGGAATCGGTTCACATTCTTTTTTGCCGCTGCGCCTGCGCATCCGGTCCCTACAAGTTTTCGCCACGCCCCGGGACTTGTGACGCAGTTCTCACGCCGCTACACTCGCGCAAATTTTCATAAGGTGCCGGCACGGGCCCCCGCTTCGCCCGCCGCGTCATGAAGGCCAAGACCGCCAGACCCTTCCTGCTCGTGATGCTCTTCGGTGTCCTCGCCTCCCATGGCTGGATGATCACCGAATACGGTCCGGGCGCCGGCGGTGGCGGCTACGCCCCTCCCTCGGCTGCGACCGGCACCCCCTCGAACGCGGTGCACGAGGCCGCAGCGCCGCAGCCCTCTGCGCTCACCCTTCAGCCGGTGAACGGCGCCGATGCACCTGCGACTGACCCCAAGCACCCTGACGGCGACGCAGCCACTCCCCGGGACTGGCTGCCCGCCGTCTCCGCGCCGCTGCTGGCGGCCACGACCCCCGTGAATCCCGACCCCGCCCTGCCGGACGATCCGGCCTCGGACCTGACGTTCCCCGGCGCCACGAACCTCGGAACCGGCGGGAGCGGAGGGTCGGGCGCACCGCCCGCCGATCCGCCCGTCGTCGGCGCCGGGCCGGGCCATGAGGCGGCGGTGCCTCCGGTCGCCGGTGGCGATCCGCACACGAAGGAATTGGCCGAACCGGGCTCGCTGGCCCTGCTCGCCGCGGGGCTGGTTGCGCTCGGACTGACGCGCCGGCGCGCTCGCGCGGCGTGAGCCGCCCGGCTTACTTCGGTACCGGAATGGCGGTGCGCTCCATCAGATCGTAGAGCGTCGGGCGGGTCACGCCGAGGAGCTCGGCTGCCTTGGAGATGTTCCCGCCGGTGATGGCGAGCGCCCGCTGCACCGCGGCACTCTCGGCCTTCTGGCGCACCTCGCGCAGCGGCAGCACGATCCCGCCATCGGCGGGCTGCTCGAGCGTGAGGTCCTCCGCCGTGACCAGCTTGCCCTCGGCCATGATGGCCGCGGCGTTCACCCGGTTCTCGAGCTCGCGCACGTTGCCCGGCCAGCTGTACTGCTCGATCGCGGCAATGGCGTCGGGGGCGAGTTTCATCTGGGCCTTGCCGTGGCGCTTGCAGGCTTCCTGCAAGAGGTAGTTGGCGATCAGCACCGGATCGGAGCCGCGCGCGCGCAGCGGCGGGATGTTCACCGTCACCTCGCTGATGCGGTAGAAGAGGTCCTCACGGAAGGTCTTCTCGGCGATCGCCGCCTTCAGGTCCCGGTGCGTCGCGGCGATGATGCGCACGTCCACCTGGATCAGCTCGCGCCCGCCGACCCGCTCGATGACTCGCTCCTGCAGGAAGCGCAGCAGTTTCGCCTGCAGCGCCAGTGGCATGTCCCCGATCTCATCGAGGAACAGCGTGCCGCCATCGGCCATCTCGATCTTGCCGCGGGTCTGCTTGACCGCGCCGGTGAAGGCGCCCCGTTCGTAGCCGAACAGCTCGCTCTCGAGCAAATTCTCCGGGATCGCCGCGCAATTGATCGCCACCATGGGCGCTGCAACGCGGGTGCTCAGGCCGTGCAGCGCCTGGGCGAGGCGCTCCTTGCCGGTGCCGCTCTCCCCGAGCAGCAGCACGGTGGCCTGGGTCGGAGCGAGCTTCTGCACCAGGCGGCAGATCTTCGCCATCGATTCGCTCGCGGCGATCACCCCATCGAGGGCGTTCGCCGGACGGCTCTCGGCGAGCCGGCGGTTCTCCGCCTCGAGCTCGAAGATGCGCCGCGCCCGGTCGATGACCAGGGTGAGCACCTGCAGGTCGACCGGCTTCTGACAGAAATCATAGGCGCCGAGCCGGATGGCGCGCAGTGCGTGCTCCCGGCCCTCGCGCCCGGTGACGACGACGATCTTGGTGGCCGGCGCCAAGCGCAGCAGCTCGGTGATGCACGCGAAGCCTTCCTCGACGCCGTCCGGATCCGGCGGCAGGCCGAGATCCTGCAGCACGATGGCCGGCTCCATGCGGCGGGCCGCGGCGAGCGCCTCCTCGCGCGTCCCGGCGCACTCGACCTCGAACTCATCCAGCGCCCACTTCAGTTGGCGCTGCAGGCCCGGATCATCCTCGACAATGAGCAGTTTAGTTTTGGGGTTGGGGCTCATTCACAGCGGTTCCTTCTGGTGCGGCGAGCATCGGGGCGAGCGGCAGCCGCAGGACGAAGCGGGTGCCGCGTCCCGGGGTGCTCTCGACCTCGATCGACCCGCCGCTCTTGCGCACGAATTCGCGCGCCTGGTAGGCCCCGATGCCGAATCCCCGCTCGCCCTTGGTGGTCTCGAAGGGCCGGAACAGCCGCTCCCGGATGAACGTCGCATCCATCCCGCAGCCAGTGTCCGCCACCTCGATCACGCCGTGGCGGCCCGCCCGGTGCACCGATACGGTAACCGATCCGCTCTCGGGTGTCGCCTCCTGGGCATTACGGATGAGGTGCTCGATCACCTGCAGCAGCCGCTCGCGATTGAGCACCGCCTCGGCGCGCTCGCCGACCTCGAGCCGCGGTGCCGGAGCACGCCCGGCGCAGCGGCGGATCGCCTCGGCGCAGAGCTCGGCGAACTCCACCCGCTGGCGCTGCTCGGTGAGCACGCCGCTTCGCAGCTCATCCATCAGGCGCGTCATGCGCTTGACCGAATTGTCGATGGTGAGGATGGCGTCGTCGAAGAACTCCGGGTTGCCGCGGTGCCGGGCGGCGTTCTGCACCACGAGCGCCTGCTGCGCGATGAGGTGGCGCAGGTCGTGCATC
This sequence comes from Pseudomonadota bacterium, assembly GCA_021849615.1. Taxonomy (GTDB): domain Bacteria; phylum Pseudomonadota; class Gammaproteobacteria; order Steroidobacterales; family Steroidobacteraceae; genus 13-2-20CM-66-19. Next base: position 2,955 of record JAJZSQ010000118.1, read on the forward strand.
AGCACCGCCGAGAGCCGGTTCAGCGCCTCGAACTGGTGGGCTTCGGCCAGCCGCTCGGCGGCCTGCTCGAAGGCGAGGAAGCTCGCCACCTGCCGCCCGGCGGCGCGCAGCAGGTCGAGTTCCTCCCAGGAGAGGCGCACCGCGGCGAGCGGCTGGCCGATCAGCACGAACCCGACCAGCGCCTCGGTGCAGATCAGCGGCACGACCAGCCAGTAGCGGGCGCCCTCGAGCATCCACTCGGGCGGATCGAGCGGCGGCTGACGGCCCGACTGGCCTGCCCGCAAGGTGCGCACCTCTTCGAGATCACAGATCCACTCATGCTCGCGCAGGTAGTCGAAGAAGGCCGCATGGTCGCCTTCGCGGGGCGCGCCGGGCGGGGCGAGCTCACCGCCCGCCGGGATGTACGCCCCCTCCTCGTCCTTCAGCCACAGCCCGCCGCTCGTCGCGCTGAGGAACCCCGCCATGACGCACGCAATGCGCTCGTGCAGCGGCGTCTCGCCGCCTTCCGAGAGGGCCCGGGTGAGCTTCTGCCACTCGGTGCGGTAATCGTAGCGGTAGGGGAACAGGTACTTGGCAACCGTCACCCGTGACCAGGCGCGAAACTGCTCAGAGAGCACCGCCACCGTGAGCACCAACGCGCCCGCGGCCAAGAAGAGCAACTGGCCTGCCGCGCCCCAAGACCCTCCGAAACGGCGGATCAGGAAGCTCCCGACCGCCATCACCATCACGTAGAGCGAGGCCCCAAGGAGCGTTGCGCTGAAGAAGACAATTCGCGGCGAGAGGAACGCCGCCGACTCCCACTCAGGAATGCGACTCAGACTGATCGCCAACAGGGCCGCCAGCGCCGCATTGAGGAATCCGCGGTCCGTCCAGAGCACGGCGGCGAGGCTGCCGTGCAACATCGCCACCGAATACAGGCACAGATCCCAGGCATAGATCGCCCCGATCGCCAGCCACAGATACTTCAGGCTCCAGCGTTGGGCGGCCCGCGTGTTGCGAGCCACCTGCTCGACGAGCACCAGTCCGGCGATGGCGAGGAGGAACCCGCCCCAGAGCCAGTACCGTGCGGCCTCACTGACGAGCCGTCCGGGTTCGCCCGGCAGCACGTAGCCGAGGGCAGCGAGCACCACCACCGCCACGAGTGCGGAAAGAACCCGCTGGGCGATACGCCCCCGGACGCTGGTAGCCGCGCCGCCGAGACAACGCACGAGCACCAGCGCCCACGCCAGGTCGCGTAAGAATTCCACGGCAATGGCCAGTACCGGTGCCACCACGCCAACACGCCCGTCGAGCGCGAGGAGCACCGACCACCCGAGTTGCGCAGTCACGGCTGTCGCAATGCCCGAGCCCGTCAGGCGCCTGCGCCACAGCGTCAGGCAGGCGGCCAACAGCACCGCGTAGGCAACTGCCGATATGCAATAGCCGAGCACGAGCGGATGAGATCCTGCTAGAGAACACTCGCGGATCCGGTGCGCCACACCGGCGCACCGGACCCGCGGCCCTCAGGGCGTGATCTTGCGGATCTCGTTGTTATTGAAATCACCCACATAAAGATTGCCCGAGGCATCGAGGGTTACACCACTCGGATTGTTGAAGGAAGCGCCGGCACCCGTGCCGTCCGCGCTTCCCGGCGTGGTCGTTCCGGCCAGGGTGGTCACGATACCGTTCGGGGCAATCACGCGGATTTCATTGTTACCGCCATCGGCGACGTAGACATTGCCGGCCGGATCGATCGCGACGGCCTGCGGGCTGCTGAATGATGCCGCCGCACCGGTGCCATCCGCACTCCCGGGGCTCAGGGCTCCGGCCAATGTCGTGACCACCCCGGCGGGCGTGACCCTGCGGATCTCATTGTTGCCGAGATCGGCCACAATCAGGTCCCCCGAGGAGTCCACGGCCACACCGGTCGGATGATTGAACGCGGCGGTCGCGCCCGTGCCATCCGCACTACCGGCCACCGGGGTACCGGCCAGCGTGCTGACGACCCCGGCCGGAGTGATCATGCGAATCTCGTTGTTGCCGGTGTCGGCCACATAGACGTTCCCGTGCGTATCCACCGCCACGCCTTCGGGCTGGTTGAAGGATGCCGCTGAGCCGGCTCCGTCGCTGCTGCCGGGCGTCGTGGACCCCGCGAACGTAGTGACGACACCGCCGGGTGCAATCTCACGGATTTCGTTGTTGAACGTGTCGGCCACGAAGACATTGCCATGCGCGTCCACGGCCACGCTGACCGGCAAATGAAACGCCGCGGCGGCTCCCGTCCCGTCAGCACTCCCCGGAGTGGTCGAGCCCGCCAGCGTCGTAACGGCACCGGCCGGGGAAATCTCCCGGATCTCATTGTTGTTCGAGTCGGCGACGTAGATATTGCCCAGGGGACCGACCGCCACACCGGCAGGATTCTTGAACGCGGCGGCTGCCCCGGTGCCGTCAGTGCTTCCCGACGCAGTCGTACCCGCAAAGGTCACCACCTTTGCAGCAACCGACGCGCAGGTAAACGCCTCATCCGAGACGTTTGCGGTCACAGGACCGGAGAAATTGGAAGCGCTCGCGGTGCACGTCTCCCACGACGGCTGTTGCACGATTGTCACATCGACGTTCGTACCGTAAGCGACGGATTGCGTGAACTGGAAGGCAGCCTGCCCCGCGGCGACATCAATGATTTCGCCCTTGGCGTAATCCTGCAACTGCAAGCCCGCAGTATTCAGGCCCGACACGGTGCCTGAAATCGTGTACTGCTGCGCAACGCAAGCAATTGCCACGCTCGAAACATCTCCCGCGATCGTTCCCGAGCCCCCAGACACCGTGCAGATCTCCCCGCCCGGCTGAGTCAGAATCGTCACCGCATAATTCGCCCCGGCCACCAGGGTCTGCGCAAACTTGAACGACACCGCGCCCGGTGCGATCGAAGTGTTGCCGGCGCCATTGAGCTCGAGGGTCAGCCCGGAACCGGTCAGGCCACTGACACTGCCGCCGACGGTGTATTGGTTGGCCGTACACGTCACGCCCACCGAAGTCACGTTACCTGTTCCAACCGTCCCGCCGCCGGAGGCCACGGTGCAGGTCTGCCCGCTTGGCTGGCTCGCCACGGCCACCGCATAGCTGGCGCCGGAGGTCAGCGCGGTCGCAAAGGTGAACGTCGTCGCCCCGGAGGACACGCTGAGGCTGTCGCCTCCGTTGTTGGTAAGCACCAGGCCGGAGGCGGACAGACCACTGACGGTACCGCCGATGGTGTACTCGGCCGCGGCGCACGTGATGGCCACCGAGGTCACATTACCTGTTCCGACCGTGCCGCTGCCGGAGGTCACCGTGCACATCTCCCCGCTCGGCTGGCTCGCCACGGCCACCGCATAGCTGGCGCCTGCGGCCAATGCCGTCGCAAAGGTGAATTTCGTCGCGCCGGAGGACACGCTGAGACTGTCTCCTCCGTTGTCCGTCAGCACTAAACCGGACGCAGAGAGCCCGTTGACTGTACCGCCCACGGTATAGGTCGATGAACCCGTTCCGCCACCACCACCACCGGTGCCGCCTCCGCCCCCGCCGCAGGCCGTCAGCAGCAAGGTCGCCAGCAGGGCCCATGGCTTCAGCGTCTCCCATCCTTTGTTGTGCCGAATTCGCACAATAGCCCTTCCCCCAGGTAGGTGATTAATGTCACCGAGCATACCCATGCCCCCCCCGAATGTTCTATCCCGGCCCACAGAGAGTGATGAACAGGCCCACTTTACGTCCACCGCCGTCCCCGGCGGCGCGGTGGAGATTCCTGAGTGAATGCCCAGCGCGTCAGCGAATTCGTGTTCCGGTTTAGCTTCCCGCTCGCCCCGAAGCCGGCCCGCCGCAGACGCGCTCTGAGCAGAGGCCTCGGCGCCCACCACCCGCCCAAGGCCAGATTACCATTGATTTTTACGGTCCTACCGAAGGTCGGAGCAGCAGACTGTCCAGCCAGTTTTACTTAAATGCGAACTGCGCTCTGAATGCGCGTCGAATTCCTTTACAGTCACACATTATGCCCAGGGCGGTAATTTTTCATCTCTTTGATTTTTAAAGATATTCTATCTCTGGCACACCATTTGCTTCCTCCCGGGTGCGGATAACCGCTTAACGTGTTTCAGGAGTTCAGGCCATGATCAAGCATCTCTCACGTCTCGGCCTCGTGGCCGCTATGGGAGTGATGGCGACGGGGATCGCCTTTGCCGGCCCCATCAGCGTGACCAGCATTTCGCTGACGGCCTCGGCGCCGGGCGCCTCGGCTGACACGTTGAGCGTCATCCCCGGTATTCCATTCGACACCTTCACGTCCAGCTTGGGCACTGTCGCCAACTGGACCTCCCTCACCGGCTGGTCCGTGTCGGGTAACATCACGGCCGGCATGTCGCCGATCCAGATCGACCTGGACACGAATTCGGCGGCCTGCTTCACCGCGACCGGCAGCGGCTGTGGTCAGCTGACCATGACCTTGGACATCACGGGCCTGACCTCCTCGCCAGCCCTCCTGCAGAACTCGCTCGAGGCGATTCTGACAGGGGCGGTCACCTCCGGCACGGGCACCGTCACCCAGACGGCCTACATCGGCGGTTCGCAGATCGGCAATATGCTGGACTCGCAGGGTGCCCGCTCGTGGAACCTGACGACGATTGGCCCGATGTCTGGCAGCTACTCGTCGTTCGACCTGAAGCTGGTCCAGACGTTCACGGCAAGCTGCACCGGCACGGGCAGCAATGGCCTGGGTTGTGTGGTGTACAACAGCGCTGACGGCAGCATCGTGTCGGCCCCGGAGCCGGGCGCGCTGGCAATGTTCGGTGCCGGCCTCCTGGGCTGCGCATTGTTCATCAACCGCCGCCGCCGCGCGGCACGCCAGAGCTGATCGGCCGATCCGGTGATCCGCTCGGACACCTGAGTGTCCCGCCGAACGGCCCCGCAAGGGGCCGTTCTCGTTTTGACGTCCCGCCCGCTGCCCTCGCCGCCCAAATCCACTACAGTGGCGCCCCATGGACAGCTCAACCACCCTTCCGCACCCGCGCGGCCCTCTGAATGCCTTCACCGTCGACGTGGAGGACTACTTCCACGTCGCCGCCCTGGCCTCGGCCGTCTCGCGCGACAGCTGGTCGAGCCGCGAGTGCCGCGTCGAGCACAATACCGAGCGGCTGCTTGAACTGCTGCAGGCCCGCGGCGTGTCCGGGACGTTCTTCGTGCTGGGCTGGGTGGCCGAGCGGTATCCCGCGCTCGTGCGGCGCATCGCCGAGTGCGGCCATGAGGTCGCCTGCCACGGCTACTCGCATCAGCTGATCTACGAGCAGCGTCCCGAGGTGTTCCGCGAAGAGACCGCCCGCGCCAAGGGCATGCTCGAGGAGGCGCTCGGTGAACCGGTGCTCGGCTACCGGGCGGCGAGCTTCTCGGTGATCCGCAAGACCCTCTGGGCGCTCGATACGCTCATCGATCTGGGGTTCGCCTACGACTCCTCGATCTTCCCGATCCGGCACGACCGCTACGGCATTCCGGACGCCTCCTCGGAGCCGGGGCTCTTCACCGCGCCCTCGGGCCGCTCGCTGGTGGAGTTCCCGATGGTGCCGGCGAGCGTGTTCGGCACGAAGGTGCCAGTGTGCGGCGGCGGGTACTTCCGCATCTTCCCGTACTGGCTGACCCGCGCCGGACTGCGCCAGATCAACGGGCGCGGCCAGGCCTTCCCCTTCTACCTGCATCCCTGGGAAATCGATCCCGGCCAGCCGCGCAT
>JAJZSQ010000119.1 GCA_021849615.1 Pseudomonadota bacterium
GCCCGGCTCGCGCACGGGCCGGGGCTGACGCATTGCGCCGAGTGCGGCGAGCAGATTCCGCCCGATCGCCGGCAGGCCGTTCCCGGCGTGCGCCTGTGCCTCGCCTGCCAGAGCGCCAGCGACGAGGCGGCCTCGACGTTCAGCGGCTACAACCGCCGCGGCAGCAAGGACAGCCAGCTGCGCTGAACGCACCGACGGGGTTCCCCGGCCGATAGCCCTGGCGTAACCTGCACGATACCGAGCCGCACCGACGCGGCCACCAGCACAGGGGACGCCTTTGAATCCGAATCTGCGCAATTTCTGCCGCTGCGCCTTGCTCGCGTGCGTTGCAGCCCTGCCCGCCCACGCCGCCCTTGCCCGCGGCCGGCATCTGAGCACGCAGGACTACGCCCGCGCCGCGCAGTTCATGCCCTACGCAACGGCACCGCTGGTCGACGATGATGTCGAGCACGTGCACTGGCTTTCAGGCGATCGGTTCTGGTTCATCGCCCACGATGCCCGCGGCGACCATTACCGCATCATGGATGCAGCGAACGGCAAAGTGGCCCCGGCGTTCAACCGCATCAAGCTCGCCGCCGCGCTCGGCAAGGTGATCGGCAAACCCGTCGACCCGACCAAACTGGGCATCACCGCCATCAAGATCCTGCACGGTCACCTGCACGTGACGCGCGCGGGCAAGCGCTTCATCTGCGATCTCAGTGGTGCCGGGCACTGCAGAACAGCCGCTGCGGAGGCGCGCGAGCCGGGCATTCTCTCGCCGAACGGCAAATACCTGGCGTTCATCCGACATTGGAACCTGTGGGTGCGCAACGTGCACACCGGCAAGGAGCGTCAGCTGACCTTCGACGGGGTGAGGAACTTCGGCTATGCCACCGACAATGCCGGTTGGCTGCGCTCGAAGCGCCCGGTGCTGAACTGGTCGCCGGACTCCCGCCAGATCGCCACCTATCAGCAGGACCAGCGCAAGGTCGGCGATATGTACCTGGTCAGTGCCGCGATTGGGCATCCGAAGCTGCAGAAATGGAAGTACCCGCTGCCGGGAGACACACACGTCTTCATGATCGATCCGGTGATCATCGACGTGGCGAGCGCGCGCGTGATCCGGCTGCAGATGCCGCCCGAGCAGCGACTCTCGAGCCTGTGCGACGACATCAGCTGCCAGAACAACGGCCACTGGGACGACGTCGAATGGGCTCCCGACGGCAAGACGCTCGCCCTGGTGAGCACCTCTCGCGATCGGCAGCATGAATGGTTCCGCGTCGCCAACGCGCGCACCGGCGCGGTGCGCACGGTATTCGAATACAGCACGACCAAGTACTACCAGAGCGGCATCGGCGCAGTCGATTGGCGCTACCTTCCGGCCTCCGGCCAGGTCCTGTGGTACAGCTCGAGCACCGGCTGGGGCAACCTGGGCCTCTACAGTCTCAAGAGCGGTCACTTCGAACGGCCGGTCACGAGCGGACGTGGCGACGTCACGCAGGTGCTGCACGTGGATCGGCACACCGACACCGTCTGGTTCCGTGCGGTCGGGCGCATTGCCGGCATCAACCCCTATTACGAGCAGTTCTGGAAGGTGAATCTCGCCGGCGGCGCCCCGAAACGGCTCACGCCACGCGACTGCGACAATCTCATCAGCATGTCGCCGGATGGGAAGTACTTCGTCGACAGCTGCTCGACCCCGCAGCACGCGCCGGTCACCACGCTGCGCTCGGCGGCCACCGGGCGGGTCATCGCGACCGTCGCACGCGCGAGCCTCAAGCGGCTGCGTGCGATCGGTTGGCAGGCACCGCAGCAGATCGTCGTCACGGCCCGCGACGGCCACACCAAGCTCTACGGCCTGCTGTTCAAGCCGACGAATTTCGATCCGCACAAAAAATACCCGATCATCGACTACGTGTATCCCGGACCGCAGATCGGCTCGGTGTTCACGTTCCGCTTCGAACCCTCCGACTACGACAATCAGGCCCTCGCCGAACTCGGTTTCATCGTCATCGCCGTCGACGGCATGGGCACTCCGTATCGCTCGAGGCACTTCCAGCGCTACTGGTACGGCGACATGGGCGACAACACCCTGCCGGACCAGATCGCCGCCATCCGTCAGCTCGCGCAGCGTGACCCGTGGATCGATCTGAACCGGGTCGGCATCTGGGGACACTCCGGCGGCGGCAACGCCACCGCGGATGCGATGTTCCGTTACCCGGATTTCTTCAAAGTCGGCTGGGCCGAAAGCGGCAACCAGGACAACCGCGACTATGAGAACGACTGGGGCGAACTCTATCAGGGACTGCTCAAGCGCAACGCGAACGGGACTACCAACTACGACAACCAGGCCAATGAGCTGCTGGCGGGGCATCTGCGCGGCCACCTGATGCTCACCTACGGCACACTCGATGACAACGTGCCGCCGGAGAGCACCCAGATCGTCGTCGAGGCGCTCATCAAGGCGAACCGGCCGTTCAACATGATCGCCATTCCGAACGTGCGACACGGCTACGGCTATGCGACGCCGTACATCACGCTGCGCCGCTGGGATTACTTCGTGCGTTACCTGGCCGGCAACACACCGCCGAAACATTTCGCACTGAAGCCCTGGCCCTGGCGCTGACCCGCACCCCTCACGGGGCGCCAGCCGCCGCCGCAAGCAACTCCTCGAGCGGCTTGCCGGCGGCGCGCTGCGCGGCGAGCTGCGCAGCGTCCCACACCTGGCGGATCCGCCCCTCGAGCAGCAGCGCGACGCGGTCGGCGTAGCGTTCGGCGATCTCCAGCGCATGGGTGGCGAGCAGCACCGCCGCGCGCCGCTCGTCCACCAGGCGCCGCAAGTGATGCTTCAGGATCGCTGCACTGGAGGGATCGAGCCCGTTGAACGCCTCATCGAGCACGATCAGGCGCGGAGCGCCGATCAGAGCGAGCAGGACTGCCAGCTTCTGGCGCGTGCCGAGCGAATACGTATCCACATACCGCTCGAGCTGCCCGCTCAATGCCAGTGCCCGAGCGAGCTCAAGCACATCGCGGTCGATCTCCTTGAGCCCCTTGGCCGCCGCGTAGACCTGCAGGCACTGCAGGCCGGTGAGCAGTCCCGGCAGACGCTCGGGCGCGCACCCATAGCCGAGCGTCCGCTTCGCCGCTGCCCTGTCGGCGAGCGACACACCGGACAATTCGATCCGTCCGCTGCGCGGGGGCAGCAGCCCGGCCGCAGCATACAGCAGTGTTGACTTACCGCTGCCGTTCGGACCGAGCACGACGCACCATTCTCCGATCGCGATCTGCAGGCTGACGTCGCGCAGCACCGGCTGGGCGTCGTAACCGGCCGTGAGCCCGCGGATGCACAGCACCGGCGGGACGGGCGGTGCTTCGATGCCGCTCATCGCCCCCACCGCTGCAGCATCGAGGCTGAGCTCGCGGCGCTGCGCAGTGCGAGCAGCGAGCCTGCTGCCGCCAGCACCAGGACTACCGCGAACCAGCCCGTCACGATCAGTCCCGCGAGGCGCAGATCGGACGCGGCGCGCGTCACTGCGGCAATCCCCAGGAGCAGCGCGGCAGCGAGCACCTGTGCTCCCAATACCCGATGCGTCAGTGCCCAGGCGAAACGCGCCGGACCCGGCGCGGTGGGCGCGAGCCAGCGCGCGGCACTGAAGGCGGTGTGCAGCATCGCGCGCGTGAGATTGATCAGATGCAACAGGATCAGCCAGGCGGCTGCGGCGGCGAGCACCGTGCCGCCCGACACCCCCATCGGCACCGCCAGCAGCAGCAGGATCAGACTGCGGGCGCGGATCGCCGGGCGATCGCGAAAGCGTGCTTCTGCGACCGGCCAGGCACCGAGCGGCAGCAGCGTCGCACGCCCCTGTGCGCCGTGTGCGGGGCGCACCGAGGCGTACTGGGAGCGCGGCTGAACATACGCACGATGCCCGCCGCGTCCCCCGGGGCCCGCGTTGGCGATCATGAACGCCGCGCCGAACCCTGCGCCGAGGGCACTTCCTGCCGCGATGCTGCCAAGCGACTTCAGCGCAATCCATGCTGGCCACTGACCGGCAACCGAAAGAACGGCGAGCAGCGCCGCGGCGAACAGCAGCACGGCGAGTGGTCCTACGCTCGCGCGCAACGCGATCGGCAGGTTGCGGGGCAAGGCAGCGAGCCAGTCGCGGTGGCGGTTGTTCATCAGGCGCCCGCCGCGGCGCAGGGTGAGAATCGCCGCGAGCATCGCGCTCAGGGTCACCACCAATCGGGGTGAGAGCGCCGAGAGGGCCATGAGGTATTCGACGGCGCGGACACGACCCAACAGGCCGAGCGCGAGGAACGCCACGGTGAGCGCAGCGGCAGCGCGCGGCCACCGGCGCCAGAGATTGCGCCACTGCAGCCATGCGACCACCACTGAGGGTCGGCGGGTGGCTCGAAGCGCTGGGCGATCGTCCATCGGCACCATCCCCTTGAGTGAACTTCGCACAGGATACGCTGCGCGTGCTACGGGTGCTGCCGGCGCGCGACGTCGATGATCGCACTCTCGTTGATACCGGCGGGCATGGACTCGGCGAGTTGCCCGAACCAGCGTGCGGCGAGCGCGCCGAACGGGGCGCCGGCGCCGAGCTTGCGCGCCAGCGCCAGCGCCAGCGCGTATTCGACGTCCTTCAAGCGCAATTGTGGCGTGAAATGCACCGACTCGGCGTGTTGATTCTCGGCCATCCGACGCGTGTTGCGAATCACCTGCGGACTGGCGGCCTGCCCGCTGCCGAGCGCCTCTGCGAGCTGCATCGGATCGAGGCCCGCGCGCTCCCCGAACGCCATCGCCTCGGCGGCCGATGCGATCTGAACCGCGCCGAGCAAATTCACCAGCAGCTTGTAGGCCGTACCGGTGCCGACCGGCCCGAAGTGGATGATCGAGCGGGCCAGTGCATCGAGCAACGGCCGGGCTGCCTCGAGATCGGCTCGGTGCGCGCCGACGAGAAGCGTCAACGCACCGGCGGCCGCCTGCTCGGGCAGACCCGTCACCGGGGCATCGAGATACCGCACATCGACCGCGGCGGCGCGCGCACTCAACTCGAGCACCCAATCGTGCGAGAGCGTCGAGCACTCGATGAGCATTGCGCCGCTCGGTAGCGCACCGAGTGCGCCGTCGGGTCCGAGCCAGAGCGCGCGCGAGGCCGTGCGATTGAACACCCGCAGCTCGACCCCGGCGCTGCGCAGCCGGCCGGCCATGCCGAGGCCCATGCGGCCGAGCCCCAGGAACGCCACCGTCACCATATACCCGTCACCTCACCGAGCCGCATACCCGCGCCCGCCCCGCTCAGCTGCGCTGGCGGAGCGCTTCGAACCGGGCGAGCGCGCGCTTGCGTGCCTCGTCGTGCTCGACGATCGGCCGCGGGTAGGTCTCCCCGAGCCGCACGCCGGCCTCTGCCAACTCGAGCGGCCTGGCGTTCCAGGGCGCGTGGATCGCCGGGGCCGGCAGCGCACGCAGTTCGGGCAGCCAGCGGCGAAGGTATTCGCCGTCGGGATCGAATCGCTCGCTCTGCGCAACCGGGTTGAAGATGCGGAAGTACGGCGCGGCATCAACCCCGCAGCCGCTGACCCACTGCCAGTTGAGCGCGTTGCTGGCGCGGTCCGCATCGAGGAGTGTGTCCCAGAACCACGCCTCGCCGCGCTGCCAGGGCACGAGCAGATCTTTCACCAGGAAAGAGCCGACGATCATACGCACGCGGTTGTGCATCCAGCCGGTGTGCCAGAGCTGACGCATGCCCGCATCGACGATGGGATAGCCGGTGCGCCCCCGGCACCAGGCCTCGAACCCCGCGGGATCCTCGCGCCAGCCGAACGCCTCGAACTCCTGGCGCAGCGGACGCTGCGGCAGACTCGGAAAATGATGCAGGGTATAGCGCGCGAACTCCCGCCAGCCGAGTTCGCGCAGAAAGCCGTTACCCACCAGTTCGGCCCGCCCGCCACCCGGGGCGTTCAGCAGTGCACGCCAGATCTGCCGGGCGCTGATCTCCCCGAAACACAGATGCGGCGAGAGCCGCGAGGTCCCCTCGACCGAGGGCACGTCGCGGGCCGTGCGGTAGCTGTCGAACTGCCGGCCGAGGAACTCGCGCAGCCGCAACCGCGCCCCCTTCTCCCCCGGGGTCCACACCGGCGCAAACCCACTGTCCCACCCCAAACCCGGCAGCAGGCCCCAGTCCTCGAGTCGCTCGCTGCGCGGGGCGCTCGCGCCGCCCGTGAGCGTGCGCGGCACCGGCAGCGGCAGCGCCACCTCCAGCGCGCTCAAGCGGTTCCAGAACGCGGTGAACACCTTGAACGGCCCGCCGCTGCCGGTGCGCAACGCACCGGGCTCGGCGAGCATCGCTCCGGGCAATGACTCAAGTGCCGCGCCGCAGCGGCGCAGCGGTCCGATCAGCGTCTCATCGAGTGCATCGAGGAGCGGATCATAGGTGCGGTTGCAGAACACGCGGGTCGCGCCACTTTCGGCAATCACCTCGCGCAGGACCGTGTCGCTCGCGCCGCGGCGCAGGCACAGCGTCAATCCGTGGGGCGCCTCGCGAGAGAGCGTGCGCAACGCCGCGTCCAGCGCCGTGAGGCTGTGATGCAGCCACCAGCGTGCGGCGCCGCCGAGCGGACGGCCCCCAGGGAGGGCCTCATCGAGAATATACAGCGCGATCAGAGGGCCGCCCGCGGCGAGCGCCGCAGCCAGCGCGGGATTGTCGCCGAGGCGCAAATCGTTGCGGAACCAGACGATGACGGGAGGCGCTGGCGGGTCGGCGGCGCGGCGCTGCTGGGACATGAACGGACCTCGAGACTTACCCGGCCGGATCAGCCTGGGGGCCGGCGGCACTGAGCAGCCAGTGTGCAATGACGGCCGGTGGACTGTCGAGTGACGCGCTGCGCTGCCGCTCGGCATCCGCCCGAGGGCATCTCGGCTACACTTGCCGCGTCGATCAGCGGGCGAATCGTGTCGAAACCCACACCTGGCGAACCGGTGCACTCCCCCGAGCCCCACGGGCTGCCCCCTGGCGTTCCCCAAGGCGCAGCCGACGGTCTGAGCAGTTCCGAGGCGCAGCGCCGACTGGCCCAGTACGGTCCCAATGCCATGCGCGAGGAGGACACCGCGCCCTGGCGGCGGCTGCTCGCCAAGTTCTGGGCCCCCGTGCCCTGGATGCTCGAGGCGGCGGTGGTACTGCAGCTGGCGCTCGGCAAGTACGTCGAGGCGCTCGTCATCGGGGTGCTCGTACTGTTCAATGCCGTGCTGGGATTCGTGCAGGAGGCACGGGCCCGCGCGACGCTGCAGGCGCTGAAGTCGCGTCTCGCGCTGATGGCCTCCGTGCGCCGCGACGGTGCCTGGAAGACCGTGCCGGCCGCCGAATTGGTGCCGGGCGATGTGGTCAAGCTGTCCCTCGGCGCCATCGTGCCGGCCGATGCGCAATTGCTCGACGGCGAGGTGCTGCTTGATCAATCGACGCTCACCGGGGAGTCGCTGCCGGTGGAAGGCACCCCGGGCCGCAGCACCTACGCCGGTGCGCTGGTGCGCCGCGGAGAGGCGCTCGCCCTGGTGAGCGCCACGGGGACCCGCACGCGATTCGGTCGCACCGCCGAACTGGTGCGTACCGCGCATGGGGTGAGCACGCAGCAGACCACGGTACTGCGCGTGGTGCGCAACCTGGCCCTCTTCAACGGCGCGGTCGTTCTCGCTCAGGTCGCCTACGCCGCGGTGCTGGGCCTGCCGAGCCACGAAGTCATTTCGCTGACACTCACGGCAATCCTCGCGGCCATACCGGTCGCCCTGCCCGCCACGTTCACACTGGCCAGCGCGCTCGGTGCGCGTGCGCTCGCCGCGCGCGGCGTACTGCCCACCCGCCTCTCGTCCGTGGAGGATGCCGCCACGCTCGACGTGCTGTGTTCGGACAAGACCGGCACGATCACTCAGAATGCGCTGGCGGTGACCGCCGTTCGGCCCGCGCAGGACGCTGACCTGGCGCAGGTCCTCGCTCGCGCCGCGCTCGCCAGTTCCGAGGGTGGGGCGGATCCGGTCGACAGCGCCATCCGCGCCGCGGCCGCCACGCAGCCTGCGAAGGGGGGCGCCCGGCTCGTATCGTTCGTACCGTTCGACCCGACGCGCAAGCGCGCCGAAGCGACGGCCATCGACGACGCCGGCCGCACGATCCGGATCGTCAAAGGCGCCTTTGCAACGCTGCAGACGATCGCTGCCCCTTCAGCGCAAACGATCGCGGACGCCGAATCGCTCGCAGGTCAAGGTTACCGCGTGCTCGCGGTCGCCGAGGGCCCTGCGCAGGGTGCACTGCGGGTCATCGGACTGATCGCCCTCAGTGATCCGCCGCGTACCGACGCCGCTGCGCTCATCGGCGAGTTGCGCACCATGGGGGTAGAGACCGTCATGGTCACCGGTGATGCCCCGGTGACCGCGCAGGTAGTCGCGCGCGAAGTAGGTCTCGACGGTCCGCTCTGCCCGCCCGGACAGATCCCGGGGAGTATTCGTCCGCACGACTATGCGGTGTTCGCCGGCGTCTTCCCCGAGGACAAATTTCACATCGTGCGTGCGCTGCAGGCGAGCGGACACACGGTGGGCATGTTCGGCGATGGCGCGAACGACGCGCCCGCGTTGCGCCAGGCACAGATGGGCATCGCGGTCTCC
>JAJZSQ010000120.1 GCA_021849615.1 Pseudomonadota bacterium
GGCCCTCGGTCAGATCGCACCGCCCTTCGAGCCGAACATGCCGCTCGCCCGGCCGCGAAATCCCGCCCTCAGTGCGCCCGCCAAGGCTCTGCCGCCCAGACTCCTAGGCGAGGGTGCGGACCTCGCGCGTCCGGTCAGGCCCGCCGCCAGTCCGTCACACCACCGGGCTTGTCCTCGAGCACCACGCCGGCTGCGGCGAGTTCATCGCGGATGCGGTCTGACTCCGCCCAGTTCTTCGCCTTACGCGCCGCAACGCGCGCCGCGATGCGCTGCTCGATGTCCGTATCACTCAATGTCGCGGCAGTCCCTGCCGGGGTTGCCGCCTGCGCCGCAGGCTTGCCGAGGCGCAGCCACTGTTCGGACGGCACGGTGAACAGTCCGAGCACACCGCCGAGCGCTCGCAGCAGCGCGCCGAGTGAGGCGGCCCGAGCACCATCGCCGGCATCGCGCGCGGCGTTCACTTCACGCGCCAGCGTCTGCAGCACGGCAAGCGCCTCCGGAGTATTGAAGTCATCGTCCATCGCCGCCTGGAACCGCTCTGCGTACGGGCCGTCCGCCGGCGCCGCCTCGGGTAGCGCGCGCAGCGCCAGATGCAGCCGCTGCAGCGCCGCGTCGGCCTGCTCGAGCTGCTCGAGCGAATAGTTGATTGGCCCGCGGTAGTGGCTCGAGAGCACGAAGTAGCGCAACACCTCGGGATGGCGCAGCGTCGGCAGCACCTCGCGCACGGTGAAGAAGTTGCCGAGTGACTTCGACATCTTCTCGTTGTCGACGTTGACGAACCCGTTGTGCATCCAGATCTCGGCGAACCGCTCGCCAGTCGCCGCACACGACTGCGCGATCTCGTTCTCGTGGTGCGGGAACTTCAGATCCATGCCGCCGCCGTGGATGTCGAAGTGCGGCCCGAGCAGCTCGACCGACATCGCCGAGCACTCGATGTGCCAGCCGGGCCGACCCCGTCCCCAGGGAGAGTCCCAGGCCGGCTCGTGCGGCTTGGCGTGTTTCCACAGCACGAAATCGAGCGGATCGCGCTTCGCCTCGTCCACCTCGACCCGCGCCCCGGCGCGCAGGTCCGCGAGGCGCTTGCCCGACAGCCGCCCGTAGCCGTCGAATCTCGCCACGGCATACATCACATCACCGTTCGGCGCGACATACGCGTAGCCGCGTTTGATGAGCTTCCCCACCATCGAGACGATGGCCGGCACGTGCTGCGTGGCGCGCGGCTCGAGATCCGGGCGGATGATGCCGAGCGCCGCGCAGTCCTCATGCATGGCCGCGATGAAGCGTCCGGTGAGCGCGTCAATCGGCTCGCCGTTCTCCGCGGCACGCCTGATGATCTTATCGTCGATGTCGGTGATGTTGCGCACGTAGGTGAGCCGCAATCCGCGGTGACGCAGGTAGCGCGCCACGGCATCGAACACGATCATCATGCGCGCATGACCGATGTGCAGATAGTCGTATACCGTCACGCCGCAGACGTACATGCGCACCTCGCCCGGCACGATGGGCGTCAGGGGCTGCTTCTCTCCGGTGAGCGAATTGTGGATGCGGATCATGGTGGTCTTTTCGAAGTCAGAATGCGGCGGTCGGCGCAGACTGCGCGGCTTACGCAAAACGTGCGAGGCGCCGCGCGGCCTCCCCGGCGGGCATCACGCGCAGCAGCGGCCCGAGTTCCGGGCCATGGCCGAGTCCGGTCAACGCAAAACGCAAGGGACGATACAGGTGCGCGCCCTTGCGCCCGCTCGCGGCGCGCGCGGCCGCCGCGATCGCGGCGAAGTCACCGCCATCGGCGGCCGCCCGGGCCGCAGCGGCGAAAAACTCGCCGCCGGCCTCGCGCACCAGATCGGCGCCCTCCCCGGCCAATCCCGGTGCAGGTCCGAAGACGATGTCGATCCACGGCTGGGCATCCTGCGGCAGAACCACGTTCGGCAGCACTGCGGCGCAGAACGCCGTCGCCGTGTACGGCTCAAGACCGGCCGGCAGCCGCGCCGCGAGCCAGTCCCGCGCCGCCTCCGGGGCGAGGCGGTGGACGGCGTGTTTCTGCCAGACGGTCAGCTGCTGTTCGTCGAAGTGAGCCGGTGCGCGGCCGAGATGCTGCGGGTCGAACGCGCCGGCGAGCGCATCCAGCGCCAGCAGCTCGTGCTCGTTGCTCGAATGTCCGAGCCGGAAGAGGTAATTCACCACCGCTTCGGGCCGATAACCGCACTCGCGGAACTGGCGCACGCTGGCCGCACCATGCCGCTTGGAAAGTGGCGCACCGTCGGACCCGAGGATCAGCGAGATATGCCCATAGCGTGGCGCAGGCAGCCCGAGCGCCTCGAGAATCAGCAACTGGCGCGGCGTATTGGTCAGGTGGTCCTCCCCGCGCAGCACCTGCGTGACGCCCATGGCCGCATCGTCCACCGCGTTCGAGAAGAAGAATGCCGCCGAGCCGTCCGCGCGCCGGATGACGAAATCGCCGATGTCGTCGGACAGGAAGCTCTGCGCCCCATGCACCAGATCGGTGAATTCGATGCGCCTCCCGGCCGGCACCCGGAAGCGCAGCGTGGCGGGCTGTCCGGCACCGAGGCGACGGCGCCGCTCGTCCTCGCTGAGCTCGCGGCAGGTCCCCGGATAGCGTGGTGCGCGTCCCGCAGCCCGCTGCGCGTGGCGCGCCGCTTCGAGTTCGAGGGCGCTGCAGAAACAGGGATAGACCGCGCCCTGGCGCTCCAGCTCGACGAAGCGCTGCGCGTACTGTGCTGCGCGCTGCGACTGGTAATAGGGCCCGAGCGCATCCTCGCGGCCCGGACCGGCATCCCACGTAAGGCCGAGCCAGCGCAGGTCCTCGAGCAGCCCCTCGGTGTGCTCCGTTCGGCTGCGACTGGCATCGGTATCCTCGATGCGCAGCACGAAGCGCTCGGCACCGTGGCGGGCGAGTAAATAATTGAACAGCGCGGTACGCGCGTTGCCGAGGTGCAGCTCGCCGGTCGGACTCGGGGCGAACCGGGTCGCCCCGCGCGCGAACGTCCGGGCGGTTGTGCGGTCCATCTCTGCCATAGTGGGCAATAGTACGGGGTTTGAGCGGGCGCTGCTAAGATGAGGCGCCTCTGCGAGCCCCTGGGAGATCCGATGCAAGACTGGAAATGCTCTGTCGCGCGCTGGCGCACCTTCACCGCCACCGCAACGCTGCTGCTGGCCCTCGGCTGCGGCCTGCTCGCAGCGCCGCCGGCCCGCGCACAGGCCGCGCAGCCGAACCCCGAAGTGCTGGTCGTCACGAACATGGGCTCCTTCGTGATTGAACTGCGCCCGGACCGCGCGCCGCTCACCGTGGCGAACTTCCTGCGCTACGTCCGCACCGGCTTTTACACCGACACCCTGATCCACCGCGTCGTCGCGAATTTCGTCATCCAGGGCGGCGGCCATGACGCCACGGCACCCTATGCACTGAAGCCGACCGGTCCGCCCGTGGACAATGAGTCCGGCAACGGCCTGGTGAACAAGCGCGGCACCGTCGGACTCGCCCGCGGTCCTGATCCGGACTCCGGGACCTCGCAGTTCTACATCAATCTGGTCGACAACCCCGAGCTCGATCCGCTGCCGACCCGGTGGGGGTACGCCGTGTTCGGGAAAGTGGTCCAGGGCATGAACGTCGTCGAGCAGATCGGACTGGTGCCCACCGGGGCGTTCGGGCCGTTCAAGTCCGAGGCCCCCTTGACGCCCGTGGTGATCAAGTCGATCACCGTGGTCACGCCGAACGCCTCCGGAGCGACGCCGGCCGCGACGACGCCGACCCCCGCGGCGAGCGGCACTGCAGCGCCGGCTGCAGCGCCGAAGACGAACGGTTCTGTCGCACCGGGCGCATCCAGCACGTCGCCGGCCGCCGGCACGACCGGCAGCCCCGCGACCACACCGCCGGACGCGGGCGCGGACGGCACGCCGAGCAAGACGCAGACCAAGCCCACTGGCACGCCTCCCCCGAAATCGTGATCGCCGCGTCCGCCCCGGCCGGCGGTGAGCCGAGTCGCTGCCTGTTCGTCTCGGACGTGCACCTCGACACCGTTGCAGGGGCGGCCGAGGAACAGTTTCTCGCCCTGCTGCGCACCGACGCGCCGCAGGTGGATGCGCTTTACCTCCTCGGCGATCTGTTCGAGTCGTGGGTGGGCGATGACACGCCCGCGCATCGGGCCGTGATCGAGGCGCTGGCCGTGCTCAGTGCCGGCGGCGTGGACTGTTTCGTGCTGCACGGCAACCGGGACTTTCTGCTCGGCAGCGGCTTCGCCGAGCGCAGTGGATGCCACCTGCTGCCGGATCCGGTCGTGAGGGAATTCGGCGGCGAGCGAGTGCTGCTCACGCACGGCGATGCACTCTGCACCGACGATCACGCCTATCAGGAATTGCGCACGACCGTCCGGAACCCGGCCTGGCAACGGCGCTTTCTCTCCCTGCCCCTCGCGACGCGGGAATTACTCGCCAACGAGGCACGCACCGGCAGCCGCGCACACACCTCGCGCACGCAGCCCACCATCATGGACGTCAATCCCAGTGCGGTCGAAGCGGCCTTCCGGGCGACCGGTGCTCGCCGCATGATTCACGGGCACACCCACCGCCCCGCCGTGCATGAAACCGAGATCGACGGCCGACCCGCGCAGCGCATGGTGCTCGGGGCATGGTATGAGCACGGCAGCTGCCTCAGCTACGAGGCAGGCCACTACCAACTGCGTGCGCTGCCCCGATGAGCCCGGCGACTCACCGGGGCAGCGCCACCGCCGCTCAAGACTGAGGCGGTGCGGGCGGGGCCGGCGGCGGCGCCATGTGCATGCGCATGCGCATGCGCATGCGCATCCCACCCGGTCCCATCGGGCCGTGCATCCCGAACCACGGATGCGGCGGCACCAGCACTTTGAATTTCGCCATCTGCTCGGCGCTGAGCACGTGCGCCATCTTGGCCATCATCTGGCGCTTCGCGGCCATGTGCGCCTGACGCATCGCGTGCATCGCACGCATCATCTCCTGCATGCTCGTGCGCATGGCGGCGTGCTGCTCGGCCAGGATCGCCTGAACCTGCTGACGCTGGGCAGCCGTCAGATCCAACAGTACGGTCAACTGGTGCAGCCGCCATTGCTCCATGCGGTGCATGCGCTGCATCCGGGCCGCAATTCCGTGCTGCTGCCAGCCGTGCGCGAGCTGAGGCGTCGGGGTCTGCGCCAGCGCGACGCTGGTCACGCCGGCGAGCGCCAGTAGAATCAAGGAACGCTTCATGGAACGACCTCCTCCAAACAACGAGTGAGAAGGAGTCTAACGGCACCTCGGCCGAAGCGCAGTAAGCAAATGTAGCCGACCGCTCAGCGGCGCGGCAGACGCAGTTCGGCCTCCACCCCCCCCTGCGGCCGATTGCGCAACTGCAGCGTACCGCCGTGGGCCTGGGCGACGTCCCGGGCAATGCTCAAGCCCAGGCCGGTTCCGCCGGTGTCGCGATTGCGGGAGGTCTCGAGGCGAAAGAACGGCTCGAAGACTCGCTCCAGATAGGGCGGCGCGATGCCCGGACCCTCGTCGCTCACCACGATGCTGAGCACCGCGCCGTCGCGCACCTCGAGCCGGGCCCGCTCGCCGAACTTCACGGCATTGGACACGAGGTTGGTGAGACACCGTTTCAAAGCCTGCGGCCGGGCGGACAGCGGCCTGTTCGCATGGCCGCTCACCTGCACGTCGTTTCCCATCTCGGCAAAGCCCTGGCGGACTGACTCGATGAGCGCATCGATGTCCGTCGGCTCCGGCGCCTCCTGCTCGTCCTGACCGCGAAACAAGGCCAACGCACCGCGCACCATGCCTTCCATCTCATCGAGTTCCCGCCCCAGCCGCTCGCGCACCGCGGGATCCTCGATCAACGTCTCAACCTGCAGGCGCAGACGCGTCAGCGGGGTCTTTAAATCATGCGACATCGCCGCCAGCACCGCCGTGCGGCTGTCGAGATAACGATGCAGCCGCTCCTGCATGCTGTTGAACGCACGTGCCGCCTCGCGCAGCTCACGAGCCCCGCTTTGCGGCAGCGGTGGACTGCGCGAGCCGCGCCCCATCATCTCCGCGGCGCGCGCCAGACGACGCAGCGGGCGAGTGATACCCCGCGTCGCCACATACAGCGCCGCGATCAGCACGGCCATCAGCACCATCAGGTTGATGAGCAGACGCGGCGGCAAAATCACGACCGGAGACAGACGCGGAACCCGGAAGGTGAGCGTCGCGGCGTGCGGCGCACTCACTTCGAGGTCGTAGAAGCGCACCGGCTGACCGACGGGCCCGAATGGCGGTGGCGCAACGGGGATTGCCGCGGCGCTTCGGTGCGCGAGCGCCCGCACGCGATAGCCGGCGCCGAGCTCGCGACGCAACCGCTCGAGCAGCAGAGGTTGCGCACCGGAGGGGAACGGCAGATGGACGAGCAGCCCGTGGCGGAAATCCGGATGCAGTCGCCGGCGCCACCAAGGCCAGTGCACTGGCCGCGGCCCGCCGACAGTGCCGGCACGCGCCGTCGGCCGCGGCGGTTCGGGCGGCTGCATCGGCTGCGGGGGTCGCATCGGCATGGCCATGCGCGGGACCCAGGGCCGCGGCCCGACGGGCCGGAACCCTCCGGTCATTTGCAGCCGACGCAGTGCGTGGGCACGCGCGCGCGGCGGCAGCAGCGTGAGCGTAAAGGCAATTTCACTGATCCGCCGCGCCCAGATCCGTGTGGTCACCTGCGTCATGACGCGCTGCTCGTTGCGCGCCACGAGGTACAGACTCGCCGCCTGCGCGAGTAGCACTCCGATCACGGTCGCGCCGATCAGTCGTCCGAAGAGAGATTGCGGCCACACCCGCCAGCGCATATGCGGCCCCGACCGGCGATTCACTCGGTCTCGACGGGAACGCCGATGACATAGCCCTGGCCGTAGATTGTCTTGATGATGCGCGGCGAACGGGCGTCATCGCCGAGGATCTGGCGCAGACGGCTGACGCGCACATCGATGCTGCGATCGAGCGGATCGGCCTCCCGACCGCGCAACAACTCGGCAAGCTGCGCGCGCGAGACCACCCGATTGCCGGCCGACAGCAGCACCGCGAGCAGCCGGTACTCCGCGCCGCTCAATGCCACCTCGCTGCCGCCACCGACCAGCGTCCGCGCAGTGGTCTCCAGGCGCCAGCCGTCGAAGCGGAACGCGCGCACGGCCTGCGGATCCGGGTCGGGTGAGGCATGCGCAGTACGGCGCAGCACCGCGCGAATCCGGCCGAGCAGTTCGCGGGGGTTGAACGGCTTGGGGAGGTAATCATCCGCGCCGATCTCGAACCCGACGATACGGTCGACGTCCTCTCCGAGCGCCGTCAACATGATGACGGGCAACTGCGAGCGGGTGCGCAGCTCGCGGCAGATGGACAGTCCGTCCTCACCGGGCAACATCAGGTCGAGCACCAGCAGGTCGAACCGCGCGCGCTCCATGGCGCGACGCATCTCGGTGGCATCGCCGACTGCGGTGACGCGCATGCCTTCCTTCTGCAGGTACTGACTCAACAGCGAGCGGATCTCGCGGTCGTCA
Organism: Pseudomonadota bacterium; assembly: GCA_021849615.1. Lineage (GTDB taxonomy): Bacteria > Pseudomonadota > Gammaproteobacteria > Steroidobacterales > Steroidobacteraceae > 13-2-20CM-66-19. The sequence goes on from JAJZSQ010000120.1 coordinate 7,539, forward strand.
TCGACGATCAACAGGTGAGGATGGTCGTTCATGATCGGGCCTGTGACGGGCACGATACCGGAGGGTGCCGTTGCGGCGCCAGAGCCGCGTCGGTGCGCAGGGCCCCGCCGTTACAATTGCTCACAAGACCGCACGCTGCGGCGCGCCCTTCAGACCGATCACGAGGTCAGCCACGTTGGTGCCGGTCGGTCCGGTGCGCAGCAGCGCCCCGGCTGCCGCGAGCGCCCGCCCCGAGTCCGCCCGCCGCAGACTGTCGTCGGCGTCGAATCCGAGTACAGCGATGCGCCCGCAGGTCTCCCCGTCGACCACCGCCCCGGCATCCTCGGTCGGTCCGTCGATGCCGTCGGTGCCGGCCGCGAGCAGCGCCAGGTCGCCGTATCCCGCGATCAGCCGCGCTGCGGCGAGCGCCAGATGTTGGTTGCGGCCGCCGCGGCCGGGAGCGGCCGGCAGCCGCAGGGTCGATTCCCCGCCCCAGATGTACACCTGCGCGGTGCCGAGGGCGAGCTCGTGCGTGAACTGGGTGGCCAGACGCGCAACCTCCCCGGAAAACCTCGCGCCGGCGCGCCGCACGGTCAGGCCCCGTGCGCGGGCCGCTTCGGCCGCGCCGTCCATCGCGGTATCGGTCGAGGCGATCACCTCACGCCGCAGGGCGTCCCCGCCGGGTGCTGAGCCGAGCAGCCCCGAGCCGATCAGCGCCGGATCATCGCCCGGCACATCGGAGATGAACAGTACGCGGCCGGATCGCCCCGCGAGACGGCCGGCCAGCCGACCGCCCTTGATCTGCGAGCAGCGGGCGCGCTCGGCATTCAAGGCGCCGATGTCGAGCCCCGCGGCCATTCCATGCCGCGCCACGCGCACGATCTGCGCGAGCGTCACGCCCGGCGCAGGCACCTCGACCAGTGCCGAGGCGCCGCCGGAGATCAGAAACAGCGGCGCGGCCTCGGCGGGCAGCTCCTGAAGCCACTGCAGCAATCGTGCGCCGGCGTGCAGCGAGCGCTCA
>JAJZSQ010000016.1 GCA_021849615.1 Pseudomonadota bacterium
CGGGCAGTGCACGCGCCTGCGCCTCTGGTGGCTCGATCGGGAACTGTTGATCGATGAGCAGCGGCCCATTCTCACCATCGGGCGGGCCGACGAGAACGATCTGGTCATCAAAGGCAGTCTGGTGTCGCGATTGCACGCACGCATCGAATTCTCGCGCCACAAGTTCACGCTCATTGATCACAGCACGAACGGCACGTTCGTGCGCGACGCGGGTGGGGAGGAGTCCTTCGTGCGCCGCGACTCGCTGCAGCTCAAGGGCGGCGGGATGATCAGTCTCGGGCGCATTCCCGAACCGGAATCGGCCCAGACCATCCGCTTCGTCTGCGAGCAGGACTAGGGCGCCGCCGCGCAGCGGCGGCGCCCGCCGATCAGGCGCCGAGCGCCTGTGCGGTCTTGTCCAGTTCCGTCATCATCTGCGCCGGCAGCCGCGCCCCGAAGCGCTCCAGGTAGGCGCGGGTCTCGGCAACCTCCTTGCGCCACAGCTGCGTGTCGACCGAGAGCAGCGCACGCAGCGTCTCCGGTTCGAGCGTCATGCCCTGGGTATTGATGTCCTCGGGCCTGGGCAGCCGGCCGATCGGCGCCTCGACGGCGTTCGCCCGCTCGGCGCACCGCTCGAGCATCCAGGCGATGACCCGCAGATTGTCCCCGAAGCCCGGCCAGAGGAACTCGTTCTGCGCGCCGCGGCGGAACCAGTTGACGTGGAAAATGCGTGGTGCGCGGCTGAGCTTGGCGCCGACCCGCAGCCAGTGCTGCCAGTAATCGCCGAAGTTGTAGCCGCAGAACGGCTGCATGGCCATCGGGTCGCGCCGTACCACGCCCACCTGGCCGACCGCCGCTGCGGTCGTCTCCGAGGCGACCGAGGCACCGACGAGCACACCGTGGGCCCAGTCGCGCGCTTCGTAGACCAGCGGGGCGACTTCGCGCCGCCGGCCGCCGAAGATGATGGCCGAAATCGGCACGCCGCGCGGATCATCGATGTGCGGGGAGCAGACCGGATTGCGCTTGGCCGACACCGTGAAGCGCGAGTTCGGGTGCGCCGCCGGACCGCGCGCGCGCTCGTAGGGACGGCCCTGCCAGTCGATGGCAGGGGTGTTCTCGCCGAGTCCCTCCCACCACGGGCGGTTGTCGGCGGTCAGCGCGACGTTCGTGAACAGCGTGTCGCGGCGGATCATCTCGTAGGCGTTGCGGTTGGTTTGCGGGTTCGTGCCCGGAACCACACCGAAGTAGCCCGCCTCCGGGTTGATCGCCCAAAGCCGCCCGTCGGGGCCCGGGTGCAGCCAGGCGATGTCGTCCCCGACGGTGAACACCTCCCAGCCCGGCATGGTCTCGGGCGGGATCAGCATCGCGAGGTTGGTCTTGCCGCAGGCCGAGGGGAAGGCCGCCGCGACGTAGTGCGTTTCCCCGCGCGGGCTGCGCAGGCCGACGATGAGCATGTGCTCGGCCAGCCAGCCTTCCTCGCGCGCCTGCCAGCTCGCGATGCGCAGGGCATGGCATTTCTTGCCGAGCAGCGCGTTGCCGCCGTAGCCGGAGCCGAAGCTCTCGATCGAGAGTTCCTCGGGGAAATGCATGATAAAGCGGCGGTTCGGGTCGAGCTCGCCGGTCGAGTGCAGTCCGCGCACGAACGTCCCCTCGCGTGCGATGCGCTCGAGTGCGCAGCGCCCGGCGCGCGTCATGATCAGCATGTTGATCGCGACGTAGGGGCTGTCAGTGATCTCCACGCCGCAGCGCGACAGCGGGGAGTCGACCGGGCCCATGCAGTACGGGATGACGTAGAGCGTGCGCCCGCGCATGCAGCCGCGGAACAGCTCACGCATCTTCTCGTGCGCTGCCTGCGGGTCCATCCAGTTGTTGTTCGGGCCGGCATCGTCCTCGGCGCGGGTGCAGATGTAGGTCAGGTGCTCGACTCGCGCGACATCGCCCGGGTCGGAGCGGTACAGGTAGCAGTCCGGGAACGCCTCGGCATCGAGGCGCTGCAGCTGACCCTCGCGGACCAGCTGCGCGGTCAGGGCCTCGCGCTCGCTGCGGGTGCCCTCGCACCAATGCACCTCGCTCGGCTGGGTCAACTCACGGACCGAGTCGACCCATTCGCTGACGGCGCGGCTGAGCTGCGACATCGGCAGGGGCAGGGGAGAAGCGGTGGCCATATCAGTACCTCGTCTGAGGCGCCGGTGCACCGCGGCGGCGCTCGGCGCCGGAAGCAGGGGAGCGGGTGCACCCGCCGGCGATTGGAATCAGTATAGTCGCGCCCTGTTCCGGCCCTGCTAAAAGTACGATGAAAGGGGCCGATTTGTTCCATAATCGCACAACACGGTTTTTCGGGACGGTCAGGCGGGACCGTGTTCCGCGCCGGCCGCGCAGGGGTCGGCGTGCCCAGCCCCTGCGCACCGTACAATGTCGCGATGCTGGATCTGCAGGACATATTCGGCGCCGGCGGACCGCTCGAGGCGGCGCTGGCGGACTTCACCGTGCGCGAGCCGCAGCGGCGCATGGCCGAGCGGATCAGCGCAGCCATCGCCTGGCGCGAGACCCTCGTGGTCGAGGCCGGGACCGGCACCGGCAAGACCTTCGCCTATCTGGTTCCGGCACTGCTCGCCGGGGCGCGGGTGCTGATCTCCACCGGCACACGCACGCTGCAGGATCAGCTCTACGCCAAAGATCTGCCGCTCGTGGCCCGGGCGCTCGGCCGACCGGCCACCGTGGCGGTGTTGAAGGGGCGGGCCAATTACCTGTGCCGCTACCGCCTGACGCAGGGTGCGGCAGCCCTGGCGCTGCCGCTGTCGGCGGAAATGCCCGGCGCGGATACCCCGCTTGAGCGGATCCGGCGCTGGGCGCTCACCACCCGCACGGGCGATCTGGCCGAAGTGCCGGGACTCTCGGATGCCGATCCGGTCTGGGGCGAGGTCACCTCGACGCGCGACAACTGCCTCGGGCAGCGCTGCTCGGAATTCGCCTCCTGCCACGTGGCGCTGGCGCGGCGTGCGGCCATCGAGGCCGACGTGGTGATCGTCAATCACCATCTGCTGCTCGCCGATCTGGCCCTGAAGGAAGATGGCTTCGCCGATCTGCTCGGTGCGGCCGATGCGGTCATCCTCGATGAGGCGCACCAGATCCCGGATCTGGCCACGCAGTTCTTCGGCGCCGAAGTCGGCAGCCGGCGCCTCGAGACGCTGCTGGCGGATCTGGAAGGCCGCCTGCACCGGCGGGGCGCGCCGGCGGCGGCTGCAGCCGAGCCGTTGCTCACCGCGGCACGTGCCGTGCGCCTGTGCCTGGCGCGCATGGCGCGCGCCCTCGAGGGACGCGGCACGCGACTCGAGTGGACCGAGGCCGAGCCGCTGCTCGCCGCGGACCTCGGGACGCTGCGCGTCGAGCTGAAGGGGCTCACCGAGCGGCTGCGCGGCTGTGAGTCGGATGCCGCGCTCGCGGCGCTCGCCGAGCGCTGCGCTGAGCTCAGTGCGAACCTCGAGCGTATCGGGGCGAGTGAGACTCAGGAGGGGGCCCGTTCGGTGCAGACGCAGCGGCGCGGGTTCACGCTGAGCCTGATGCCCTTTGACATCGCGCCGCGCTTCCAGGCGCTCATCAACGCCCGTGCGTGCGCCTGGATCTTCACCTCCGCGACGCTCTCGCTCGGGGAGGATTTCAGTCACTTCACGAGCCGCCTCGGGCTCGCCGAGGCGGACACGCTGCGCATCGACAGCCCCTTCGACTTCGCCCGCCAGAGTGTGTTGTATCTGCCGAGCGCGCTGCCGGAGCCGAACAGTCCGGAGCACCTGGCGGCGGTGATGCGCGTGGCGCGCGAGCTGATCGGGGCCTCCCGGGGCGGGGCGTTCGTGTTGTTCACCAGCCACCGCGCACTCGAGCGGGCCGCGGCGCTGTGGCGCAGCGCCGGTGGCGCACTCGCGCGCCACCGGCTGCTGGTGCAGGGCGAGGCGCCGCGCGAGCGGCTGCTGCAGAGCTTTCGCGCCGACGGCAACGCGGTGCTGTTCGGGACGGCGAGTTTCTGGGAAGGCGTCGACGTCAAAGGCGATGCGCTGCGGGTGGTGGTCATCGAGAAACTGCCGTTTGCTTCCCCGGAGGATCCACTGGTGCGCGCGCGCATCGAGCATCTGCAGATGAGCGGTGGCAATGCGTTTCGCGACTATCAGCTGCCCGAAGCGGCGCTCGCCCTGAAGCAGGGCGTGGGGCGGCTGATCCGCAGCGAACAGGACTTTGGCGTCGTGGCGATCTGCGATCCCAGGCTCACCTCGCGCAGTTATGGGCGGGTGCTGCTCGCAGCGCTGCCGCCGATGCGCCGCACGCGCCTCGCGGCCGAGGCTCTCGAGTTCCTGCGCGAGCGCGCCCCGCAGCCTGTGGAGGTCGGCGCATGAAGCTGCTCGCCCTCGACACGGCGACCGAGAACTGTTCGGCCGCGCTTTTGATCGGTGCGCAACTGATCGAGCGTGAGTTCGAGAGCGCGCGCGGGCACGCCGAGCACCTGCTGCCGATGATCGAGGCGCTGCTGAGCGACGCCGGCGTGCGCCTCGGTGCGCTCGATGCGATCGTGTTCGGGCGAGGCCCGGGATCGTTCACCGGCGTGCGGCTCGCGGCCAGCATCACCCAGGGGCTCGCCTTCGCCGCCGCCCGCCCGGTCGTGGCGATCTCGGATCTGGCCGCCGTGGCGCAGCAGGCGTTGACGCTCGCCCCGGACTGTGCGCACGTGCTGGTGTGCAATGATGCCCGCATGGGCGAGGTGTACTGGGCCCCGTATGCGCGCCGGGCGGGACTCGCCGTGCCGATCGGACCGGAGCGGGTCAGCCCGCCGGCCGAGGTCCTGGCCCCGCCGGGCATGACCCTGGCCGGTGCCGGCCGGGGGTTTGCCGCCTATCCGCAGCTCGCGGCGCAGGCCGGCGTCGGGGTGCCGGCGGGCTGGGAGCGACTGCTGCCGCGGGCGGCGGACCTGCTGCGCCTGGCCGTGCCGGAGGTTGAAGCCGGGCGGGTGCTCGCGGCGCGCCAGGCGGTGCCGATTTATGTGCGCGACTCTGTCGCAAAACCGTCATTGACGTGACATATATGCTGCACTGTCATGATTCTGCAACACATTTACATTCAAATGATCGCGCTCTCCAGGCGCGTACCATGTCGGGAAAACTGATACTCATCGTAGAAGACGAACCGGCAATCCGGCAGATGATTGCCTTCGGATTGCGGCGTGCGGGTTTCGACATCCGCGAGGCGGTCGATTACCGCGAGGCGCGCGAGGCGCTCGCCGACCAGCGGCCGGACCTGGTGCTGGTCGATTGGATGCTGCCGGACATGAGCGGCCTCGAGCTGACCCGTACCCTGAAGCGGGACCGCGAGACCCGTGAGGTGCCGGTCATCATGCTGACCGCGCGGGCCGAGGAGGGCGACAAGGTGACCGGACTGGAGAGCGGCGCGGACGATTACGTCACCAAGCCGTTCTCCCCGCGGGAGCTGATCGCGCGCATCAACGCGGTGCTGCGGCGCACCGGGGCGAGCGGACTCGATCACGTGGTCGAGTTCGAGGCGCTGAAGCTCGATCAGCAGGGCCAGCGCATCACCGTCGACGGGCAGACCGTGCCGCTCGGACCGACCGAGTACCGGATGCTCGAGTTCTTCATGACCCACCCGGAGCGGGTCTTCAGCCGCGACCAGCTGCTCGACCGGCTCTGGGGCGGCAATGTCTACGTCGAGGAACGCACCATCGACGTGCACGTCCGGCGGCTGCGCAAGTCGCTCGAGAAGTTCGGGCTGGACCGCTTCGTGCAGACGGTGCGCGGCTCCGGCTACCGCTTTTCCGCCAAGGCGGAGTGATGCGCCCCGGACTGCAGGCGCTCGGCTACGCCGCGAGCCGCGTGGCGCTCTCGGCGCTCGCCGGCGTGCTCGCCGGGGCGATTCTCGGACGTCCCTGGCTCGGCATGGCGCTCGCGCTCGCCGGTTACCTGCTCTGGCACCTCGTCATGCTCTATCGGGTCGAGTGGTGGCTGCAGCACCGCAGCGTCGCCGACCCGCCCGAGACCCGTGGGGTCTGGGGCACCGTCATCTCCCTGATCGCCCGGTTGCACCGGCGCAAGCGCTTCCACAAGCTGCGCTTCGTGCAGCTGATGCGCCAGCTGCAGCAGTCCACCGCGGCGTTGCCGAACGGCGTGGTGATTCTGAACGAGCAGCGCGAGATCGTCTGGTTCAACCGCATGGCCGGACGGCTGCTCGGGCTGCGTGCAGCCAGCGACCTCGGCGTGCGCATCGAGAATCTGCTGCGCGAGCCGGCCTTCGGGCACTACCTGCACAAGGGCGATTACGCCAACCCCGTGGTGGTGCGCCGCTCCTCGCCCCAGGACAGCTACCTCTCGGTGCAGCTGGTCGCCTACGGGGACGGTCAGCAGCTGCTGCTCGTCGCCGACGTGTCGCGCCAGATGCGCCTCGAGGCGGTGCGGCGGGATTTCGTGGCCAACGCCTCGCATGAGCTTCGCTCGCCGCTCACGGTGATCTGCGGGTACCTCGAGACGCTCGGCCAGGATCCGGCGCTCGATGCGGACTTCGCCGCGCCGATCGCCGAGATGCGCCGCCAGGCGGCGCGCATGAACGCGATCGTGCGCGACCTGCTCGAGCTGTCGCGCCTGGAGGAGACCGATGAGCGCGCCGGCGGCGAGCCGCTCGACGTGCCGGCGCTGATGGCACTGCTGCGCCGCGATGTGCTCGCCCGGCCGGTGCACCCGCACGAGGTGCGCGTGCGGATCGATTCGCATGCCGCACTCATCGGCAAGGAATCGGAGATCCACTCCGCGTTCGCCAATCTGGTCGACAACGCCGCGAAGTACACCCCGCCCGATGGCTCGCTCGAGATGCGCTGGTGGAGTGACGGCGAGGGCGGGCATTTCTCCGTCATCGACACGGGCATCGGCATCCCGGCCGAGCATCTGCCGCGGCTCACCGAGCGGTTCTATCGGGTCGATCCGGGCCGATCACGCTCCACCGGCGGCTCCGGTCTCGGACTCGCCATCGTCAAACACGTCCTGCAGCGCCACGGGGCGGAACTCGAGATCCAGAGCGTGCCGGGCAAGGGCAGTACCTTCACCTGCCACTTTCCGCCCGAGCGCATTGCCGCTGAGGCCCTGAGCAGCACCCCCTAGCCGACGGCGCTTGGGCTATCATCGCGGCCAGGCCCCCGAAGGTGCGTGCCCGATGGAAACCGCCGACCTGACCCACCACATCTCCCGTCGCTTCAACGAAGACCTCGAGCGCGTGCGCAGCAAAGTGCTCGCGATGGGCGGCTTCGTAGAGCAGCAGATCCACAAAGCGATCACCGCGTTGCTCGAGGGCGACAGCTCGCTCGGCGAGGCGGTGGCGCTCGCCGACCACCAGGTGAACAACATGGAGGTCTCGATCGACGAGGAGTGCAGCCGCATCCTCGCCACCCGCGCCCCGGCCGCCGGCGATCTGCGCGTGATCGTGGCGATCATCAAGACCATCACCGACCTCGAGCGCATGGGCGATGAGGGCGAGAAGGTCGGCTACATCGCCTCGCGGCTCGCGACGATGGAGCGGCCGGTCGACAAGTACCGCGAGATCAAGCATCTGGGGCGGATCGTCACCGAGATGGTGCATGCGGCGCTCGATGCGTTCGCGCGCATGGACGCAGACGCGGCGCTGCAGGTGGCCCGCCAGGACCGGTTGGTCGACGAGGAGTACGAGGCGATCCAGCGCCAGAGCATCACGTTCATGATGGAGGATCCGCGCACCATTAGCCGCGCCCTCGACGTGATGTGGGTCGTACGCTCGCTCGAACGCATCGGCGATCATGCCAAGAACATCTGTGAGTACGTGATCTACATGGTGTACGGCAAAGACGTGCGCCATACGTCGCTGGAGGATGTCGAGCAGGCACTCGGCCAGCGCGCGCCGATTGCTGCGCCGCGGGAAGAGGGCGCTCAGTGAGCGGCGGGCAGCCGCTGCGGGCGGCGCTGGCGCGCGGCGTGCTGCGCCGCCCGGTCAATCTGGCGGGCTTTCTGATCTGCGCGGCGCTGCTCGGCTTTGCGGTCTACGCACAGTTCGATCTGCACCTCGATCCGTGTCCGCTCTGCATCTTTCAGCGCATCGGTATCGCCAGCATCGGCGTGTTGTTCCTGCTCGCCACGCTGCATCATCCGCGCCGCTGGGGCGGGACGGTCTACGCGGCGCTGATCGGCATCGCGGCGCTGGCGACCGTGGCGGTTGCGGCCCGGCAGATCTACCTGCAGCACCTGCCGCCCGGCACGGTGCCCTCCTGCGGCGCACCGCTGTCGGTGATGCTGCAGTTCATGTCCGTGACCGACGTGATCCGCAAAGTCCTCACCGGCAGCGGCGAGTGCGGCATCGTGAACTGGACGTTCCTCGGTCTGGCGATGTCCGAGTGGGTGCTGCTGTGGGCCCTTGCCCTCGGTGCGATCGGCGCGCTGGTGAACCTGCGCGCGCTCAGGCCAGCAGATTCACGAGCAGGTTGAAGTACATCTGGTGCAGCGCGTCGATATCCGCGACGCGCACGCACTCGTTGACCTTGTGGATGGTGGCGTTGACCACCCCGAGCTCCACGACCTCGGCGCCGAGCGGGGCGATGAACCGCCCGTCCGAGGTGCCCCCGCCGGTCGAGAAGCGCGGCGCGCTGCCCGTCACGGCCGCGACCGCCGCGCTCACCGCTGCTGAGAGCGTCCCGGGAGGGGTGTAGAACGGCTCGCCCGAGAGGTACCACTCGAGCGAGTAGCGCACCCCGTGCCTGGCGAGGATGCCCTCGACCGTTGACTTCAGTCCCTCGAGCGTCTGCACCGGCGAGTAGCGCAGGTTGAAGCGCGCCTTGAGCTCTCCGGGGATGACGTTCGGGGCGCCGGTGCCGGCGTTGAGATTGGAGATCTGGAAGCTGGTCGGCTCGAAGTGCTCGTTGCCCTGGTCCCAGACGTGGCGGGTCAGTTCCGCCAGCGCCGGCGCGAGCGTGTGCACCGGGTTCTCCGCCAGCTGCGGGTAGGCGACGTGGCCCTGCACGCCGTGCACCGTGAGTCGTCCGCTGAAAGAGCCGCGCCGGCCGATCTTGATGGTGTCCCCGAGCGTGCGCTCGCTGGAAGGCTCCCCGACCACGCACCAGTCGATGCGCTCGCCGCGCTCGGCGAACAGCTGTGCGATGCGCTTGGTGCCGTCGACCGACGGGCCTTCCTCGTCGCTGGTGATGAGAAAGGCGATGCGCCCGCGATGGCGCGGATGTGCCGCGACGAACGCCTCAGTGGCCGTGACCATGGCCGCGAGCCCGCTCTTCATGTCTGCCGCGCCGCGTCCGTAGAGCATTCCGTCGCGCACCGTCGGCACGAACGGATCGCTGCGCCACTCCTCGAGCGGTCCGGTGGGCACGACGTCCGTGTGCCCGGCGAAGCACAGCACCGGCTCGCCGTCCTGCCCATGCCACGCCCAGAAGTTCTCGACGTTGCCGAACGGCAGCGGTTCTATCTGGAAGCCGGCCGCGCGCAGCCGTTCGATCATCAGCGCCTGACAGCCTTCGTCGGCGGGCGTCACGGAGCGCCGTGACATCAGATCCTGGGTCAGTTCGAGGGTGCGGGACATGTCTGCAGACCGGCAGCGCTGGGGGTCGGTTCCGGGCGGTGGTGAGGGGGGGACAGGCCGGCTTTATAAGACGGCGGGGCTCGCCGGGCAAGCCGTATTTTCCATTCGCAAGACTACCCGTCGCAGCTCGAACGCGCCGGGGCTAAGTTTGGTCCGCGCATTCCTTCGATCGGGGCGCTCGCGCGGAGCGCAGCGGCGCGCACGGATGCCCGTACGCACCGCTGCGCCTCAGCGCTGGTACGGGTAGTAGCGGAACGAGGCGAGGCCGACGAACATGTTCGCGCTCGGCGCCCCGCCGATGCCGCGGAACGCATTGCGCTGCAGATACTCGCCCTGCAGACCGAACTGCATGTTGCCGATCCTGCCCTGGTAGAACTTCCACCAGAACCCGCCGCTCAGCTCGCTCACCGAGCGGCTGTTGCCGACGCAGGTGCCGCTGAGCGCCTCGCAGCCGCTGTTGTTGAACTGCGGGGCACCATAGCCGTAGGTCGCCGTGCCGACGGTGTAGTATTTGGCGGTTTCCTGCTCGCGGCCGGCGTAGCCGTAGACCGTCCAGAACGGGCTCGGCGTGTAGGTCAGGCCGAGCAGTACGTCGTACTCGGAAATCGGCGCAAGCGCTCCGCTTGGCGTCATGGTGACATCGGGCAGCTGCGCCGCGCCGTAGCGGCCGATGCCCCTGCCGATGAGGCCGCTCGCCTGGAAGGTGAGCCGCTCGGCGATCAGCGGCAGGATCACCCCGGCGCCGATGCCGCCGCCAGCGACGGTGTTGCTCTGTCGATCGATGCTCGAGCGAAACCAGCGGCTGAGGCCGTAGATCTCGTAGTGGCCCCAGCCGGGATCGAATGCCGCTTTGACGATGACGTCCGGCGCAACGTCCGTGGTGTACGTGGTCGTGGAGTTCATCAGGCCGGCGGCGTCCCCGCTGTTCTGATACACCACGCCCGAAGGCGGGAACGAGCCGGCCGGAGCGCCAACGGAATTGATGCCGTTGCCGGTCACGGTCTGCGGGCTCTCGAGCGACAGACCCATGGAGAACTGCTTGTTGAAGTGCTCGACGAGGCGGATCTGTGGGGTACGTGCCCAGTTGAACCCGACGATGTAGGAGGCGTCGATCCCCATCGGCACGTCCTCATCGCGCGGGTACAGGCCGTCCTTGTAGAGCGTCGCGAGGCTCCAGTTCTGACCGGCGAGCACGTCCAGGCCGTAATCGGTGGTGAAGCGGGCGTAGAACACCCGCATGCGCAGCGTGTAGCTGTTGCTCTGGCGGGAATTCGAGGTGACCCCGGCGCTGAGAAAATCCGTCTCCATGTAGGCCTCGGCGCGGATCCCGTCGAATTTTGCGCCCTGGGCGAGCAGAGAGAAGCGGCTCTGGCGGGCACTTTCGCGGAACTCGGAGATCGAGCTGTTCGGGTTATTGGCGAAGGGGATGCCGGTATTGAAGTCCGAGCCGATGTCCGCCGACTGATTGCGATTGCGGTACACGGTGGCGAGCTCGGCGAACCCGCCGAAGGTCAGCGTGAGCGGGCCGGTCTGGATGGATGGGGCGCTCGGGGTGTGCGCGAATGCCGGGGTGCCGACGGCGGCTACGGCGAACGCGCCGAGGCTGATCAGGGTGCGTGCTGCGGCGCGTCTGCCGCGAGCGTTCGACGTGAAGTTCATGGCGAGTCTCATGTTCATGGGGACACTCATTAGGTGGTGGGCTCTGGGGCAACCGCGACTGTCTCAGTCCGACTCGATGCATCGCATTCGCACATGCCGCTGTGTCGCAAGAGCCTCTACCGAGGCCTCGCGCGGCGATCCTCCCGTCCTCGCGTCTGCCCGCCGCCCTCCGTTCGCTCGCGGCTGCCCCAGGGGCAGTCTGCGCGCGGGATGCGTCGGGCCGATCGTGGTGACACTCCTCTGCCGCGTTGTTCTCGAGTGCTGCGTCGTGCGGCCCACGCCGCGGCGTTCCTGATGACGGTTGCATGACAGCCGCTCTTCGGACACCTGCATTGCGGTCGCCATGGCGGCGCCGCAGCGCGCCTCCGTGGGTGACGATTAGATGACAGTAATGTGAAAGTAATGTGACAAAGCGGTCACGCGCCTGTCACGATCTCATAACCCATTGATCGTAAAGCTCTCATTCGTCCATCGGTTGATGAAAGAATGACGGCGTCGGTTTCAGGAGGGCTTCTGGATGCGAAGTCGGGCGGCCGTCGTCATCCATTGGACATCTGCCGGGGATGTGGGGCCGCGGCGTGCGAGGTGTTTGGACCGTCGCGCTGCGCAGCGGGTAAGCCCCGGCAGATCGCTCGGTGGGCGGCGCTCGAAGTTCCTCGGAGGCGACCTGGCGGCTTCGAGGCGTTCGCGTCCCCGGGACACGAGCGGCCGACTCCGGTCAGATCGAGCCGGGTGCGCGCGGGATGCCCTCCGGTCGGCCGTGCGCCGGTGCCGGCGGCCGCGCAGGGGGCGGGTACGGCCGAAGGCGTGCTTGGGGCGGCGCTGCGGCGCCGCTCGGGTATGCCGAAGGGGGGCCGAGCCGGTGCGGATTGCGACTTGCTGCCGGTAACCTCGGGCTGCGACAATTCCTCGGTGCCTGGCGCTGACGGGCGCGTGTGGCTGCGCGCGCCGCGAAGGCGAGCGGCTCCCTGACTTCGACGACGTATTTCAACGCACCGAACATGCACCGAACCGCACCGCGGACCCACGCAGGGCCGCACCGATGAGCCCGCTGGCCGCGTGGAATGATCCTGCTGCCGTGGAGAGCGCGAGCCCGGCGACGAAGATCGAGGTCCGCCACCTCAGCTTCTTTTACGGACGGCAGCAGGCCCTGAAGGACGTCAGCCTCACGCTCGCGGACCGCTCCATCACGGCGTTCATCGGGCCCTCCGGCTGCGGCAAATCGACGCTGCTGCGCGTCCTGAACCGCATGTACACCCTGTATCCGGGGCACCGTGCGAGTGGCGAGGTCCTGCTCGATGGGCAGGACATCCTGGCGCCGAACGTGGATGTCACCCGCCTGCGTCTGCGCGTCGGGATGGTCTTCCAGAAGCCCACGCCTTTTCCGATGTCGATTTTCGAGAATGTGGCATTCGGATTGCGGCTCGCGCGGCGAATCGGGCGGACCGAGCTCACCGAGCGGGTGCATGCGGCCCTGGGTGATGCGGCGCTCTGGGACGAGGTCAAGGACAAGCTGCGCGAGGATGCGCGCAGCCTCTCCGGCGGCCAGCAGCAGCGGCTGTGCATCGCCCGCTCCATTGCGCTCGAGCCGGAGGTGATCTTGCTCGATGAGCCGACCGCAGCGCTCGATCCGATCTCGACGCTGAAGGTGGAGGAGACGCTGCAGAACCTGCGCGAGCGGTTCTGCATCGTGATCGTGACCCACAACCTGCAGCAGGCTGCCCGCGTCTCGAGCAGCACGGCGTTCATGTACCTGGGCGAACTGATCGAGATGGGCCCCACGGGGCAGTTGTTCACCGCGCCGCGGGACCGGCGCACCGATGACTACGTCACCGGGCGATTTGGCTGAGGTAGACCGACAGTGGCGCAGGACACCATTCGCCCCGACTCTCCCGGCGTGAGCCTCGGCAGCGGCGTGGCCGTCGGCACCAAGCCGAGCGGCCGCGTGCACATCCCGACCGACCTCGCCGGCGAGCTCACCGCGCTGCCGACCGGGCTGCCGGCCGGAGAGCCGCAGGTGCCCGATGCGGTGTTCTCCTGCCGCTCGGTGAACGTGCACTACGGCGAGATCCAGGCGCTCACCGAGGTGACGGTGGACATCGCGCGCGGCCAGGTGCTCGCCTGCATCGGACCGTCGGGGTGCGGCAAATCGACGTTCCTGCGCTGCCTGAATCGCATGAACGACACCATCCCCGGGGCGCGCGTCACCGGCACGATCCTGCTCGACGGTCAGGACATTTACGAGAAGCGCCAGGACGTGGCGCGCTTGCGGGCACGCATCGGGATGGTGTTCCAGAAGCCCAATCCGTTTCCGAAGTCGATCTACGACAACGTCGCCTACGGGCCGCGCATCCACAAGCTCACCCGCACCCGCGCCGATCTCGATGAGCTGGTGTGCACCAGTCTGCAGCGCGCCGGGCTGTGGAACGAGGTGAAGGACCGGCTGCACGGGCCGGGCACGGGGCTCTCCGGCGGCCAGCAGCAGCGCCTGTGCATCGCACGGGCGCTCGCGGTGCAGCCGGAGGTGATCCTGATGGACGAGCCCTGCTCGGCGCTCGATCCGATCGCGACCGCGCGCATCGAGGATCTGATCGAGGAGCTGCACGGGACCTATGCGATCGTGATTGTGACGCACTCGATGCAGCAGGCCGCACGGGTCTCGCAGCGCACGGCGTACTTCCACATGGGGCGGCTGGTGGAAGTGGGTGAGACCGACCGGGTGTTCACCAACCCGCGCCACCGCTTGACCGAGGATTACATCACGGGCCGCTTCGGCTGAGCCGGCCGGGCACGCCCGCGGCGCCTCGGCGCCGCGGGCGTGCCTATTCCGCGGCGCGCAGCAGTTCGTTGATCGAGGTCTTCGCGCGCGTCTGGGCGTCGACCCGTTTGACGATCACCGCGCAGGCGAGGCTGTAGCGGCCGTCCGCCGAGGGCAGCGATCCGGGCACGACCACCGAGCCCGCCGGCACGCGCCCGCGCAGGATCTGCCCGCTCGCACGGTCGTAGATCCGCGTGCTCTGCCCGATGAACACGCCCATGGAGATCACCGAGCCGGCCTCGACGATCACGCCCTCGACGATCTCCGAGCGCGCGCCGATGAAGCAGTCGTCCTCGATGATGGTGGGGCTCGCCTGCAGCGGCTCGAGCACTCCGCCGATGCCGACGCCGCCGGAGAGGTGCACATTGCGCCCGATCTGCGCGCACGAGCCCACGGTCGCCCAGGTGTCGACCATGGTGCCGCTGTCGACGTAGGCGCCGATGTTGACGTAGCTCGGCATCAATACGGTGTTCGGCGCGAGGTAGGCGCCTTTGCGCACCACCGCGTGCGGCACGATGCGTGCGCCTCCGGCGCGCAGCTGTGCCTCGCTCGAGTCGGCATATTTCAGCGGCACCTTGTCGTAAAAGCGCGTGAAGCCGGCCTCGATCGGCGTGTTCTCGCGCGTGCGGAAGTACAGCAGCACCGCTTTCTTCAGCCACTCGTTGACGACCCACTGCGCGCCCCGGCGTTCCGCGACGCGCGCTTTGCCGCTGTCGAGCAGCTCGATGCACGCCTCGATCTGCGCGCTCAGTGTCCCGGACACGCGCCCGGGCGCCAGGCTGGCGCGCGTCTCGAATGCCGTCTCGATGGCGGCCTGAAGGTCAGCGACGTTCATGCCTTGCGGCTCTCGAGGTAGGCGCGGATGCGCTCGGCGGCCTCGACGCACTCGGTGACGCCCGGCACCAGCGAGATGCGCACCCGCCCGGCACCAGGGTTGCCGTGGCCGCCGTCACGCGCCAGATAGCTGCCCGGCAGCACCAGCACGCCTTGAGTGGCGTACAGCTCGCGCGTGAAGCGCTCATCGTCGCCGTCGCCGCCGACTTCGCTCCACAGATAAAATGCCCCTTCGGGCCTGGCCACCGCCGGCAGCACCGGGGCGAGGATCGGCAGCACGCGCTCGAATTTTTCCCGGTACAGCTGCCGATTGGCCACGACGTGCGCATCGTCCTGCCAGGCGATGATGCTCGCCAGCTGGGTCGGCACCGGCATCGCGCAGCCGTGATAGGTCCGGTACAGCAGCAGCTTGGCGATGATCGCCGGGTCGCCGGCGACGAACCCGGAGCGCAGGCCCGGAACGCTCGAGCGCTTCGAGAGGCTGTGAAACACGATGCAGCGCTCGAAGCGATCGCGCCCCGAGGCCTGCGCCGCCTCGAGCAGTCCCGGCGGCGGGTGCGCCTCATCGAGATAGATCTCGCTGTAGCACTCGTCGGCGGCAACGATGAAGTCGTAGCGTTCGGCGAGCTCGAGCGCCTGCTGCAGGTACTCTCGAGAGAACACCTTCCCGGTCGGATTGCCCGGGCTGCACAGGAACAGGACCTGACAGTGCCGCCAGAGGCTCTCCGGCACCGCCGCGAGCTCCGGCGTGTAGGCGTTCGCCCCGGTGGTGTCGAGGAAGTACGGCTCGCCCCCGGCGAGCAGCACCGCGCCCTCGTAGATCTGATAGAAGGGGTTGGGCATCGCAACCCGTGCGTCACGGCTTGAATCGAGCGCGGCCTGCACGAACGCGAACAGCGCCTCGCGCGTGCCGTTCACCGGCAGCACCATGGTGGCCGGATCGACGCTTCCTGAGGTGAGGCCGAAGCGCCGCTCGAGCCACGCGGCGCACGCGCCGCGCAATTCGGGTACGCCCGCGGTGGTCGGGTAGGTGCCAAGCTGATGGGCGTTCTCGCGCAGCGCCTGAAGCACCATCGCCGGCGGCTCGTGGCGCGGCTCGCCGATCGACATGGCGATCGGGCGGATGGCCGCAGAAGGTTTGCCCGGGGCGGTCAGTCGCGCCAGACGCTCGAAGGGATAGGCGTGCAGCCGCTCAAGACGCGGGTTCATGTAAGACTCCAGTGTAGGGTTACGCGGCGGCGCGCCGTTTGAGGGCCTGGCCGAGGATCTCGCGCAGATGCTCGGCCCGCGACTCATCGAGCGCCTGCCCGTCGCGGTCGGTGATGTAGAAGACGTCCTCGGCGCGCTCCCCGACGGTCATGATGCGCGCTGCCTGCAGCAGCACGTGTTCGGCGGTGAGCACTTTGCCGACGTCGCACAGCAGCCCCGGCCGGTCGCCGGCGATGAGCTCGAGCACCGAGCGGCCGTTCGGCTCATCGGTGCTGATCGCAATCTGCATCGGGGTGTGGAACATGCGCGCCTGACGCGGCACGCGCCGGTGTACGGCGATCGTCGCCTGCGGCTGCTGCAGTGAGCGCCACAGCGCCTCCTCGATTTCCTCGCGCCGCTCCCCGTCGGCGATCGGCGCGCCGTCATCCTCGAGCACGTGATATAGATCGAGGCTGAAGCCGTCGCCCGTCGGGGTGATGCGCGCATCGACGATGTCGAGCCCGAGCTGATCGAGCACCGCGGTGGTGCGTCCGAATCCGTGCTCGAGCGCGCGGGTGTAGATCAGCACCGCGGTCGTGCCGCGCACGCTGTGCGGATCGAGCGCCACCAGCGGCTCATCGGAGTGCGGGTCGCGCTCGGCGAGCAGGCGCATATGCCAGGCGAGCTCCTCCGGGGAGTGGCGCAGGAAGTAGGTGGCCGAGAAGCGCTCCCACACCCGCTCGATGGCCGCCCCGGACACGCCGCGCTCGATGAGCAGCCGGCGGGCCGCCTCGCGCGTCTCGCCCACCAGCTGCTCCTGATCGATCGGGGACTCCAGTCCGCGGCGCAGCGCGCGGCGCACCCGCTGGTAGAAGTCATCGAACAGCGAGGCCTTCCACGAGTTCCACAGCTTCGGGTTCGTGGCGCGCACATCGGCGCAGGTGAGCACGTACAGGTAATCGAGGTGCGCCTCATCGCCGATGCTGCGCGCGAACGCGTTGATCACCTCCGGGTCGGAAATGTCCTGCTTCTGGGCGGTGAGGGAGAAGGTCAGGTGCTGGCGCACCAGCCAGGCCACCATGCGCGCATCGTACGGGGAGAGCCCCTGCTCGAGGCAGAACGCCTCGGCATCCACCGAGCCGAGTGCGGAATGATCCCCGCCGCGGCCCTTGGCGATGTCGTGGAACAGCGCCGCGAGATAGGCCACTTCGGGCCGCGGCAGCTGCTGCATGATGCGCGAGGCCTGCGGCAGTTCCTGATCGTAGCGCGGGATGGCGAAGCGTCTGAGGTTGCTCACCACGAACAGCGTGTGCGCATCCACGGTGTAGGCGTGGAACAGGTCGTACTGCATGCGCCCGACGATGCGCCCGAACGCCGGGATGTAGCGGCCGAGCACCCCGTAGGTGTTCATGCGGCGCAGTTCGTGGGTGACCCCGACCGGTGCGCGCACGATCTCGAGAAAGAGCCGGTGATGGCGCGGGTTCTGCCGGAACTCCTCGTCGATCAGCCAGAGGCTGCGGCCGACGGCGCGCATGGTCGAGGCGCGCACGCCCTTGATCTCCGGGTGTCGCTGCAGCAGCACGAACAGCTCGAGCAGCGCAGACGGGGTGCGTGCGAACACATCATCACTGACCGCCTCGAGGGAGCCGGAGCGCACCTGGAAGCGCGCATTGAGGGGGCGGGGCGGTTCGCTCTCGGTGAGGATCGCCTCGCGGAACAGCTGCAGCAGCAGCTCATTGAGCAGGCTCACGTCCTTCACGGTGCGGTAGTAGCGCTGCATCAGCTGCTCGACCGCCAGCGTGTAGGAGGCATCCTCGTAGCCGAACGTCTGGGCGAGGCGGATCTGGTGATCGAACAGCAGCCGGTCCTCGCGCCGTCCGGTGAGCACGTGCAGCCCGAAGCGCACCTTCCAGAGGAACGCCTGGGCCTGCTTCAGGCGGCGGAACTCCGCCACCGAGAGAAATCCGTGCCGCGCCAGCTCATCGAGCGTCTCGGCGCCGAAGTGCCGCTTGGCCACCCAGGCGATGGTCTGGATGTCGCGCAGGCCGCCCGGGCCGGTCTTGACGTTCGGCTCGAGGTTGTAGGCGGTGTCGTTGGCCTTCAGGTGCCGCTCGGATTGTTCGCGCACCTTTGCCTCGAAGAACTCGCGCACCGGCCAGAGGTGCTCCGGAGCGAGCGCGGCACGCAGCTCGGCGTAGAGCGCCGCATCGCCGGCGAGCAGCCGCGCCTCGATCAGGGTGGTCATGACGCCGACGTCGGCCGCACTCTGCTCGAGACACTCCTCGACGGTGCGCACGCTGTGGCCGACTTCCAACCCGATGTCCCAGAACAGCGCGAGCAGCCGCTCCAGCGCCGCTCGCGCCGCGCCCTGCGGGGCGCTGCGCACGAGCAGCAGCAGATCGATGTCCGAGCACGGCAGCAGCTCGCCGCGGCCATAGCCGCCGACCGCCACCAGGGCCCAGGGGGGCTCGGCCGTACCGAGGTGCGCGGCCCACAGGGCCTGCAGCACCCGGTCGATGAGCACCGCGCGCGCCTGCACCAGCGTCTCGATGGGCTCATCGGCGAAGAAGCGGGTCTTCAGCTGCTCGTGCGCCTCGGCGAGCAGCTCGCGCAGCGCTGCCGGCGCGCCCCCGATGAGTCCGGGCAGCCGCTCGAGCAGCGGCCAGGGTTCGGCCCCGCTCAGCGCCGCAGCGTCGGTCGCGCCTTGCTCGCCCGAGGTCTCGGACTCGTCCGACTCGCTGTCTCCGGCAGCCATGGCGCTAATGCGTGCTGCGCTCCGCCGCCCCGAGGGTGAGCACTTCGTAGCCGGTGTCGGTCACGAGAATGGTGTGCTCCCATTGCGCCGAGAGCGAGTGATCCTTGGTGATGACGGTCCAGCCGTCCGGCAGCAGCCGTACGTGGCGCTTGCCGGCGTTGATCATCGGCTCGATGGTGAAAGTCATGCCCGGCTCGAGCGTCAGCCCCGTGCCCGGCTCGCCGTAATGCAGCACCTGTGGATCCTCGTGGTAGATCCGGCCGATGCCGTGGCCGCAGTACTCGCGGACCACGGAGTAATTGTGCTCCTCGGCGAAGGTCTGGATGGCATGTCCGATGTCCCCGAGCCGCACGCCCGGGCGCACCATCTCGATGCCGCGCCACATCGCCTGGAAGCAGGTCTCGGCGAGCCGGTGTGCGTGCGCCGGCGGTTTGCCGACGTAGTACATGCGGCTGGTGTCGCCGTGGAAGCCGTCGCGGATCACCGTCACGTCGATATTGACGATGTCACCGGCCTTCAGGCGCTTCTCATTGGGAATGCCGTGGCAGACTACGTGATTCACCGAAGTGCAGATCACCTTCGGAAAGCCGTGGTAGTTCAGGTTCGCCGGGATCGTGCCCTGGACGTTCACGATGTACTCGTGACAGATGCGGTCGAGCTCCTCGGTGCTCACCCCCGGCACCACGTGCTCAGCGATCATGTCGAGCACCTCGGCGGCCAGCCGGCCGGCGATGCGCATTTTCTCCTGCTCCTCGGGCGATTTGATCGTGACGGCCATGAACTATCCAGGGTGACTCATACGGACGCGCCGCGCGGCGCCGGGACTGCCCACCGCTGCGCGCGCAAGACATTGTTCGGGCGAGGGCTTCATGGTATAAAGCGCGGCCTTTTTTGGCAATCAACCCACACGCGCATCGATTCATCCGCCGCTGGGTGTTCCGGGAGCGGCCCCTCAAGGTCGCGCCCGGGATGGCTGCGGAGATGCGCGGAGGCTCAACCCAACGAGGAGTTTCTCATGCCTGGCGTATCCATGCGGCAGATGCTGGAAGCGGGTGTCCATTTCGGACACCAGACCCGCTTCTGGAACCCGAAGATGGCTCAGTTCATTTTCGGCGAGCGCAACAAGATCCACATCATCAATCTCGAGAAGACCCAGCCGATGTACGCGCAGGCTGCGGCCTTCGTGAAGAGCGTGGCCGCCGACGGCGGCACGGTGCTGTTCGTCGGCACCAAGCGCTCGGCGCGCGAAGCGATGCAGAAAGAGGCCGAGCGCGCCGGCCAGCCGTTCGTCAACCAGCGCTGGCTCGGCGGCATGCTGACGAATTTCAAGACCATCCGTCAGTCGATCAAGCGGCTCGAGGACATCTCCGAGCTCGCCGCCTCCGGGGCGCTCGAGCGGCGCGGTAAGAAAGAGGCGACGCAGCTGCGCCGCGAGCGCGAGAAGCTCGAGCGCAGCCTCGGCGGTATCCGCGCCATGGGGTCGCTGCCCGATGTGCTGTTCGTGGTCGACGTGGGCCACGAGAAGCTCGCCATCGACGAGGCGCGCAAGCTCGGCATTCCGGTCGTGGCCGTGGTCGACACGAACTGCTCCCCGGACGGCATCGATTACGTCGTGCCGGGCAATGACGACGCCATGCGCGCGATCCAGCTGTATGCCGCCGGCATGGCCGATGCGGTGCTCGAGGGCCGCGAGTCGGTGCCGGCGGTCGTGGTCGGTGAGGACGAGTTCGTCGAACTCGACGAGGCCGGCAATCCGCGCCGCAAGGCGCCGCGCGGCCCGCGCAAGAGCGCTGCGGCGGCGCGTCCGAAGAAGAATGCCTCGCGGCGTCGTCTGCCGCCGGTGAAGGCCCCACGTGCCGAGGGCACCGAGGCGGTCGATGACGTCGGCACCGAGGAAGAGTCGATGGAGGCCGTGCCTGAAGTGGCCGCGTCCGGCGGCTCGAACACCACGCCGGCACCGACGGGCGCCCGCCGCCCCTCGGGCCCGGCGCGCCGCAAGGGCCGCGGAGAATGAGCCGCGCGCGGCCGCTCATGCGGCCGCGCCTGCGGTTTGCCTCTGGTGAGGATTGCCGGGGCGGAGGCAGCGTCCAGGGACGGCGCAACCGGATGAGTGCGATATGAGTATTACAGCTGAGATGGTCAAGCAGCTCCGCGAGCGCACCGGCGCGGGGATGATGGAGTGCAAGAAGGCGCTGGTGGAGAGCAACGGCGACCTCGATGCCGCCGCCGAACTGATGCGCAAGCAGGGCCTCGCCAAGGCCGACAAGAAGTCCGCGCGCGTCGCCGCCGAGGGCGTGATCGTCATCGAGCGTTCCGCCGATGGGCATGCCGCGGCTATGGTCGAGGTCAATTGCGAGACGGATTTCGTGGCGCGCGAACAGGACTTCACCGCGTTCGCGAGCGAGCTCGCCAAGCGAGCGATCGCCGATCGGCCGGCGAACCTCGAGGCGCTGCTCGAGGCGAGCCTCGGAGCCGAGACGGTCGATGCGTGCCGCCGGGCCCTGGTCGCCAAGATCGGCGAGAACATCACCGTGCGTCGCTGCTCGGTGCTCGCGAGCGAGCAGCACCTGGGGGCGTACCTGCACGGTACGCGCATCGGGGTGCTGGTGGCGCTCAAGGGCGGCAGCGAGACGCTGGCGCACGACCTCGCGATGCACATCGCGGCGAGCAATCCGAAGTACCTCTCGATGCAGGAGGTGCCGGCCGAGGTGATGGCCAAGGAGCGTGAGATCCTCACCGAGCAGGCCCAGGGCGAGGGTAAGCCCCCGGAGATCGTCGCGAAGATGGTCGAGGGGCGGCTGCGCAAGTCGCTCGGGGAAATCACGCTGCTCGGCCAGCCGTTTGTCAAGGATCCGGACCTGACGGTAGAGAAGTTGCTGAAGAGTGCCGGCGCCACGGTGACCGCCTACGAGCGCTTCGAGGTGGGCGCGGGCATCGAGAAGAAGCAGGAGAACTTCGTCGCCGAGGTGATGGCGCAGGTCAAGAGCGCCGGCGGCTGACCCCGGCGCGCCTCCGGGACGCTGCTGCGCGCAGCAGCGTCCCGGCATCCCGCAACGAGTGAAGGATTGCCCATGGCGACTGAAACAGCGAAGACCGCCCGCTACTCGCGCATCCTCGTGAAGCTCTCCGGGGAGGCGCTCATGGGTCAGGCCGATTACGGCATCGACCCGGCCATCATCAAGCGCATCGCCGGGGAACTCGAGGAGATCGCCGGCCTCGGCGTCGAGCTCGCCGTGGTGATCGGCGGCGGCAACATCTTTCGCGGTGCGGGCCTCGCCCGGGCCGGGATGGATCGCGTCACGGCCGATCACATGGGCATGCTCGCCACGGTGATGAATGCGCTGGCGATGCAGGATGCGCTGGAGAACCGAGGCCTGCACGCGCGGGTGATGTCGGCGATCCGCATCAACGAGGTGTGCGAGGACTACATCCGCCGCCGCGCCATCCGGCATCTGGAGAAGGGGCGGGTGGTGATCTGCGCTGCCGGCACCGGCAGCCCGTTCTTCACGACCGATACCGCCGCGGCGCTGCGCGCCATCGAGATCAACGCCGAGGTGCTGTTGAAGGCCACCAAGGTCGACGGGGTGTACTCCGACGATCCGGTGCGCAATCCGGCCGCGACCCGCTACCGGCACCTGACCTTCGATCGGGTGCTCACCGAGAAGCTCAACGTCATGGACGCGACGGCGATCGTCATGTGCCGCGACAACCGCCTGCCGCTGCAGGTGTTCAACCTCAACAATCCAGGCGATCTCACCCGCAGCGTCCGTGGCGACGAAGTCGGGACGGTCGTGACCTGCGAGTGAGCCGAGCCGGCTGGGGAGAGTGATCCATGCTCGATGATCTGAAGAAAGACGCGCGCGAGCGCATGACCAAGTGCGTGCTGAGCTTCCAGGCGGATCTGAAGAAGCTGCGTACCGGCCGGGCGCACCCGAGCCTGATCGAGCACCTGAAGGTCGATTACTACGGATCGGACGTGCCGCTGCAGCAGGTGGCGAGCATCGCCGTGGAAGAAGGGCGCACGCTCGTGATCTCGCCCTGGGAAAAAGGCGTCGTGCAGGCGATCGAGAAGGCGATTTTCAAGTCCGATCTGGGCCTCACGCCGATGACTGCGGGCACGGTGATCCGCATTCCGATGCCGCCACTCACCGAGGAGCGGCGCCGCGAGATCACCAAAGTGCTCAAGGCCGACGCGGAGAACGCTCGCGTGGCGGTGCGCAACGTGCGCCGCGACGTGATGAATGACATCAAGGATCTGCTGAAGGAAAAGCTGATCGCGCAGGACGAGGAGCATCGCGCCGAAGGCGACATCCAGAAGCTCACCGACAAGCACATTGCGGACATCGAGCAGCTTCTGGTCGCCAAGGAAAAGGAAATCATGCAGGTGTGATGGCGCACACCGTGTCCGACAACGTCGCGTCCGCGCCGCTTCCCCGCCACATCGCCATCACCATGGACGGCAATGGCCGCTGGGCGGCCGCGCGGGGGCTCGCGCGTTCGGCCGGGCACAAGGCCGGGCTCGAGCCGGTGCGGCTGTGCGTGCGGGAGTGCTCGCGGCTCGGCGTCGAGGCACTCACCCTGTTCGCCTTCTCGAGCGAGAACTGGTCGCGGCCGGCCGAGGAAGTGGCGAGTCTGATGGGCCTGTTCTTCGAGGCCATCGAGCGCGAAATCAGTGATCTGGAGCGCCAGGGGGTGCGGTTGCGCATCATCGGCAATCGCCAGGCGCTCTCGGTGCGCCTGCAGGCGCAGATCGGCGCCGCCGAGGCGCGCACCGCGGGCAACGCGGGCTTGAAGCTGCAGGTCGCGGTCAGCTACGGCGGCCGCTGGGACATCGTGCAGGCGGCCCGCACGCTCGCCGCCCAGTGCGTGAGCGGCGCGCTGCCGGTGAGCGCGATCGACGAGACGCGCTTCGGCGCGGCGCTCGAGCTCGGCGCGCTGCCGGACCCGGATCTGCTGATCCGCACCGGCGCGGAGCGGCGCATCAGTAATTTTCTGCTCTGGAACCTCGCCTACGCGGAGCTGTATTTCAGCGACCGGCTGTGGCCGGACTTCGATGCCGCGGAGCTCGAGCGCGCCCTGACGTTCTTCGCCGGCCGCGAGCGGCGTTTCGGGCACACCGGCGGGCAGCTTAGCGCAGCCCCGAAAGCCGCGCCGTGAGCGATTCGCTGCGCCATCGGGTCGCGACCGCAGCGGTGCTGATCGCGGCGCTGCTCGCCGTGCTGTTCGCGCTGCCGGCCCGCGCCACGCTCGGGGTGTTGACGCTGATCGTGCTGCTCGGGGCCTGGGAGTGGTCGGCGTTCCTGAAAAGCGGCCGACGCGGCGTACGCATCGGGTATGTCTTGCTGATCGGCGCGGCACTGCCGCTCGCCTGGCGCGCTGCGCTGACCCGCGCGGGCTTGGAGTGGCTGCTCGGCGCTGCGGCGCTGTGGTGGGCCGTGGCGCTCGGCTGGATCGTGTTCGCGCCGCGGCGCGCGGCAGCCGCCTCGGCGGCGCTCGCGGGGCTGTGTGCGCTGGTGCCGGCCTGGCTGGCGCTCGCGCGGCTGCGTCTCGCCGGGCCGCGCGGCGCCGAATGGGTGCTGTTCTGCCTGCTGCTGGTGTGGATGGCCGACATCGGCGCGTACTTCGCCGGCCGGCGCTTCGGGCGGCGGCGGCTCGCCCCCGAGGTCTCCCCGGGCAAAACCTGGGAAGGGGTGCTCGGCGGTATCGCGGCCTGCATTCCGGTGGCGGTGGGCGGCAGTTTCTGGTTCAGTGTGCCCCTCGGAGGGTTTCTGGTGCTGTGTCTGGCGGCGGTCGCCGCCTCCATCGTCGGGGATCTCACCGAGAGCCTGCTGAAGCGCTTCGCGGGCGTGAAGGACAGCGGCACGCTGTTTCCCGGACACGGTGGGGTGATGGACCGTATCGACAGCCTGACCGCAGCGGCGCCCGTGCTGCTGCTTGGCCTGACAGTTTTGGGAGTCCTGGCATGATCGGTGTGGTCGTTCTCGGTTCCACCGGCTCGATCGGCGAGAGCACCCTCGATGTGCTCGCCCGCCATCCGCAGCGCTTTCGCTTAGTCGGCATCGGCGCGAACCGCAGCGTGGAGAAACTCGCCACGCAGATTTTGAAGTATCGCCCTGCCTACGCGGCACTGGCGGATCCGGCCGCCGCGCGCGAACTCGCCGCGCGCCTCGGCGATGCCGCGCCCGACACGCGGCTGCTCGCGGGCCCCGAGGCGCTCACCGAACTGGCCACGCTCGAGGCGGCCGAGTGCGTGATGGCCGCCATCGTCGGGGCGGCGGGGCTGCCTTCGACGCTCGCGGCCGCCCGGGCCGGCAAGCGGCTGCTGCTCGCCAACAAGGAATCGCTGGTGATGTCCGGCCCGCTGCTGATGCAGGCGGTGCGCGATGCTGGTGCGACACTGCTGCCGATCGACAGCGAGCACAATGCGATCTTCCAATGCCTGCCGGCCGGCACCCGCGCCGGCAGCACGCCCGAGGGCGTGCGGCGCGTGCTGCTCACCGCCTCCGGCGGCCCGTTCCGCGACTGGAGCGCCGAGCAGATCGCCGCGGCGACGCCCGAGGCGGCCGTGGCGCATCCAAACTGGGTCATGGGACGGAAGATCTCGGTGGATTCCGCCACCCTCATGAACAAGGGTCTGGAGCTGATCGAGGCCTGCTTCCTGTTCGGCCTGCCACCCGAGCAGGTCGATATCGTCGTGCACCCGCAGAGCATCATCCACTCGCTGGTGGAGTACGTCGATGGCTCAGTGCTGGCGCAGCTCGGCTCCCCGGACATGCGCACCCCGATCGCCTACGCGCTCGCCTGGCCCGAGCGCATGGACTCCGGCGTGGCGTTCCTCGATCTGGTCAAGACCGCGCGCTTGGAGTTCCGCGCGCCGGATCCGCAGCGCTTCCCGTGCCTCGCGCTCGCGCAGGCCGCGGCGCGCGCCGGCGGGCTCGCCCCGGTGGTGCTCAACGCGGCCAACGAGATCGCCGTGCACGCCTTCCTCGAGCAGCGGTTGAACTTTCCGGGGATCGCCTCGGTCATTGAGGATGTGATCACGCACTCGAGCGCGGCGCCCATTGGCGGATTGGAGGATGTGCTGGCCGCCGACGCGGAGGCACGCGTGCGCGCCGAGGAATGCATCGAGGCGCGCCGCGGCGCATCCGCCCGTGCCGGGGCGTGCGGATGACGGTGCTGTGGTACCTGCTGTGGTTCGCCGTCGCTGTGAGCCTGCTGGTCACGGTGCACGAGTTCGGCCATTTCTGGGTCGCGCGGCGGCTCGGCCTGAAGGTGCTGCGCTTCTCCGTCGGGTTCGGTAAACCGCTGCTCGCGCGCCGAGGTCGCGACGGCGTCGAATATTGGCTCTGCCCGATCCCGCTCGGCGGGTACGTGAAGATGCTCGATGAACGCGAAGGGCCGGTGCCGCCCGAGGATCTGCCGCGCTCCTTCACCCGCCAACACCCGCTGCGGCGCGTGCTGGTGCTGCTCGCAGGCCCCGGGGCGAATTTCCTCTTTGCGCTTGTGGTGCTCGCCGCGATGTTCTGGGCGAGCGGCGTGACGCGCTGGCGGCCGATCGTCGGGCGGGTCGAGCCCGGATCGATCGCCGCGCGCGCCGGCCTGCAGCCCGGAGAGCGTATCCTCACGGTCAACGGCACCTCGGTTGACAGCCAGAGCCAGGTGCGCATGCGGCTGCTCGAGGTGATGAGCGGCAGCGGTAAGGCCGACCTCACGGTGCGCGCCGATGGGCAGACGCGCCCGATCGCGTTGGACGTCAGCAATCCCGAGGCGCGGCGCAAGCTCACCGGTCCGGCGGGCCCGCTGGCCGGTCTCGGCCTGCATTTCGCCGGTCCGACGCTGCCGCCGGTCCTCGGCCGGGTGCTGCCGGGCGGACCGGCGGCGCGCGCTGGCCTCGCCGCCGGAGACCGCATCGTGGCGGTCGACGGGCGGCCGATGAAGGACTTCGAGGCCGTGGTCCGGGCGATCAGCCCGAATCCCGGCAAGACGCTTGCGATCACCTACAGCCGCGGTGGCGTCGAACGCACCGTCCAGGTGAGCGTCGCGAGCGTCACCGCCCAGGGCGCGCAGATCGGGCGCATCGAGGCCGAGGCGCCCGCGACGCTGCACTATCCGCCGAACCTGGTCCGCCACGATCGGCTCGGTCCGCTCGCGGCCCTCGGTGCGGCCTCGGGGCGCATCTGGACGCTGACAGTGCTGCAGGGACGGCTGCTGTGGCGCATGATGCTCGGGCGGGTCTCGATCAAGAATCTCGGCGGGCCGCTCACCATTGCCCAGGAAGCCGGGCAGTCGGCGAGCGCCGGGGCCGGTTCGTTTCTCGGGTTTCTGGTGCTGATTTCGCTGGAAATCGGCTTCCTGAACCTGCTGCCGATCCCGCTGCTCGACGGCGGGCAGGTCGTGTTCCAGCTGGTGGAATGGGTCAAGGGCGCGCCGCTCTCGGAGCGCGCGCAGATCATCGGTCAGCAGGTCGGGATCGCGTTGCTGATCGTGCTGATGGGAGTGGCGTTGTTCAATGACATCGCCCGCCAGTTCGGCTGAGAACCGTACACACTAGAGTCGGACCGGTTGGGAGGTCCGCGCGTCTCCGCACCGCACTTGCGGCCGGGGCACCGGGGGTTGCATACGTGATTGATGTTAAAAATTGGGGCCAAATGCTTCGCTACGTGACAGATCGGATGGTTGGCGTATGAAGGGTCGTATTGCGCTCGCTGCGGTGGCGCTCGCCGTGCACTCGGCGCTCGCGCTCGCCGGCAACGGCACGACATCGTCCGCGGCTGCGGATTTCACCGTCGGCAACATCAAACTCGAGGGACTGCAGCGCATCTCCCAGGGCACGGTATTCAATTACCTGCCGGTGAACATCGGTGACACGCTCGATCCGCGCAAGATCCGCCAGGCGATCGAGGCGCTCTATGCAACCGGCTTCTTCCGCGACGTCGAGATGCGCCGCCAGGGCAACACGCTGATCGTGGTGGTGGCCGAACGGCCCTCGATCGAGAGCTTCCAGATCTCCGGCAACAAGGCGATCAAGACCAAGGCGCTGATGAAGTCCCTGCGCAACGTGGGACTCGCGCCGGGGAAGATCTTCGACCGCTCGGTGCTGCAGCAGGTCACCGAGTACCTCACCGACATGTACTACGGGCGCGGCAAGTACGGCGTGCGCATCAACACCAAGGTGATCCCCGATACGGACAACCGGGTCAAGATCCAGATCAAGATCGTCGAGGGGTCGCGTGCGGTCATCCGCTCGATCAACGTCGTCGGCGCCACGCACTTCTCCCAGGAGCGCATCCTCAAGCACTTCCACTTGAGGACACCGGACTGGCTGTCCTGGTACAAGGACGATGACCGCTACTCGCGCTCGACGCTGAAGGGCGACCTCGAGCGCCTGCGCGATTTCTACATGGATCGCGGCTACGCGAACTTCGAGATCCGCTCGACGCAGGTGCAGATTAGCCCGGATAAGAAGAACATCTACATCAACGTGGCGATCAAGCAGGGCGGGGTGTTTCGCATCTCCTCGGTCAAGCTCGCCGGCACGTTCGTGGTGCCCGAGGCACAGTTGCAGAAGCTGGTGGTGGTTAAGCCCGGCCAGGTGTTCGACCGCGAGCGCATCACCACGACGCAGAAGCTGATCCAGGATCGCCTCGGCGCCTACGGATACGCGTTCGCCAAGGTCGATCCGGTGCCGACGCCCAATCCGACGACGCACAAGGTCGCACTGACGTTCTTCGTCGATCCGGGCGACCGGGTGTACGTGCGCAAGATCACCTTCTCCGGCGAGACCGCCATCAACGACGTGGTCCTGCGGCGCGAGCTGCGCCAGCTCGAGGGCGGTTGGCTCTCGAACCTCGCGCTCGAGCGCTCGAAGTTCTTCCTGCAGCGCCTGCCGTACGTCAAGCACGTGAGCTACAGCACGCACAAAGTGCCGGGCTCGCCGGACGAGGTCGACGTCAACTACAAGATCAAGCAGGGGCCGGCCGCGCAGCTCTCCGGCGGCATCGGCTACTCGGCGATGTACAAGCTGATGCTGAATGCCAACTTCGCCGATGCGGATTTCCTCGGCACCGGCAACCGCCTCTCGGTGAACCTGCAGGGCGGGGCGTTCGATAAGCTCTACAGCGTCAGCTACACCAACCCGTACATCACCCAGAACGGGGTCTCGCAGACGCTCTCGCTGAGCTACAACGACGCCACGCAGTTCGTCTCCTCGTCGTCGAACTTCTCCTCCAAGACCATCAACGTCGGTCCGGAGTGGAGTTACCCGATCAGTGAGTTCCAGTACCTGTCCCTCGGTGCCTCGTTCGAGGAGGCGCAGCTGCTCACCAGTTCGATCGGCAGCGCCGAGCAGGCCCAGCAGTGGGTTGAGCAGAACGGCAACCCGTACAGTAACCTCGTGCACGAGGATTACAGCAACAACGACTTCGTGTTCTACGGCACGAACTACCACGATGTGCAGCTGCTGCTCGGCTGGCAGATCGATGACCGCAACCGCACGCTGTTCGCCGACCGCGGCACGCGCGCGGCGCTGAACTTGAGCGCCACCATCCCCGGTTCGAGCTCGGTCAAGTACTACGTGGCGAGCGCGCTGTTCCAGCAGTACGTGCCGCTGTGGCGCCACTACCTCACGTTCTCCTTCCACGAGCGCGTTGATTACGGCAACGGCTTCGGCGGCACCACCGGCCTGCCGCCGTACCGGCTGTTCTTCGGTGGCGGCCCGGACTCGGTGCGCGGCTTCCGCCAGAGCTGGCTCGGCCCGCGCGACCAGTTCGGCAACCCCTACGGCGGCAACTTCGACATCATCAGCCAGAACGAGCTGCTGCTGCCGATTCCGGCCAAGTGGCGCCAGACCGCGCGCGTGAGCCTCTTTTTCGACATCGGCAACGTGTTCTACACCGGCAGCAAGGTGAAGTTCTTCGAGCCGAACAACGTCACCCCGGTGTACTACCACCTGAACGGCTGGGGCTCCCTGAAGCGCTCGGTGGGAGTGGCGGTCGAGTGGCTCTCGCCGATGGGCCTGTTCCGCTTCAGCTACGGCGTGGCCTTGAATGCCAGTCGCAACCTGGCCAACCCGAACGTGTGGCAGGACCAGACCAGCGGCTTCCAGTTCACCGTCGGGCAGGCCTTCTAGCCGGCCATCCCCGGGGCGCGGGCATTCGCGCCCCGGGGATGGTAGGATGCTGCGCTTAGCCGCCCCCGAAGAGGGGCGGATGTGCATTAGATTCATCAATTTCCCTGAAATTTTTCGAGGTAGGTGTCCGTGAAGCGCTTGAGCAGAAGCCATTCAGTCGTTTGGATGATCGCCGCAGGCATGCTGGTGATGGGGCTGGCCACCGCGGGCGCGCGGGCTGCGGCCATGAAGATCGGGGTGGTCAACTACGGGGTGCTGGTGCAGTCCTCCCCGCAGTACAAGGCCGCCATCGCGGCGCTGCGCAGCGAGTTCCTGCCCAAGCAGCAGCAGTTGCAGGCCGAGGCGAAGACCCTGCAGCTGAAGCAGCAGAAGCTGCAGCGCAACCAGGCCACCATGACTCAGGACCAGGTCGCCCAGGCCGAGCTCGACCTGCGCGAGAAGGTCGAGACGTTCCGCCAGCAGTCCGGCAAGGTGCAGGAGGCGCTCAATACGCGCCGCAACGAGCTGTTCACCAAGGTGCAGAACTCGATCGCCCTGATCGTGCAAAAGTACGCCAAGCAGCACGGGTTCACCCTGGTGATGATGAACGACGGGGTGATTTACGCCGATCCGGCGCTGGATCTGACGCCGTCGATCCTGCGCATTCTGAAGGCCTCACCGGCCAAGTAACCGCCGCGCCATGAGCGTCTCGATCGGAGAGCTCGCAGTCCGGTTCGGCTGCGAGCTCAGAGGCGATCCGGGCGTTGAGGTCGAGAGGGTGGCGACGCTGGCCGATGCCGATGCGCAGTCGGTGGCCTTCGTCGCCAACCCCCGCTACCGGACCCAGCTCGCCGCTACGCGCGCTGCGGTCGTGGTGCTCGATGAAGCGAGCGCCGCAGGGTGTCGCTGTGCGGCGCTGATCAGCACCAATCCCCACGCGACCTTTGCACGCATCGCCGCGGTGCTGCATCCAGCCCCTGCGGGAACCCCGGGGGTGCACCCCTCGGCGGTCGTCGCGCCGGGCGCACAGATCGACCCGACCGCCCACGTCGCAGCGCTCTGCGTCATCGGCGCAAGCGCGCGCATTGGCGCGCGCGCCTATGTCGGGCCGCAGTGCCTGATCGAGGAGGGCGTGCAGGTGGGGGCGGACGTGCGCCTGGTCGGGCGCGTGACGCTGTGCCGCGGCGTGTCGATCGGGGAGCGCACGGTGATCCAGCCGGGCGCAGTGATCGGCGGAGATGGCTTCGGGTTCGCGCAGGACGCGGGCCGCTGGCTGAAGGTGCCGCAGACCGGCGGTGTGCGGATCGGCCCGGACGTCGAGATCGGGTCCAACACCACCATCGATCGCGGGGCGATCGAGGACACGGTGATCGAGGAGGGCGCCAAACTCGACAACCTGATTCAGATCGGTCACAACGTGCGCATCGGCGCGCACACCGCGCTCGCGGCCTGCGTCGGGGTGTCCGGCAGCACCAGCATCGGCCGGCGCTGCATGATCGGCGGGCAGGTCGGCATCGGCGGGCACCTGACGATCTGCGACGATGTGATGATCACCGGCTGCACCATGGTCAGCCATTCGGTGAGCCGCCCCGGCGTATACTCCGGCGGCATTCCGCTCGAAGAGGCGCACACCTGGCGCCGTCTGGTCGGGCGCTTCAAACGCCTCGAGGCGCTCGCTGCGCGGCTGAAGTCGCTCGAGCGCCGCTCGGGCACCGCTGAGAATCTGGATGAGGACGATGACTGACGCGCAAATCGACATTCACGGCATCCTGAAGCTGCTGCCGCACCGCTATCCGTTCATGCTGGTCGACCGTGTGCTCGAGTGGCACGCCGGGCAGAGCATTCGTGCGCTGAAGAACGTGACCTACAATGAGCCGTTCTTTCCGGGTCATTTCCCGAGCCGCCCGGTGATGCCCGGGGTGATCATCATCGAGGCGCTGGCGCAGACCGCCGGCATTCTGACGTTCCTCAGCTCGGACCTCGTGCCGGATGAGAACAGCCGCTTTTATTTCGTCGGCATCGACAAGGCGCGTTTCCGCAAGCCCGTCGAGCCCGGCGATCAGCTCATTCTCACCGCCACCGTCGATCGGTGCCTGCGCGGCATCTGGCGGTTCTCGACCCGGGCTCAGGTCGGGGACAGCGAGGTCGCCCACGCGGAGATCATGGTGACGCCGGAGGCCGGCAAGTGATCGATCCGCACGCCATCGTCTCGCCGCAGGCGGAACTGGCCGCGGACGTCTCGGTGGGGCCCTTCAGTGTCATTGGTCCGGACGTCGTGATCGGCCCGGGCACGGTGATCGGTCCGCACGTGGTGATCAACGGGCCGACCACCCTCGGGGCGGACAACCGGATTTTCCAGTTCGCCTCGCTCGGGGATGCGCCGCAGGACAAGAAATACCACGGCGAGCCGACCCGGCTCGAGATCGGCGATCGCAACGTGTTCCGCGAGAACACCACCGCCAACCGCGGCACGGCTCACGACCGGGGCGTGACGCGCATTGGCAACGACAACCTGTTCATGGCCTACGCGCACGTCGCACACGACTGCACGGTCGGCAGCAACGCGGTGTTCGCCAACTGTGCCGCTCTCGGCGGGCACGTGGAGATCGGCGACTGGGTGATCCTCGGCGGCCTCACGGCCGTGCACCAGTTCACCAAGATCGGTGCGCACGCGTTTCTCGCAGGCGGCGCCATCGTCACGCGCGACGTACCGCCGTACGTCATGGTCGCCGGCAACCCGGCGGTGCCCCACGCGGTGAACAGCGAAGGATTGAAGCGGCGCGGGTTCACGCCCGAGCAGGTGCGCAACATCCGCGAGGCCTACCGCACCGTCTACCGCAGCGGACTGCGTCTGATCGAGGCGCTCGAGCAGCTCGAGGCCCAGACGCCCGAGCGGCCCGAAATCGCGCTGTTCTGCGCCTTCATTCGCAACGCCGGCCGCAGTATCGTTCGATGAACCCCCCGTCGCTGAGTGCGTGCGAGGCCACCCTTGCGCGCCCGGCGCTGCGCGTGGCGATCGTTGCCGGGGAGGCTTCCGGCGATCAGCTCGGCGCGGCGCTGATCGAGGCGCTGCGGGCGCGGGTCGGGCACCTCGAGTGCTTCGGCGTGGCCGGGCCGAAAATGCAGGCGGCCGGCTGCGAGGCGTGGGCGCAGGCCGAGGTGCTCTCGGTCATGGGCTTCACCGAGGTGCTGCCGCATCTGCCGCGGCTGCTGAGCCTGCGCGCCGAACTCACCCGGCGGATGCGCGAGGCGCGCCCCGACGTGTTCATCGGCATCGATGCCCCGGCATTCAACCTGGGCCTCGCCGCGCGCCTGCATGCGAAAGGAATTCCAACGGTGCAGTACGTCGCACCGCAGGTGTGGGCTTGGCGTCAGAGCCGGGTACACAAGATCGGGCGCGCCTGCGACCTGGTGCTGTGCCTGCTGCCGTTCGAGACCGGCTTCTACACGCGCCACGGCGTGGCGGCGGAGTTCGTCGGTCATCCACTCGCCGATCAGATCCCGCTCGAGATCGATCGCGCCGGGGCGCGCGCGGCGCTCGGGTTACCGGCCGAGGCGACCGTGGTGGCGCTGCTGCCGGGCAGCCGGCTCGGGGAGGTGAGCCGGCTGGCAGCGGACTTCCTCGGCGCGGCGGCGTGGATCGCTGCGCGGCGGCCCGAGGTGCGGTTCGTGGCGCCGATGGCGAGCGCCCGTGCCCGTGAGTTGTTTCTGAGCAAACGGTCAGAAGTGCCTGAGTGTCCTGATATTTTCGTCACCGACGGGCAGGCGCAGCGCGTGCTCGCGGCCTGCGACGGCGCGCTGGTGGCCTCGGGAACCGCTACACTCGAAACGCTGCTTTCGCGGCGCGTGATGGTCGTGGCGTATCGGCTGGGCGCGATGACGGCATTCCTCCTGCGGCGGCTGCGTCTGGTGAAAGTCCCGTATTTCTCACAACCGAATCTGCTGCTCGGACGCCCCTTCGTGCCGGAGTTCCTCCAGGAGGGCGTGCGCGGTGCGGCGCTCGGGCAGGCGCTGCTCGCACGGCTGGAGGATCACGCCTACCGGCAGGAACTCGACGTCGAGTTCGACCGGGTGCATCGGGAGCTGCGCCGCGAGGGCGCGGGGCTTGCCGCCGAGGCGGTGCTGCGCCAGCTGGCGCACGCCCCGCAGAGGCACTCATGAGTGCGGCGGGGCCGCTCACGGCCGGCGTGGACGAGGCCGGTCGCGGACCGCTCGCCGGCCCGGTCATCGCCGCGGCGGTGATTCTCGATCCGGCCCGGCCCATCGAAGGGCTCGGGGATTCCAAGGCGCTGAGTGAGGCGGCGCGCGAGCGGCTCGCGCCGCTGATCCGCGCGCGCGCGCTCGCCTGGGCGATCGGCAGCGCCGGGCGCGCGGAAATCGACGCGATCAACATTCTCGAAGCGACACTGCTCGCCATGCGCCGCGCGCTGCTCGCCCTGGCGGTGCGCCCGGCGCATGTGCAGATCGACGGCAACCGTGCTCCGGCGCTCGCCGATCTGGGCTGCAGTGTCGAGACGGTGGTGCGCGGCGATGCGACGGTGGCCGCGATCGGCGCCGCCTCGATCCTCGCCAAGACGCACCGCGATGCGCTGATGCGCGAGCTCGATCGGACCTGTCCCGGGTACGACTTCGCGCGCCACAAGGGGTACGGCACCGCGGCGCACCTGGCGGCGTTGAACCGACTCGGGCCCTCGAGCGAGCACCGGCTCTCGTTCGCGCCGGTGCGCGCCGCGGCGCGAGCGCGCAGCTGATCCCATGAGCGGCGGATTCGTACACCTGCGCCTGCACACCGAGTACTCGCTGATCGACAGCGTGGTGCGGGTCCCGGAGCTGATGGAAGCGGTGGCCGGGACCGGCATGGCCGCGGTGGGCCTGACCGATCAGTGCAACCTGTTCGCGATGGTGAAGTTCTACCGCGCCGCACTCGAGCGCGGCGTCAAACCCGTGATCGGCGTCGACCTGCTGGTACGCGAAGGTGCCGAGCACCAGGCACCGAGCCGCCTGACGCTGCTGTGCCAGTCGCAGACCGGGTACCGCAACGTGACACGCCTGGTGAGTCGCGCCTACCTCGAGGGTCAGCAGCGCGGCGTGCCGATGCTCGAGCGCGAGTGGCTCACGGCCGAAGCGCTCGAGGGGCTGATCGGGCTGTCCTGTGCCATGGAGGGCGATGTCGGCCGCTCGCTCGCCAACGGCCGGGAAGCGGATGCCGAGGCGGCGCTCGAGCGCTGGCTCGCGCTGCTGCCGGACCGTTATTACCTGGAGCTGCAGCGGCTCGGGCGGCCCGGCGAGGAGGCCTACATCGGCGCGGCCGTGGCGCTCGCGGCGCGCCGCGGCGTACCGCTCGTGGCCACCAACGACGTACGCTTCCTCAAGCGCGAGGACTTCGAGTCGCACGAGGCGCGCGTGTGCATCCACGAGGGGCAACAGCTCGCCGATGCGGCCCGGCCGCGTCGCTACAGTCCCGAGCAGTACCTGCGCACGCCACAAGAGATGGCGGGGCTGTTCGCCGATCTGCCCGAGGCGCTCGAGAACACCGTCGAGATCGCGCGGCGCACCTCGTTGGTGCTCGACCTCGGCAAACCGCGCCTGCCGCCGTACCCGGTGCCGGGCGAGATGAGCACCGAGGCGTTTCTGCGCGAGGAGTCCGCCGCCGGGCTGACGCGCCGCCTGGCGGAACTGGCCCGCGGCGCGACGGCGCCGGAGCCGGGCCCCTACCACGAGCGGCTCGGGCGCGAGCTCGATGTCATCTGTCAGATGGGGTTCGCCGGCTACTTCCTCATCGTCGCGGACTTCATCCGCTGGGCCAAGGGCAACGGCGTGCCCGTCGGTCCCGGCCGCGGTTCCGGCGCGGGCTCCCTGGTGGCCTACTGCCTCGGCATCACCGATCTCGATCCGCTGCGCTACGAGCTGCTGTTCGAGCGGTTCCTGAACCCCGAACGCGTCTCCATGCCCGACTTCGACGTCGATTTCTGCATGGCCGGGCGCGACCGGGTGATCGAGTATGTCGCGCATCGTTACGGACGCGAGAGAGTCTCGCAGATCATCACGTACGGCACCATGGCGGCGAAGGCCGTGGTGCGCGACGTCGGCCGCGTGCTCGGCATGAGCTACGGCTATGTCGACAAGATCGCCAAGCTCATTCCCTTCGAACTCGGCATCACCCTCGATGAGGCGCTGGAGAAAGAGCCGGAGCTGAAGAAGCTCTACGACACCGAGGAGGAGATCCGCACGCTGATCGATCTGGCCCGCTCGCTCGAGGGCCTCACGCGCAATGCCGGCATGCACGCCGGCGGCGTGGTCATTGCGCCCTCGGTGCTGACGGACTTCACGCCGCTGTACTGCGACGATGCCGGCGGGAGTCTGGTGACGCAGTTCGACAAGGACGACGTGGAGGCCGCGGGACTCGTCAAGTTCGATTTCCTCGGGCTGCGCACGCTCACCATCATCGACTGGACGGTCAAGGCGATCAACGCCAAGCGCGCCGAGCGCGGCGAGCCGCCGCTCGACATCGCGAAGATCCCGCTCGATGACGCGTTCACCTACGAGCGGGTGTTCAGGACTGCGCAGACCGTCGCGGTGTTCCAGTTCGAATCCGGCGGCATGCGGCGGATGCTGAAGGATGCCAAGCCCGATCGGATCGATGATCTGATCGCCCTCGGGGCGCTGTACCGGCCGGGTCCGATGGACCTGATTCCGGAGTACATCGCCTGCAAGCACGGCAAGAAGCCCGAATACCTGCACCCCGAGATGCAGCAGGTGCTCGGCGTCACCCACGGGGTGTTCGTCTACCAGGAGCAGGTGATGCAGATCGCCCAGCGCCTGGCCGGCTACACGCTCGGCGGGGCGGATCTGCTGCGCCGCGCCATGGGCAAGAAAAAGCCCGAGGAGATGGCCAAGCAGCGCGGGGTGTTCCTCGCCGGCGCCACCGCGCGCGGCATCCCGGAGCCGACCGCCAATGCGATCTTCGATCAGATGGAGAAGTTCGCCGGCTACGGATTCAACAAGTCGCATGCGGCCGCGTACGCGCTGCTGTCGTACCAGACGGCCTACCTGAAGGCGCACTTCCCGGGCGAGTTCATGGCCGCGGTGCTCTCGGCGGACATGGATCACACCGACAAGGTGGTGACCTTGATCCGTGAATGCGCCGAGATCGGCCTGAAGGTGCTACCGCCGGACGTGAACCACTCGCAGTACGCCTTCACCGCCGAGGGCCGCACCATCCGCTACGGCCTCGGCGCGGTGCGCGGGGTCGGGCAGGGCGCAGCCGAGGCGCTGATCGGGGAGCGCGAGGCGCGCGGGGCGTTTGCGAATCTCGAGGACCTGTGTCGGCGGCTCGATCTGCAGAAGCTCAACCGCCGGGTGCTCGAGGCGCTGCTGCGCTCGGGCAGCTGCGATGCGCTCGGGCCGAACCGCGCCACGCTGATGGAGCGTCTGCCGACGGCGATGCAGCTCGGGGAGCAGGGCTCGCGCGCGAGCCGCGCCGGTCAGGACGACCTGTTCGGGCTCGCCGCGCCCGAGCCGAGTGCGCCCGTCGCCGCACACGCCGCGGAGCTGCCCGAGTGGCCGCAGTCGGTGCGGCTCGCCGGGGAGCGCGAGACGCTCGGGCTGTATCTGACCGGGCATCCGATCGGCGCGTACGAGTCGGGACTGGCGCGCCTGGTGAGCCACCGCATCGGGGATCTGATCGGCGAGCGGCCGATGCCGGGGGCCGAGCCGGCGCGCGGGCGAGGCGGGCGCACCGTCACGGTCGCCGGGCTCATCGACGAGGTGCGCAAGCGCGGCCCGCGCACGATCCTCACCCTCGATGACAGCACCGGGCGCATCGAGGCGAGTTTGTTCGAGGAGCAGTTCCAACAGTTCAAGGCGCTGATCAGCAAAGATGCGCTGGTGCTTGCCGAGGGGCAGCTGCGCTTCGATGAGTTCTCCGACGGCTGGCGGATCGGCGTGCGGCGCCTGATCGACCTCGCCAAGGTGCGCGAGCAGCAGGCCCGGCGCATCGTGCTGAAGTGGCCCGAGTCGCCCGCGACGGCCGCGCTGCAGAGTCGCCTGGCCGAACTGCTCGAGCGCTACCGCCCCGGGCCCTGCGCGCTCGTGGTGGAGTACGCCGGCGCGCAGGCGCGCGGGATGCTGGCCCTCGGTGAGGCGTGGCGCGTGCAGCCGGCGGCGGAGCTGATCGAGGCGCTCGAGCAGCTCATCGGCGGCGCCGCGGTGCGCGTGCTCTATAGTGCCCCGGCCGACGCTCAGCCGCGCTCGGCGGACGGGCACTGAGGCGGGGTGCTTGCACCGCGGGCGCCCCGCCCGTACCCTCGCGCCCAGCACGAGACAACTCCGGGAAACCGCATGGCCGTCGCCTTTCTCGATTTCGAACAGCCCATCGCCGAGCTCGAAGCGAAGATCGAGGAGCTCAAGCACGTCACCTGCGACCCCGAGGTCAACATCCAGGATGAGATCACGCGGCTGCAGGTGAAGAGCCGCCAGCTCACCACCAGCATCTTCGCGAGCCTCACGCCTTGGCAGATCACGCAACTGGCGCGCCATCCGCAGCGACCGTACACGCTCGATTACATCGGTGCGATCTGCACCGACTTCAACGAGCTGCACGGGGATCGGATGTACGGCGACGATCCGGCGATCGTCGGCGGCCCGGCGCGCATCGATGGGCGCGCCGTCATGGTCATCGGCCACCAGAAGGGCCGCGACACCAAGGAGCGCGTGCGGCGCAACTACGGCATGCCGCGCCCCGAGGGCTACCGCAAGGCGCTGCGGCTGATGCAGCTCGCCGAGCGCTTCGAGCTGCCGCTCGTGACGCTGATCGACACCCAGGGGGCGTACCCGGGCGTCGGGGCCGAGGAGCGCGGCCAGAGCGAGGCCATCGCCCGCAACCTGCTCGAGATGTCGACGCTCGCCGTGCCGGTGGTGACGGTGGTGACGGGCGAGGGCGGCTCGGGCGGTGCGCTCGCGATCGGCGTGTGCGACCGCCTGCTGATGCTGCAATACAGCACCTACTCGGTGATTTCCCCGGAGGGCTGCGCCTCGATCCTCTGGAAGAGCCAGGACAAGCGCGAGGTGGCCGCCGAGGCGTTGAACCTCACGGCCGACCAGCTCGGGAAACTCGGTCTCGTCGATCAGGTGATCCCCGAGCCGCTCGGCGGAGCGCACCGCGATCCGGCCGCGACCGCCGCGAGCCTCAAGGCGGCATTGCTCACCCATCTCGATGCGCTCGAGGCACTGCCGCGCGAGCGGCTGCTCGCGGCGCGCGCCGAGCGCATCGCCGGCTTCGGCGTGTTCGACGAGAGCGGCTCGTGAACGAGTCGCCGCGCCGGTGAGCGGCTCGCGTGCGCGCACCGGCGCGGCGGGGTACTCCCCCGAGCGGCTGAGCGCGGCGCTTGTCTCGGTGCTGCCGGAGCTCGCGCACGCGCGCCTGTGCGTGGCGTTCAGCGGCGGCGTGGATTCCACCGCGCTGCTGGCCGGCCTCGCCCGCTTGCGCACCCGCCCCGCGGCACTGCGAGCGGTCCACGTCGATCACGGACTGCACCCCGAGTCCGCGCGCTGGAGCCGTCACTGCCGCT
>JAJZSQ010000017.1 GCA_021849615.1 Pseudomonadota bacterium
GCAGGCGAAGGCACCGCGGGCATTGGCACGCGGCCAGAGCACTCCGGCGAGGAACACCGCCGCCACCGGCGGGGTGAAGTAGGCGAGCACCGCCTGCAGGTACTGCCAGAGCGAGGGGAAGCGGGCGATCTGCGGCACCCAGGCGGCCGAAACCAGCATGGCGAGTGCGGTGGCGATGCGCGCGACCCGCACCGTGCTGCGCTCATCGAGATGGGGACGGGCGCGGCGGATGAAGTCGATCGACAGTACGGTGGCGGCGCTATTGTAGGTGGCCGAGAGCGAGGCCATCAGCGCGCCGAGGAAGGCCGCCAGGAACACACCTAGCACCCCGGGCGGCAGCAGCGTCAGCGCCAGGCGGATGTACGCGTCATCGTCGCGGTGCAGGTGGGCGAAGAGCGCCCGACCCGCGAGCCCCGGAGCGACGATGAGCGCGAGCGAGGTGAGCTTCAGCGCCCCGGTGAGCAGCGCCCCGCGCTGCCCGTCGGCGACCGAACGGGCGGCGAGCGTGCGCTGCACGATCGACTGGTTGGTGCACCAGTAATAGAGCGCGAGCACGGGCATCCCGAAGAGAAGGCCCGTCCAGGGCATGTATGGGTTGCTCGCCGGCAGCACCAGGTGCAGGTGCTGCGCGGGATTGGCGGCGAGTACCGCGTGCCAGCCGCCGGCGGCATGGATCGCGAAGCCTGCGAGCAGGCTCGCCGTCCCGATCATGACCACGCCCTGCAGCGCCTGGGTGCGCATCACTGCGCGCAGTCCGCCGGTGAGGGCGTACAGCGCGGCGAACAGCGCCAGCGGCGGCACCGTGGCGATGAATGGCAGATGCGGCAGCAGTGCGTGCACCACCAGGGCGGCGCAATAGAGCGCGCCGGCCGCATCGAGCAGGACGTACAGCAGGATCGAGAGCCCCGCGAGCCAGATCCGTGCCCGGCGGTCGAAGCGCCGCTCGAAGTACTCCGGCACGGTGTAGATGCGCTCGGCGAGCAGCCGCGGCAGCAGCCACAGGGCGAACACGACCAGCGTGACGGTGGCCACCCAGTCGTAGTTGTAGACGGAGATGCCGAGCGCGAACGCCGAGCCGGTGATGCCGATCAGGGCGCTCGGGGAGACGTTCGAGCCGATCACCGCCAGGCCGATCACCGGCCAGGAGGCCCGCTGCGAGGCAAGGAAGAACTCGTTGCTCGAGACGCTCCGGCGCGAGCCTCTGAGGCCGATCACGAGCACGCAGGCAAGGTATGCCGCAACGACAGCCCCATCGATGAATCTCAACGCTCACGACCTCGCAGCGCGCACCGGAGCGGCGCGCGGTCCGCGCAGTGAATAACATCCACCATTTAGTTGTCGAGTCTGCGGCCGCGCAACGCACTCGTCGATTGACAGTATCGGCGCCGTGCAGGATACTCAAGTTGGACTGGAAACGATTCCAGGCTAGCTGGGTCACTCTGTGCGCCTGGCCCCAGAAAGGTCCTGCGGTGCGCGCCGCCCGACCGGTCGTACGGCGCGAGAGCGCCGCTGGCGTCCATACCGGGGGGAAATCCGCGAGCAGTGCGCCGCGCCGCGCCGCTCGAATCGATCGAGGTCCCGTGCGCTGGGATTCTCCGGAGTTCAAACAGTGATGCATCGAATCAGGGGATCCTTTGTGCCCGCAGCGCTCATGCTGGGGCTGCTCGGGGTGCATGGAGCGTGGGCGGGTAACGCGCGCCCGTGGCTGAACCGGAAACTCTCGCCCGATGAGCGCGCGGCGCTCGCAGTGCGCGCCATGACGCAGAAGGAGAAGCTGCGTCTGGTGTACGGCTACTTCGGCTCGGCCATGCCGGGCACCCACTACGTGCCGCCGCGCGCCGTGCGCATGGGCTCGGCGGGCTACGTGCCGGGCGTGCCGCGGCTCGGGATCCCGCCGCAGTGGGAGAGCGATGCCGGCCTCGGTGTGGCGACTCAGCGCGCCTCGAGCGACGTGTTCCGCGAGCGCACCTCGCTGCCCTCGGGGCTTGCGACCGCAGCGACCTGGAACCCGCAGCTCGCCGAGCGCGGTGGGGCGATGATCGGCGCCGAGGCGCGCGCCTCGGGGTTCAACGTGCTGCTCGGGCCGGGCGCGGACCTGGTCCGCGAAGTGCGCGGCGGACGGGATTTCGAGTACGTGAGCGAGGACCCGCTGCTCACCGGGGTGATGGCCGGCGCGCAGATCCGCGGCATCCAGTCCCAGCACGTGATCGCGGTGCTGAAGCACTTCGCCATGAACGACCAGGAGACCGGTCGCATGGTGTACGACGCGCGCATCGGGCGCGCCGCGGCGCGCGAGTCGGACCTGCTCGGCTTCGAGCTCGCCATCGAGCGCGGCCATCCGGGGGCGCTGATGTGCGCCTACAACCGCACGCGCGGGCATTACAACTGCGAGAACTCCTGGCTGCTGCGCCACGTGCTCGACGGTGACTGGGGCTTCCGCGGCTACGTCATGAGCGACTGGGGCGCCACGCACAGCACGGTGCGCTCAGCGCTCGCCGGGCTCGATCAGGACTCGGCGTCGAGCGTGTTCGATCACCGTCCGTACTACGGGCCGGCGCTCGCGCAGGCGGTGAAGGACGGCCGGGTGCCCGAGCGGGTGCTCGATGAGATGGACCTGCGCATCCTGCGCTCGATGTTCGCCGTCGGGGTCGTGGATCATCCGATCAAGCGTCAGGCGCACATCAATTTCGCGGCCGACAAGGCGGTGGCCGAGGCCGACGAGGAACAGGGCATCGTGCTGCTGAAGAATGCCGGGGCGGTGCTGCCGCTCTCGAGCACGGTGCACCGGATCGCGGTCATCGGCGGTTACGCCGACCGCGGCGTGATCGACGGCGGTGGTTCGTCCACGGTGTTCCCGGTCGGCGGCAGCCCCGTGCGTGGGCTCGGGCCGAAGGACTTCCCGGGCCCCGAGGTCTATCTGCCTTCGGCGCCGCTCGGCGCGATGATGGGGCAGGCACCGCAGGCGCGCTTCCGTTACGCCTCGGGACGCAACCTCACCCATGCGGTGCAGGTGGCGAAGTGGGCCAACCGGGTCGTGGTGTTCGTCACGCAGTGGGCGGCCGAGAGCATCGACGTGCCGCTGGATCTGCGCACGCAGAACCGGCTGGTGGCGGCCGTGGCGCGGGCCAATCCCCACACCGTGGTGGTGATCGAGAGCGGCGGACCGGTGCTGATGCCGTGGCTCGGCCAGGTGGCCGGCGTGCTCGAGACCTGGTTCCCCGGCACCGGCGGTGGCACGTCGATC
Organism: Pseudomonadota bacterium; assembly: GCA_021849615.1. Lineage (GTDB taxonomy): Bacteria > Pseudomonadota > Gammaproteobacteria > Steroidobacterales > Steroidobacteraceae > 13-2-20CM-66-19. The sequence goes on from JAJZSQ010000017.1 coordinate 3,245, forward strand.
GCCCGGGTGCTGTTCGGTGCGGTGGATCCCTCCGGGCACCTGCCGGTGAGCTTCCCAGCCTCGACCGCCGAACTCGCGTTCCCGCAGCTGCCGGGTGCGGGCCTGCCGCCGGGCAAGCCGTTCAGCATCGACTACGGCCGCCAGGGCGCGGCGGTCGGCTACCGCTGGTACGAGCTGAAGCATCGCAAGCCGCTGTTCCCGTTCGGCTTCGGGCTGTCGTACACGCGCTTTGCCTACCAGGGGCTGCAGGCATCGCTCGTGCACGGTCGTCTGGTGGTGCACTTCACGGTGCGCAACATCGGTGGGCGCGTGGGGGCCGCGGTGCCGCAGGTGTACGTTGCGCCTGCCGACGGCTCGGTGCCGCGCCGGCTCGCTGGCTGGCGCAAGGTGCGCCTCGCCCCCGGGGCCGAGCGCACGCTCACGGTGACCGTCGATCCGCGGCTGCTCGCCGAGTTCCACACCAAGTCCCAGCGCTGGGTCCGTGCGGCCGGATCGTACGAGCTGTCGCTCGGGGATTGCGCCGAGCACCTGGTGCACACGGTCCGTATCCACCTGCCCGCCTGGCAGCACTCGGCCCGCTGGCCGGTCGGCTACCGCAGCGCGGCGGTCCCGCTCCGCGCGCCCTGATCCCCCCGGGGCGCATCCCGCCTGCCGGGGCCGCGTAGCGCGGCCCCGGCAGGACCGGGCGAGCCCGGCGGCCCGGTCATCGGCCCCTCAAACGGCGTGCTGCGGCGCGGGAGGCTGGAGGCTGACCGGCGCGTGCCGGCCGGGCGCAGATGTTGCTTCCTGTGACTTGGGACACACCCGAGGGGCGCCTCGGATCGGATGATCATCCTCGGCTGAGGCTGATGCGAGCCGGGAAAAGATGTCGTGGTGATCGCGCTCGTCGTACCCACGTTGTACCTTCTGGCTGGCGCGATCGTCGGCGCGATGCTGCACGTTCTGGCGGCTGCGGCGGCGCGCCGGACGGACCGTTCGGCCCTGCTGGCGTTCGCGGGCATGGCCCTGTTCGCCGCGCTCGCCGCAATCTTCAGCGCCCAGAGCCTGCAGGCCGTGACGGTCGCGCAGTTCCTGCGCGCCCTGAAACTGAATCTCGATTGCATCATTGTGGCGACGGGATGCGTCGCGGCATTCGTGGCGCTTTACGTTGGACATCATGGGTGGCGGGCGCGTGCACTGCTCGGGGCCTGCGCGGCCGGCTGCGCGGCTCTGATCGTCGCCAACGAGGTGTTGCCGTACGGCATCCAGTATCGGCGCTTCAGCGGACTCACTGCGCTCAGGCTGCCCTGGGGCGAGACCGTCACGCGCGGCGTCGGCCAGAGCGGACTGCCGGCGTTCCTCGGGGTGCTGCTGCTCTACGGGGTGATGATTTACGCAACCTGGGCGCTGTGGGGGCACTACCGGCGCACTCGCGAGCCGGGCGCGCGGTGGCTGTTCATCGCCCAGGCGTGTTTCGTGCCGCTGGCGGTCTTCGGGCTGCTGGTGCGCCTGGCGGTCGTGCACGGCTTCGAGCCTGGACCGCTCGGGTTCCTGCTGGTGGTCGCGGCGATGAGTGCGACGGTCATGTGGGAGACGCAGCATGCGCTGCGGCTCTCCGAGCAGCGCTTCCGGGTACTGTTCGAGCGTGCCCCGGCGGCGATGGTGGCGATCGACGCGGCCAGCGGTCGCATCGTGCAGGCGAACGCCGTGGTCTGTGTGCTGAGCGGTTACGAGGCGGGTGAGCTGGTCGGCAAGACGGTCGGGGAGTTGAGCGAGGCGACCCAGTCGCCGCAGACGTCCGAGCGGTTTGCGGCGCTGCGCGCCGGGACCTGCGAGGAGCAGCGCCTGGAGTGGATTCTGCGCGACAGAAGCGGCGAGCCGCATGTCACCGATTGCTCAGTGACGGTGCAGCGGGATGCCGGTGGCCGGGTGGCGACACTGATTGCCTGTCTGATCGACGTCACCGAGCGCAAGCGCATGGAATCGGCCTTGCGGCGCGAGAGCGGCAAGAACCTTGCGCTGCTGCGCAATTCGAGCGACGGTGTGCACATCCTCACGCCCGAGGGGCACCTGATCGAGGCGAGCGACTCGTTCTGCGAGATGCTCGGCTACCCGCGCGAGCAGGTGATCGGCATGCACGTGTCGCAGTGGGATGCGCTGTTCACGCCCGAGCAGCTCGTGGCGATCCTGCATGACCGCTTCGGTGAGCCGCGCCGCACGGTGCTCGAGACCCGGCACCGGCGCCGCGACGGCTCGGTCATCGAGGTCGAAGTCAGCTCCGTGGCGCTGCGCCTCGGCGACACGCCGGTGCTGTTCAATTCCTCGCGCGACATCACCGCGCGCAAGCACGCCGAGACGCGCCTGCGCGAGAGCGAAATACGTCTGCGCACCCTGATCGAGCAGTCGCCCGTCGGCATCTCCTTCAGCCGTGATGGCACCACGATCGATGTCAACGCCCGCTACGCCGAGATGTTCGGGTACCGCAATGCCGCGGAAGTGCTCGACACCCCGTACCTGGATCGCATCGCACCGCGGGCACGCCCGGCGGTGAGCGAGATCATCGAGCGGCGCCGCGCCGGCCATGACGCGCCCGCCGAATATGAGACCGTCGGGCTGCGCCGCGATGGCAGCGAGTTCCCGGTGTTCGTCAGCGCACGGCGGATCGTCCTCGAGGACGGTCCGCTCACCGTGGCCTGCATGCTGGATTTCACCGAACGCAAGCAGTTCGAGGATCGGATCCGCCAGCTGGCCTTCTTCGATCAGCTGACCCGTCTGCCGAACCGCGAGCTGCTGCAGGATCGGCTGCGTCAGGCGATCTCCGCAAGCGTGCGGACCGACCGTCACGGGGCGCTACTGCTATTCGGACTCGACAACTTCAAGAGCATCAACGAGACGCTGGGTCACGCCGCCGGCGATGCTCTGCTGCAGCAGGTGGCCACCCGCCTCGCCGGGGAAGTGCGCGACGGTGATACGGTGGCGCGCATGGGCGGGGACGAGTTCATGGTGCTGCTGGAGGACCTAGGGCCGCAGCCCTGGGCGGCGGCGGCGCATGCCGAATCGTTCGGCCTGAAGATCATGCGCATGCTCAGCTCGCCGCAGGGACCCCTGGGCGATCAGGTGCACGTCAGCTGCAGCGTCGGTGCGACGCTGCTGCCGGGGCAGCAGATGGGCGCACACGATCTGATCCAGCAGGCCGACATCGCGCTGAACCAGGCCAAGGCGGCCGGGCGCAACACGTTGCGCTTCTTCGACCCGCACATGCAGCAGGTGGTCAGTTCACGTGCTGCGCTCGAGGGCGAGCTGCGCAAGGCGGTCGGTGCCGGGCAGTTCCTGCTGCACTATCAGCCGCAGGTCGATGCGACCGGGCGGCGCATTGGTGCCGAGGCGCTGTTGCGCTGGAACCATCCGGTGCGCGGTCTGGTGCCCCCGGGGGAGTACATCGGACTCGCCGAGGAGACGCAGATGATCCTGCCGATCGGCGAGTGGGTGATCGACACCGCGTGTGCGCAACTGGCGGCCTGGCGCGACGCGCCGGACACCCGGGAGCTGACGCTCGCGGTCAACGTCAGTCCGCTGCAGTTCCAGCAGCCGCAGTTCGCCGAGCAGGTGCGCCGCGCCATTGGCCGCCACGGCATCGAGGCGCGGCGGCTGAAACTCGAACTGACCGAGACGATGCTGCAAGGGGACGTGCAGAAGACGGTCATGACCATGCGGCGCCTGAAGGAAGAGGGCGTGCAGTTCTCGCTCGATGACTTCGGGACCGGCTACTCGTCCCTGCAGTATCTGAAGCAGCTACCGCTCGATCAGCTGAAGATCGATCAGACGTTCGTGCGCGACATCGTGACGGACCCGAACGACCGGGCGATCGTCGCGACCATCATCGCCATCGCCCGCCATCTCGGCCTCGATGTGATCGCCGAGGGCGTCGAGACGCAGGCGCAGCTCGAGGTGCTGCGCGAGTGCGGCTGCAGCCGCTACCAGGGCTATCTGTTTGGGCGTCCGGCCGAGGCGCAGCGGCTGTTCGGGACGTGAGCTGCGGACACCGCCGCTTACGATCGAGCGGCGGAATCCTTGCGGGGAAAGTCGAGCCGCAGCGCCGAGCGGATCTGATCGCGCTGCCGGGGCCACACGCCCGCCTGCTCTGCATACCTCGGCCAGCGCTGCACGACCGTGCGCACCTCATCGAGCAGAGCTTCAGCACGTCCACGCTTCAGGCCCGCCGTCGCGGCGCAGGTGCGGAAATCCTCCAGGGTGAACCCGTCCCGTTTGCCATTGATCGTCATCTGGTGTGAGCCGGTCCAATGCCCCACCGGGTTGTAGGCATAGGTCACGTCGAAGGCCGGGGCGAGTGACCACTCGCCCTGCGGGTTCATCAGGAACGCGATGTTCTTCACGTGGTCGTCCTGGTTTCGGGCGACGACGTTGAACACCATGCGGCGAAACAGCTGCTCGGTGGCCTGCATCGGCAACTGCAGCCGCCGGATGACGCCAAAAGCCTGCTCGTAGGAGTGCGCGCCGGCGGCATTGAAGTCCAGATCGGCGAGCGCAGCGAGCGACTGCATGTGCAGCTTGCCGCCGTCTTCGGTGCGATCGAAGCGGCGGGTCATGAAGTGCCGCCGTCCCCCTTCCTCCAGGATCCGGCATTCAGTCATCTGCAGGCCGGCGTCCCGTGCCATCAGCCCATAGGCATATTCGATGACGGTGTAGCCCTGGGGATCCTCCAGTTCCTTGTCGCGGTTGCCGCTCACGCCGTCGAACTTCAACAGCCAGTAGCCGAAGCCTGCCGGCGCGGTGACCTGCCCGGAACGCACCTCGTTGGTCTCGGGGTTCCAGGCGATGATGGCCTTGGCACGAGCACCGCCCGCCGAGGTTCCGACCCGCAGCAGATCCTGGAGCGCACCGTTGCGCCGTGCGGCGGTAAACGAGTCGTGCAGTGCGCTGCGGCGCTCGAGGATGTCGGCGGCAAGTTCAACCAGAGCGTCGACGCGGATCGTGCTCGTGCGTCGATGCCGCGGACCGGTCACCGGGGCGAACTCCAGCGCGCCCATGCCGCGCGTACCGATGTAACAGAGGCGCTCGATGGCGTTGAACGTCTCGGGTGAGCGGCCTTGTGTGGCAAGCCAGGCGTTGATCAGTGCGGTGCCGAATTTGTCGGGCAACGAGTCGGCCAGCAGTCCCGGCAGGCCGTGGAAGGAGATCCGTGGGAGCGACGGGAACGTGTAGATGCGCGAGGCGAGCGGCATGCTGAGCGGGGCGACTTCGATCCTGCTGCGCGCGAAATGCGGATCGTACTGAAATGCCGCGACGTCGCGTCCCTCATCCAGGGAGACTGCGGCGATGCGCCGCCCCCAGAGTCTCACCTCGGCCGTCGTGCTCATGCGCGGGGCTTGCCCTTCGCGGTGTCGGGCCGTTGTGCGGTGGGGGGATCCCACGTCCAGGGCTTCGCCGCGGCGGCATGGCCCGAAGACCCCGTGGGCTCGGCATCCTCCGCCGTTGCACGGGCGTGAGTCACGCGCTGGCGCTGTTTGCCCCGCAACTTCAGCTGCGCGATCGGACTCACCGGCAGTTCCGGGATCAGTCGATCGAGCCCTTCGATCAGCTGCAACACGCGCAGCACGCGGATGAAGGTGAGCAGCTCCGTGCCCTGTCCTCTCTCGATCCGCTCCAGGGTGCGCTTGCCGATGCCGGCCTGTTCGGCGAGCTCGGCCTGGGTGAGGTTTGCCGCGATGCGATGCTGCTCGATGCGCTGGCCCAGCGTCAGCAGGGCAGCGGGATCGGTCAGATCAGAATAGACTTTCATAAATCGCCGTAAATTGCGAGTAATGTTGGAATTCAATTAGGACTCGTTATACATGGCGAATTATACGCTAAAAAAAGATATGTGTAATTCGTTATATATGGCGAATTAAACAGATAATTCGTTTCTATTCGTCATTATTGACGAATAGAGGCATACATGGTTGGGGCAGGAAGCCTGGCCTTCAGCCTCGCCCGAGAGGCTGCCCTCGACCCGGATTGGTCCCCTGGGGCCGGCTCAGATCTCGATGCGCGAAAACCGCCAGGCGCCGACGAGGGTCAGGACGACGGCGAGGCCGCCCATGACCACGAGGTCGAGCAGGCTGGTGAAATGCCCGCGCGCGATCAGCGCGCCGCGCAGCCCGTCGACCCCGTAGGTCAGCGGATCAATCCGGGTGAGGGCGGCGAGCAGCACCGGCAGGTGCTCGAGCGGATAGAGCGCACCGGAGAGGAAGAAGATGGGCATGACGAGGAAGTTCATCACCATCTGGAAGCCCTGCATGTCGCGCAGAGTCGAGCCGACGGTGGTGCCGACGGCGGTGAACACCACCGCAATCAGCGCCAGGAACGCCAACCCGAGTGGCAATCCACCGACGCCCACGGGACGAAAGCCGGCCGCGACCGCCACGGCCGCGACCAGCAGTCCCTGGATCAGCGCGGTGGTGGCAGCCCCGCAGGTGCGCCCGATCATGATGTGCAGCCGCGGCACGGGTGCGACCAGCGTCTCCTTCAGGAAGCCGAACTGCCGGTCCCAGATCAGCTGGATGCCGGAGAACAGCGAGGAGAAGAGCACCGTCATCGCAATCACGCCCGGGGCGACGAACTGCAGGTAGTTGCCTTCGCCGCCGCGGCGGAACACCGGGGAGAGGCCGTAGCCGAGGGCCAGCAGGTACAGCAGCGGCTGGCCGAGCGAGGCCGCAATCTGCGCCCGGGAGCGGAAGTAGCGCTTCAGTTCACGCAGCCACAACACATAGATCGCGCCCATCCGTCGCTCCTCAGCGGCCGCGCCACGCGCGTGCGGCCATGCGCATGCGGTCCGCGGCGGTCCCGCTCTCTTCGCGAATGTCGGTGCCGGTCAAGGCGAGGAACGCCTCCTCGAGGGTCGCCGAGCCGGTGCTCGCTTTGAGCTCTGCCGACGTACCGAGCGAGACGATCCGGCCGTGGTCGATGATGGCGATGCGTCCGGCGACGCGGTCGGCCTCGTCCATGTAGTGCGTAGTGAGGAATACCGTGACGCCCTCGTCCTGATTCAGGCGCTTCACGTGGCCCCAGAGCTGGTTGCGGCTCTGCGGATCGAGGCCGAGCGTCGGCTCATCGAGAAACAGGATGCGTGGGGTGTGCAGCAGTCCGCGCGCGATCTCCAGCCGCCGCATCATGCCGCCGGAGTACTGCTTGACGAGTTCCTCGCGCCGGTCCCACAGTCCGAACAGACTCAGCAGCGCCTGCATGCGCTCCCGGCGCACCTTGCGCGGCACGTGATAGAGCGCGCCGTGCAACTCCAGGTTCTCCCAGGCCGAGAGGTTCTGATCCAGACTCGGATCCTGAAACACGATGCCGATGCGCTGGCGCACTTCGGTGGGCTGTCGGGTGGGATCGAGGCCGTCGATGCGCACGGTGCCCGAGCTGGGGGCGAGCAGCGTGGTGAGGATCTTGATGGTGGTGGTCTTGCCGGCGCCGTTCGGGCCGAGGAAGGCGAAGATCTCACCGCGCTCGACCTGAAAGGAGATGTCGTGGACGGCGAGGAATTCGCCGAACTTGCGCGTCAGGTGCTCAACGACGATCACGCGGAAGGCCTCCCTGGAGTCAGGCGTTGCGAGCATAACATGCCGCCCACGTCGCTCGCGTTACAGCCAGCCCTTCTGCCGCGCGATGCGGGCCGCCTCGATGCGATTCGCCGCGCCGAGTTTACTGATCGCCTCGGAGAGGTAGTTGCGTACCGTTCCTTCCGAGAGCGACAGCTCTGTGGCGATTTCCGCCCCGGAGCGCCCCTCGCCGGCGCGCCAGAGGATCTGCCGCTCCCGCTCGGTGAGCGGATCCGGATCGCTCGCCCAGGCCTCGGCGGCGAGGTCCGGATCGATGACCCGCTCGCCGCGGCGCACGCGCCGCACGGCATTGGCGAGCTCCGCGGCCGGCCGGTCCTTCAGCAAATAGCCGCGCGCGCCGGCCTCGAGCGCCCGGCGCAGGTAGCCGGGCCGGGCGAAGGTGGTGAGGATGACCACCTGGGTCTGCGGGTGGCGGGCGCGCACTTCGGCCGCGAGCGTCAGTCCGGTCATCTCGGGCATCTCGATGTCGGTGACCAGAACATCGGGGTGCTCGGCGGCGACCGCCTCGAGCGCCTGACGCCCATTGGCGGCGCGCGCGCACACCGTCAGATCCGCCTCGGTTTCCAACAGCGCCGCGAGCGCCCCGAGGATCATCGCCTGGTCTTCGGCGAGCACCACCCGGATCGTGCTCATGAGGCGCTCGCCGGGGTCACCGCCGCCGGGATTTCCACGCGCAGCCGCGTGCCTTGCTGCGAGTCGATGGCGATGCGTCCCCCGAGCGCCGCCAGCCGCTCGCGCATGCCCCTCAACCCGTTGCCCTCGTGCTCGACGCCGCCGCGCCCGTCGTCGCTGATCTCGAGCAGCGTGCGCTCGGGGCTCGAGGCGATGGTGAGGTAGCAGCGTGCCGCGCGCGCATGGCGCACGATATTGGTGACGCACTCGCGCACGACCAGCGCCAGGGTGCTCTCGATGAGCGGTGTGAGGCGCGGGGGTGGATCGGTGCACTCGAAACGCACGCCGGCCAGCGCGAGGGTCTGGCGGGCTCGGGCGAGCTCCGCGGCGAGCCCCTCGCAGCGGTAGCCGCTGATGGTCTCGCGGACCTCGGCGAGGGCGCGCCGGGCGGTCTGCTCCACTTCGGCAATTTCCCCGCGCGCCCGGGTCGGATCGGCGCCGATGAGCCGCCCGGCGAGCTCGGACTTCAGCACGATCAGCGAGAGGGTGTGACCGAGGACGTCGTGCAGGTCCCGGGCAATGCGTTCGCGCTCGGCGACCTGGGCAAGGTGCTCGATCTGTTCCTGGGCGAGGTTGAGCCGGGCGTTGGCGCGCGCGCGCAGCGACCAGAACAGACTGCTGATGCCCGACGGCACGGCGAAGAACGCGAAGATGCCCCAGGTCCACACGCCGTAGTGCAGTACCCAGCCTTCGGCGGCGGCGAGCGCCGCGGCAGCCGAGATGATGAGGCCGCCGATGAGTGCGGAGTCGGTCACTGCGGCGGCGAATGAGGCGACGTAGACGAACACGACCCCGGCCCCGGCATTGAGCCAGTAGGCGCCGATCCCGAACAGCGCCATGGCCGCGACCAGCAGCCGTTTGGTGCGCCGCGAGCTGGCCATGATGGCCGTGCCGAGATACAGAGCGAGGAAGCACGCGAACAGCAGCGTGGTCGTCACCCACGCTGCCCACGTGCCGGTCTGGGCGGCCTGGACGAAGAAGAACACCGAGTAGCACAGCCACACCAGGTTGATCAGCGGCCCGCGCCGATCGGTCGGTGTCTTGCAGGTGGGATCAGTGCGCGTCGGTTCGCTCATGGGCTTCTCGTGTCGCTCAGCAGGAACGTAATCCAAGCAGCGGCGAACATCAACGCGCTGAAGCCGGCGAGCACCAGCCAATGCGTGAGCGCCCCCTGACGCGGGGCGAAGTGGAACACGGCGAGTGCGAGCTCGGCCAGGTGGTAGGTCGGCAGCACCGGGGCGATGGTCTGCATCCAGTGGGGCAGCTGCGCCACCGGGATCCAGAACCCGGAGAACAGGCACAGCGGCAGGTACACCAGGTTGATCAGTCCCGCCCCGGCATTGGGCGGCACCACGAGCGCGATCACGAGCCCGAGGGCCGTGAACGGCACCGACCCGATCAGCAGGATCAGGGCGAGGTGCAGCGCCTGCCCGAGGGTCATCGTGACGCCCGCGGCCCAGTGGCCGAGCGCGATGAGCAGCCCGAGCACGAGCAGTGCGAACACGGCGCTCGCGGTCAGCTTGGCCGCCAGGTACGCCAGGCGCGGCATGGGGCTCGCCCATTTGAGTTCGAGCCAGCCCTGCGCGCGCTCGAAGGCGATGCTGAGCCCGATGCCGAACAGGCACGCCGAGCCGAGTCCCATGCAGCTGTAGCCGACGATCAGGTACAGCGCCGCCTGCGGATTGTTCTGTCCGAGCCCGAACACCGCATAGAAGAGGACCGGCAGCCCGAGCACGGACAGGGCGTAGACGCGGTTGCGCGCCAGGCGGATGAACTCGTATTGGATTTCGCGCAGAGCGGCGCGCAGCCGCCAGGCAGCGGGCAGGGACGGTGTGTCGGTCAGGGTGAGGGTATTCATGGGCACACTCCGGGGACGGACCCTGCGCTTGCGGCGGTCGGCGCGAGGGCGAGGATCGCATCCTCGAGACTTGCCGCACTGACTTCCAACTCGCTGAGGGAGTCATCGAGCGGCAGCAGCTCACGCAGTACACGCTGCGGATCGTGCGCGAAGAGGATGACGCCGCCGCGGTCCGCTTCCACGGCCGTGACGGTGGGCAGGGCGCGCAGCGCGGTTGGATCGATCTGTGTGCGACAGCGGATGCGAGCGGCCGCGACACTGTGTTTGATCTCGGCCGGAGTGCCGCTGCGCACAGTGCGGCCGCGCTCAAGGAGCACGACCTGGTGTGCGAGCGCATCGGCCTCCTCCAGGTAATGGGTGGTGAGTAGCACGGCCTTGCCGGCGGTGGCGAGCGCGCGGATCTCATTCCACAGCTGCCGTCGACTCTGTGGATCGAGTCCGACGGTGGGCTCATCGAGGCAGACCACGGCCGGATCGCCGCTCAAGGCGAGCGCGAGCAGCACGCGTTGCTTCTGGCCGCCGGAGAGGGTGCCGAAGCGCTGGTGCTCGAGCGCACTGAGTCCGGTGCGCATCAGCAGCTCGGCGGTCGGCAGGGGGCGCGGATAGTAGCTGCGGAACAGCTCGATGTGCTCGCGCACGCTGAGGGTGTCCGGCGCGCGGGCGACCTGCAGCATCGCGCCGAGCGAGGTGCGAGCCTCGCTCGAGCGCGGGTTGCGGCCGAGCACCTCGGCGTGGCCGCTGTCGGGGCGGGTGAGGCCAAGGAGCACGCGCACCGCGGTGCTCTTGCCGGCGCCGTTCGGTCCGAGCAGCGCGGTGATCTGTCCGGCGAGGAGCTCGAGTGAGAATCCATCCAGCGCCAGATGCGCCCCGAAGCGCTTGCTCACCGAGTGCAGCGCCGCGAGCGGCGTGGGATGACCGGGGAGGTTCGAACGGACGGCTGGGTGCATGGGTATCGCTCCGGGGCGCGAACAAGTGCGTGCAGCGTGACGCCCGGCGGCGGTGTGCGGCAGTGCCCCGTGTCAGGGGACAGGGGTGACAGATGTCATGGGTGTCTCCCCGGGGTGAGGCCGGCCCCGGGGGGGCTTCCCGGGCGATCAACAATTCGATAGCATTGGAAAGATGAAATCCGAGGATGCGATTGCGGTGTGTGGTGCGCTTGCCTCCGAGCCGCGGCTCGCGCTCCACCGCCTGCTGGTGCGGCGCGGGCCGCAAGGCTTCACCCCGGGGGAACTTGCGCGCCGTCTGCGCATGCCGGCCCCGACGCTGTCGTTTCATCTGAAGACGTTGGTGGCCGCCGAGCTGGTGGTGAGCCGCCGGGTGGGACGCCACCTCTACTACAGCCCGAATTTCACCCGCATGAGCACGCTGATCGAATTCCTGACCGCCAAGTGCTGCACCCTCGGGGCAGCCGACGCGGCGGGCTCCTGCGGCCCGCCGTGCACGCCGGCGAAGCGTTGAGATGTCCCGCTTCGAGCGGTATCTGAGTCTCTGGGTAGTGCTGTGCATGGCCGCCGGCACGCTCGCCGGGCGGGTCGCGCCCGGAGTGTTCCAGCATATTGCGGCGCTCGAGCTTGCCGAGGTCAATTTTCCGGTAGCGGCGCTGATCTGGCTGATGATCGTGCCGATGCTGACGAAGGTGGATTTCACGGCACTCGCCTCGGTGCGCGAGCACTGGCGCGGGATGGGCGTGACGCTGTTCGTCAACTGGGCGGTCAAGCCGCTCTCCATGGCGCTGCTCGGCTGGCTGTTCCTCGAGCATCTGCTGCGTCCGTGGCTGCCCGCCGGTATGGTCGGCAGCGCGATCGCCGGACTGATTCTGCTCGCCGCCGCGCCATGTACCGCCATGGTGTTCGTGTGGAGTCACCTCGCCGGCGGTGAGCCGCATTTCACGCTCACACAGGTGGCGCTGAACGACACGCTCATGGTGTTCGCGTTCGCCCCCATCGTCGCGCTGCTCCTTGGCGTGGCGGCGATCACCGTGCCCTGGACTACGCTGCTGCTCTCGGTGGTGCTGTACATCGTCGCCCCGGTGTTCCTGGCACAGGCGTTGCGCCGCGCGCTGCTTGCGCTCGGCGGGCCGCAGCGCCTCGAGCGGGCGCTGCGGCGCTTCCATCCGATCGCGCTCGGCGCGCTGCTTGCGACGCTGGTGCTGCTGTTCGGATTCCAGGGCGAGCGCATCCTGGCCGCGCCGCTGGTCATTGTCGTGATCGCGGTGCCGATCGTGATCCAGGTGTATTTCAATTCCGCGCTCGCTTACGTCCTGAACCGCTTCGTCGGCGAAGCGCACTGTGTGGCGGCGCCGTCGGCGCTGATCGGTGCGAGCAATTTCTTCGAACTGGCGGTGGCCGCGGCCATCAGCCTGTTCGGGCTCGGTTCCGGTGCGGCGCTCGCCACCGTGGTGGGTGTCCTGGTCGAAGTGCCGGTCATGTTGTCAGTGGTGGCGCTGACCCGCGCGACGCGCGGGTGGTATGAGCGCGGCGGGGCCGTGCGCCGGCGCGCGAGCGGCTGTACCCCTGGGGAGTTACACTGATGCGGATCCTGTTTCTGTGTGTGGCCAATTCGGCGCGCAGTCAGATGGCCGAGGGCCTGGCGCGGCGGCTGCTGCCGACGTGCGAGGTGCTGAGCGCCGGCTCGCGGCCCTCCCGAGTCAACCCGTACGCGATCGAAGCGATGCGCGAACTCGGCATCGATATCGGCAGACAGCGCTCGAAGTCGGTGAGCGAGATCGACCCGGCGGGGCTCGAGCTGGTCGTGACTCTGTGCGCCGAGGAGGTCTGTCCGGTGCTGCCCGGGCGGGTGCGCCGGCTGCACTGGCCGATCGATGACCCGGCGACGGACGACCCTCAGGTCGGTGCCGAAGAGCAGCGGGCGCGCTTTCGGGTCGCGCGCGAGGCGATCCGCGCCCGCCTGGTCGCGCTCGCCGCGGAACTGACGCCGCGCTGAGATCCGCGCCCGAGAGCAGGGCGGGCGGCGGGTGGGCCACGCGTTTCAACATTCGGCTCGACCTGGGTCAGTCCGTGGGGCGTGACCACTCCGCCCGGTAAGAGGTCTGGGTGCGACTGGCGAGCCGCAAAGGCGCACCGATGGCGGTGGGGGTGTGCCTGGCGCCCGAGCGCCAGGCAACGCTACGACATGTCGAGTTGCGCGCTGCTCGAGACGGAAAAAAAGTGCCCGATCGCCTATTCTGCCGCAATCGCGCAGCGGATCGGGGTGGGGAATGCGAAATATTGCCAGGCCTATAGCGTTCATCATCGCGCCAACGAATCACGGCTGCCTCATAGTCAATAGATTGGATTAAAAACAATCGATGTCGAGGGGATGGAGGAGGCGGTGCTTGCCGAGGCGATGGAGACCGTCTCGAAATTCAAGCCAATTCCGTTCGTCGAGAACAACCAGTCGAATAAGGAAAATTTCGCTGCATACCTGGCGCAACATGGATGCAAGACGTACAACATCGCAATGAACACGTTGGCCATTCATGTGACGGACCCGCTCGCGCATCATTCGACGATCCAGGGCGATTCGCTGAACTTTACCGCGTAACATCGGGGGGCGAGCGCCAGAGTGTCCTGCGGCGCCTGATTCGGGTGATTCGACGGCTAATGCCCGCGGCGGGTTTACCGTGCAGCAGGTGCGATCGGGTCGTCAGAGGCGCGGTGCGAGAGCCGGTCCGGAAGTTTCAAGCGTGGTGTGCTCGGCTCGATAGGGGCAGGGTTGCTGGCGCGGGTGGCTCGAGGCGGCTCCCCGTGCATCGATGGCCGAGTTGCACCGGCTGCATCATCATGACGGCGGTCTCGGTGCGGCCGGAGGCCGGGCGGCCTCGACGGCAGGCGCAGACGCACGGTGACGCAGCCGTGGGCCTGAGAACAGCTGCGAGATCTCCTCGAGCGTTCTGCCGCGGGTTTCGGGGCCCAGCGTCGCGACGAACGCCAACGCGGCGATGGCGAACAGCCCGTAGCCGAGGAACGTCCCGGTCGGCCCCCAGTGCGCGAGCTCCCATGTGAATATCAGCGTCACGCCGGCGCTGGTGAGCGAGTTCCACAAGCAGATGGCGGACATGGCGAATGCGCGCTCGCGGTCAGGAAAGATTTCAGCCACCATGACCCAGGTCACCGGTCCGAACGACACGGCGAACGCGGCGACGAACACGATGATGCCGGCGAGTACGAGGGCCGGATGTGCCACCGCTGCGCCCGCGCCGCCGGTGACCCGGAACGCCCAGGCGATGGTGAGCAGGGCCACCGCCATGCCGGTGCCTCCGGCAAGCAACAGCGGTTTGCGCCCGACCCGGTCGATCAGGCTCATCGCCACCAGGGTCATCCCGACATTGATCAGCCCGACCAGCACCGATTGCTGAAAGGCGCTCGCGAGGCTGCCGCCGGCTTGGGCGAGGATCGTCGGCAGGTAGTACAGGACGGCGTTGATTCCGGTGACCTGCTGGAAAAATGCGAGCCCCGCGGCGAATACCATGGCCAAGCGCAGCCGCGCTCCCAACAGCGTCCGCCACGAGCCGGCGCGCGGCTCGAGCGGCTGCGGCCCGATCTTCTCGAGCTCGCCGGCCGCCGCGTTGGCGTGAACGGCGCGCATCGCCTCGAGTGCCTGGTGCCGTCGGCCGCGAGCGAGTAGCCAGCGCGGGCTTTCCGGCACCGTCAGCAAGAGCGCGAAGAACACCAGTGCGGGGATCGCTTCCACGCCGAGCATGGCAGCCCAGCCGCGCGCACCGATCGAGAGCAGCAGATCGTTGGAGAGGAACGAGGCCGCGATGCCCATGACGATCATCAGCTGATTGGTGGCAACCAGCAGCCCGCGCCGATCAGCCGGAGCGATCTCGGTGACGTATAGCGGCACGACGAGGATCGCCGCACCCACCGCGAGCCCGCCGAGGACACGCGCCAGAATGAGCACGAGGAAGGTATGCGCGGCGGCCGCGAGCAGCGAGGAGGCGAAGAAGACGGCTGCAGTCAGTTGCAGCACCGTGCGGCGCCCGAGTCGGTCGGCGAGCGGCCCGGCGCACACATTGCCGGCCATGGCGCCCCAATCGAGACAGCTGACCATCCAGCCGAGCTGGAGGCTGTGGGCCGCGCCTTGCAACCCAAAATAGGAGCGGATGAACGGCAGGGCCCCGGAAATCACCGTGGCGTCGAAACCGAGGAGGAATCCCCCGAGCGCCGCCACCAGGGCGATGCGCATACTGCGTGCTGTATCCGCCATGCAAAGTTGACCGCGCTCAGTGCGCAGGAAGGCCTTTTAGCATGATCCTGCGTCCTGCACCACGCTCGGCCTGAAGATCCCGCTGCCGCTTCGCACCGGGGCGCCCACGCGTGGCCCGAGGCGAAGCGTCGCAGCGCGATGTGTGTGTTGACTGTACAGCGCGCGCATCGCAGACGGTGGTGCGGCTCTTGACAATTCGGGAACTGGCCGGCAGTCTTGTGAAACCGGTTGCAGAACTCATCTGAGCGTGGTGGCCCGCGGGTCGCCCGGCCGGCCGCAAGCAGAGGATCTGTCAGCGCGGCAGCGGGGGTACAACGTGATGCGCAGCGGTACGATTCCGACATCACGGCGCTGTCCGTTGCGCAAGGCCCGCAGCGCGGCTCGTGAGACGCGCCGAACGCGCTGCACCAACGACTCGCCTGCCGTCTCCCTGCTTCCGCCCGCGCCGGCAGGCGCAATGGGGTGCGATGCCCGGATCATGGGAAACGAACGGCTGCGCGCGCGGCTTCTGTGGACAACCCGTGCCGGCTGCGTCAGGATTTTTCTCGAGTGTGTCTTCAGGAGACTGGATATGACGTCTCGATTCACCCAACCTACCCGTGGCGTGCGGTTGTTGCTGCTGGCGGCCGTTGGCGTCGCAGCGCTCGGCATGAGCGCGTGCAGCACCAAGACCGAGCGGGCGGCGACACTGCCGGGGCCCGTGGGTACCGCTGCAAACTGCCCCTGGCTCAATCGGCATTTGCCGATCGCACGGCGTGTGGCCCTGATCATGGGCAAGATGACCCTGGCGGATGAGATCGGGATCGTCGAGGGGCATGGTACGCATCCGTACGTGGGTGACATCGCGGCGAACGCCGCGCTGTGTCTGCCGCGGATCGGGCTGGAGGATGGCCCGAACGGCGTCGGGGATGGCATGACGGGTGTCACGCAGCTGCCCTCGGGCGCCTCGCTTGCGGCCACGTTCTCGCGCACCCTGGCCTACGCGTACGGACGGGTGATCGGCGCCGAGCAGGCGACCAAGGGGTCGTCGGTCGATCTGGGCCCGACGGTGAACATCGACCGTGATCCGCGCTGGGGCCGGGAGTTCGAGAGCCTGTCGGAGGATCCGCATCTGACCGGCGAAATCGCCGCGGCCGAAATCCGCGGCATCCAGAGCGAGGGGACCATCGCCCAGGTGAAGCATTTCGATGCGTATAACCAGGAGACGAACCGCAACACGCCGATGGATCAGGTCATCGTGTCCCGCCGCGCGCTGCACGAGATCTATATGCCGGCGTTTCGCACCGCCATCGATACCGGCAAAGTCGGCTCGATGATGTGCTCCTATGCGACGGTGAACGGGCATTACAGCTGCCAGAACCCCTACCTGCTCACCGACGTGCTGCGCGGGGAGTGGAATTTCGGCGGGTTCGTCACGTCGGACTGGATCGCGATCCACAGCGTATCGGCGGCCGCGGCCGGCGCCGACCTCGAGGAGCCTACCGATCGGTTCTTCGGCCGCCCGCTGCAGCAGGCGGTGACTCAGGGCAAGATTCCGCGCGTGGTGCTCAACACCATGGTCGCGCGCATCCTGCAGCAGCTGTTCCGCTTCGACTTGTTCAATCATCCACGGTCCGCCACGACCACCGCGGTGGCGACCACGGCGGCGCATCAGGGGACCTCGACCCGGATCGCGGAAGCTGGCACGGTTCTGTTGAAGAACACCGGGCACCTGCTGCCGCTGGCGGGCACCGGGAAGATCGCGCTCATCGGTCCGGCGGCCTCGGCGCAGGTCACCACCGGCGGCGGCGGCAGCGCGCAGGTCGTCCCGTCGGCGACGATCAGTCCGCTCGCCGGCATGGAGGCGCTCGCCGGCAAGTCCCGGATCACCTACACCCAAGGGCTGCCGACCCACGCCGAACTGAAGCCGATTCCCGGTGCGGACTTGTCGTGGTCCCATGCCGGCCCGAGCGCGGGCCGGAAGGATTGGGTGGCGCTGACGCTGCGGCCCCCGGAGACGGGCACCTACGTCATCGGTTTCACCAATGATTGCGGGTGCTACAGCGCCCTCAGCGTCGCGATCGACGGCCGGACGCTGATCAACAATCCGGGCACGCCGCCGAATCCGACCTATTCCGCCGCGGTTCACCTGAATAAAGGCCAAGCGTATCGGCTGACGGTGACGGGCGCCCTGATGAGCGCTGCGCTGCCGAAGGCGACCCGTGCGAAGCTCGAGAAGATACGCGGGCTGATGCGCACCGGCGGTCCGGGGGACGCCCTCACTTGGGCGAAGCCCACGACCGTGCGCGCCGATATTCAACAGGCGGTGGCCGCGGCGAAGGCGGCGCAGGTGGCAGTGGTCGTGGTGGCGGATGACACCGAGACCGAGGGGGCGGATCGGCCGGATCTGCGCCTGCCGTCGGCGCAGAACGCACTGGTGAGCGCGGTGGCGCGCGCCAACCCGCATACGGTGGTGGTGGTGCAGGCCGGCGCGCCGATCGCGATGCCGTGGCTGCACCAGGTGCCGGCCATCCTCGACACCTGGTATCCGGGGCAGACCGACGGCACGGCGCTGGCGAACGTGCTGTTCGGCAAGGTCGATCCGAGCGGGCATCTGCCGGTGACTTTCCCGGTGAAGCTCGCGGACGTACCGGCCGCGAATCCGGCGCGTTTCCCCGGCATCGGCGGCAAGGTGCACTACTCGGAGGGCATTCTGGTCGGCTATCGGTGGTATGACGCCCGGCACATCAAGCCGATGTTTCCGTTCGGCTTCGGGCTGTCCTACACGCGCTTTCGGTACAGCGATCTGAAGGTGAGCCGCCGCGATGTCGACGGCGTGACGCCGATCCGGATTAGCGCGCGTGTGACCAATGACGGGCGCGTGAGCGGGGCGGATGTTGCGCAGCTGTATCTGAGGCTGCCGGCCGCCACCGGCGAGCCGCCGCGCAAGCTGGTGGGCTTTAAGCGCGTGACGCTCGCGCCGGGGCACTCGAAAGTAGTGCACTTCACCATCACGCCGCGTGAGGAGTGGTGGTGGGGCCATGACGGGTGGACCGAGACCGCCGGGACGTACCGGGTGTATGTCGGGGATGCCTCGGGGCTTGCCGAGCTGCCGCTGCGGGACTCGTACACCATGACAACGTCGATTGGCGATCGGCAGGTATCGGTGGCGGCGCCAAAGGCCTTCAAGCCGGGCGTTCGTGCCCTGGTGCGGGTGACCCTCGGCGGCGGCGGCACCGAGACGCTGCAGGATGCGAGCGTGAGCCTGAAGGTTCCGGGCGGCTGGCATGTCGAGCCGGTCGGTCCGGTCAGCCGCGCTAAGCTTGCACCGCATGCTGCGCTGACGGCGCAATTCGCCGTGACGCCGCCGTCGTGGGGCGTTTCGCGGTACGTGACGCTCTATGGCACAGCCGATCTGTCCCACGCAGCCTGTGCCCACGGGGCCGCGCATTGCGACGGCACTCGTCGTAATGGCGGCGCGATGGTGCGCCTCAGCCCATAGGCCGCGGTGGCTTTGAGCAGCGACCCGGGTCGGCCCCGCCGGAGATTCCGGCGGGGCCTTTTTGTGCGCCCGACACGGGCGCACTTTGGACGACCCGGCCTGTACGTCACGCCCCGGATCATGGCCGACTGAGGGCGGGTTTCATGCTGCACCCGGCAGGCTCAAAGCCCCATGACCCGGGCGGGATGAAGGGGACGGAGGCGGCCGATTTCCGAATCTGATGCGGTAGGGGTCACTGCCCCCCTTCGGAGCTCATGGTTGACAGCGCTGTCATCCGCGGTATGCTCTGCGGCCATGGGGTATGGGGGGGCAGAAGCACATGATCGTGGACGCCGTATCGACGGGCCGCATCCGCGGTGTTGCGCGACGTCGAGTCGC
This sequence comes from Pseudomonadota bacterium, assembly GCA_021849615.1. GTDB lineage: Bacteria > Pseudomonadota > Gammaproteobacteria > Steroidobacterales > Steroidobacteraceae > 13-2-20CM-66-19. The sequence continues at coordinate 22,443 of JAJZSQ010000017.1, forward strand.
GCAACACCGCTTCACCCCCGCGAACACTGGCCTCGAATCGCGTCTCGTGCGGTGCAGGGTGCACCCGATCGACGGCGTGGCGGCGCGAGCCGCGGTTCTCTCGCCGGTGTGCCGCGCCCTTGGGGATTCCCACCGAGGATCGAATGCGCGATACGGCACCGGCTGCTCTCCTCCCTGTACGACACCGCTGACAGATTTCGATGCGGGCCGAGCGAGGGGGCGCGGTGCTCAGCGGCTCAGCCTTGTGGCGCTGGTGGCCCCCGCGCGCGGCTCCACTGTGAGGGGAGCGTCCGAGTGCGCGGTATGTCGCGTTCTTGACACGCCGAAAACAGCAGGCGTATTTTAAAAAATAAGCTCTTTGAAGCGAACGCAGTTTTTCGTGGTAATAAGACAACAATCGGGAAGCGCTGCGTTCCACCAGATGTTTGAGTCGTTGACGTTCTAAACTGAGGGGAGAATTGGCATGTCGCATCGCAAAGAGAAGCGCGCCAGGCGTTCGTACTGCGCGTTTAATACGGGAATTTTGACAGCGCTGACGATCGAGGCGCTGATGCTGGCGCCGCAGACCGTGCGCGCGGCGGTCCCGGTCCAGAAGTCATCGTCGGCGCGCACGACGACGCGCGCCTTCACCCGCCAGACGTTGCTGGCCCGAAACGGCACCCAGCCTGTCACTGGCGCGGCAATGACAGCGTTGACATCGGCGTCGGGCGCGCGCGGCGCATCGGCCGCAGCCTCGAATGGCGGCGCGGCCGCTTCGGGCACTTCAACCGGGCCGACGCAGCTGAAGGAAGTCATCGTGTCGGGCTTTCGCGAGTCGCTGGAAAGCGCGCTGAACGCAGAGCGCCGCGCGATTCAGCCGATCGAAGTGGTGAGCCCGGAGGACCTCGGGCAGATGCCCGATCAGGACGTCGCCGAGTCCCTGCAGCGGCTGCCCGGCATTCAGATCAACCGCGCCAATGGGTTTGGCACCCAGGTGCTCGTCGAGGGTCTGAGTCAGAACATCATCGAACTGAACGGCGATGACTTTCTCACCGGCCGCGAATTCTATACCTCGGGGGAGGCCGCCAACGGCGGCGCTGGGGCTAACTTCCAGTACAATTCACTGGAGAGCGTTCCGAGCTCCGAGGTCAGCGGCATCGACGTGGCACTGAACCCGACGGCAGCCGATCTGTCCGGTGCGATCGGCGGTACCATCAACCTGCGCACGCAGAACCCGCTCACCCTGCCGATGGGGCTCACCCTGGGCGGCAACGTCAAGGGCGTGGACTCACAGGGCACGAGCGGCATCACGCCGAACGCGTCGCTGGTCGCGGGGTACAAATTCAACAGCCGCTTTGCGGTCTACGCCAGCGTCTCCTACTCCAAGTACAAGACCTTGGACAAGGAGTTTGAGGCCTACAACCGCACGCCGTGGGTGACCACCAATTCCGCGCTGACGCCCCCGGCAAGTGGCGGGACGACGCTCGCCGATTATTCGCAGCTCTCTCAGCATTACATCCTGCCGGAGCTCGCGTACCTCAGCAACATCACCGACAATCGCAACAACGAAGGGGCGACGCTGGGACTGGCCTGGCGGGTGACGAATTCCGTCACCACGCAGCTGCGCTGGTTCTACTCCGGGGAGCGGGACACGCAGATCAATTACTCCAATAAGATCTACTTCAATGGGGCGGGCAACACGGCGTTCCCGATCACCGGCATCGATCCGGCGTATCCGTACTCGATCGACGGCAACGGAGTCGTGCAGAGCGGCACCTTTACCGCCAACGGCGCCGAAACGGCCACGCTCTATCAGGGCACGAGTGATCACGCGAACAACTTCCAGTGGCAGACTGATTTCAACAACGGCGGTGCGCTGAGCGGTAATCTCGGGGTCTTCTACTCGAAGATGAGCTCGAACATGCAGGCGGCCCAGCAGGACACCGAACACGGCCTGTACGAGACCTCCGCGGGCATACCGACCAGTCCTGGCGCGCCGGGCTGCAACAACGGCGGTGCGGTCTGCGGGACGGATCCGTATGCCAGCCCGGGATACAATTTCACGTACTCGAATGGCGGCACGTCGGGTCTGCCGACGGTCTCCTATCCGACCAACGTGCTGTCCAATCCGGCCTACACGACCTTCAAGTCGGCCTGGGCGTGGGCAAACCTTGGTCAGGAGACGCTCAAGGCCGTCAAGCTCAATCTGCATTGGAAGCCGTCCGGCGTCCGTGCGACGACGATTTCGGCGGGGGCGCGCTACGGCACGAATGACGTCAGCGAGACGTTCGGGCGCTACCTGATCAACGGCAACGTGATCGGAATTCAGCCCGGATGCGCCACCTGCAGCACCTGGCTGTACTATCAGGATCCGGGCTATTCAAACCCGAATATCCCGTATTCGACTGGCACCAGTGCGCCGGGCCTGATGGAGACGGTGAACAATTTCGGGTCAGGCCCGATGACGGTGAAGAATCCGTACGCCGGTGGCATGACCAATCCGTCCACCTTCCTCAATACCGTGTGGAACGGTGCCGGGGTGACGAACAACACCGAGCGGTTCTTCCCGGACACGCTGAGCTCGTATTCGGTCAACTATCGGCAGATTGCGTCCTACCTGATGGCGGATATCGGCTCGCCGGAAGATCACTATCACATCAATTTCGGCGTCCGGGTCGTCAACACCAAGATCACGATCGATGGTGCGCAACAGGCGCCGGTGCCGTCGTATTACGGTACGGCGTCCTGGAATGGCGTGAATTCGAACAATATCCCCATCCAGAACGTGCAGAGGTACACCGATATCCTGCCGACGTTCAACTACACGCTCGAGTTGACCGACTCTCAGCAGGTGCGACTGAGTGCGGCCCGTGTGACCGCGCCGGTCAACCTCGCGCAGCTCGGCGTCGGTGAGGCGTACAACTTCACCCGCTCCGGTTCCGGTACGAACTTCATCTTTGCCGGCGGCAGCGGTGGCAATCCCGCGCTGCAGCCGTACCGGGCGGATCAGTTCCTGCTGGGGTACTTCAACTACTTCGCGCGTGGTGCGGTGGCCGAACTGCAGGGCTTCTACAAGCAGGTCGACAGCTTCCCGTACACCGCGAACGTGGCGACGACCGTCAATGGCGTCACTGCGAACGTCACGCAGCCGGAGAATGGCAAGGGCGGTGACATCTACGGGGTGATCATCGGCACGGAATACCCGTTCACGGGTCTGCTGAGGGGATTCGGCGTCGACTTCAATTACACGTTGTCGAAGTCGGAGATGAACCTGAACGTCCCGCTGACGTACACCAACAGCATCCCGTTCCCCGGCGTGTCGGAGAATTCGCTGGCGGCGACGGTGTACTACCAGCGCTACGGGTTCTCCGGACGCTTGGCGTACACGTATCGCTCCAAGGCGATCAGCGACAATGTCGAGGGTTCGACGTTCAGTATCCAGGGCGCGAACGGTCAGCCGCAGGCGCTGGAGGTCTGGCAGGCTCCCTACGGGGAACTTGATGCGCAGGTGGGTTACGACTTCAATAAGCACTTCGGCATAGTCCTCTCGGCGACGAATCTCACCGATGCGGCGACGCACGACTATCTGCAGTGGCCGAACCAGCCCTTGACCTACGACAACTGGGGCCGGCGATTCTTCTTCGGATTCCACTTCCGCAACTGAGGCTGACATGACCGACGAGCGGCGAATTCGTTCGATCGCCATCGTCGGCGGGGGAACCGCCGGGTGGCTCGCGGCCAGCATACTGGCCCGGGCCGCCCCGGCGGGGACCGCGATCAGCGTGATCGAATCGGGGCAGATCGCCCCGATCGGGGTGGGCGAGGCGACCATTCCGCCGTTCATCGATCTGCTGCGCTTCCTGGGAATCGATGAGCCCGAGTTCGTACGCACGACCGGTGCAACCTACAAGCTCGGGATCGTGTACCGGGACTGGTCGCTGCCCGGCCACGAGTATTGGCATCCATTCGGAACGTTCGGCACGACGATCGAGCGCCGGCCGTTCCATCATTATTGGCACCGCGCGCTCGCCGCGAACCGAAATCCCCGGATCGGGGAGTTCAGTCTCTGCGCGGCGCTCGGTGAGGCCGGGAAGTTCCGCTTCCCGGACCCGCGCGCCCAGGGAGCGGCGGCGGGCCTGCGCTATGCGTTGCATTTTGACGCAACGACAGTGGCGGGTTTTTTGCGTCAATTTGCCGCCGGACTCGGCGTGCAGCGCCTTGAGCGCACGGTGGCGACGGCGACGCGTCGGGCGGATGGCTTCATCGAGGAACTCGTGTTCGCCGATGGAGGACGTCTGCAGGCGGATCTTTATATCGACTGCAGCGGCTTTCAGGGAGTGCTCATCGAGCAGGTCCTGCACAGCGGATACGTCGACTGGCGCGCGCTTTTGCCGTGTGATCGGGCGGTCGCGGCGCCGACGGCGATCACGGGCAACCGGCCACCGTATACCCTCGCGAGCGCGCGTGCATCCGGCTGGCAGTGGCGCATTCCGCTGCAGCACCGCTTCGGCAACGGGTACGTGTTCTCGAGTGCGCATGTCAGTGACGCTGCGGCGACCGATGATTTGCTGGGCAAGGCGGGCACGCCGCTCGCCGAGCCGCGCGTGCTGCGCTTCACGGCCGGCCATCGCTGCCACCTCTGGAGCCACAATTGCGTCGCGCTAGGTCTGGCCTCGGGCTTTCTCGAGCCGCTCGAGTCGACGAGCATCCAGCTGGTCATCAATGGCGTGTTCAATCTGCTCGATCATTTCCCCGATCGGGCGTTCGATCCGGCCAATATTGCGGCCTACAACCGGGAGCTGACCGAGGAGCTCGAGCAGATCCGCGATTTTCTGATCCTGCATTACTGGGGGACTCCGCGCGATGACACCCCGTTCTGGCGGGACGTGCACGCGGTGCGGTTGCCGGAGAGTCTGCGCCAGCGGATCGAGCTGTATCGGGGTACGGGGCGGATCAGGACCCGCCCCGGTGAACTGTTTACCGATCTGTCCTGGTTCTACATCTTTGCCGGGCTCGGCATGCGTCCCGCGGCACCGGACCCGATGATCGATGAGGCCGTGCTCGCGCGCGCCGAGAACGCGCTCTATTCGCTGCGCCAGAACATCGCGCGCGAGGTCCGCGCGGCTCGCTCGCACGAGAGCTACTTCGCCCCGGGCCAGCCGGCGGCCGCGCAGGGCCTGCCGGCGTCCGCCGAAACGGCCTGAGCGCCGGCGCCGGACTACAGCTCGCCGCGCGCGGGGGCGAGCCTATCTGATCGGATGGCGCCGATCGCGAAGGCGCAGATGCACAGGTAGGCCAGCATCGGTACCAGGTACGCGGACCGAAGGCCCGTGGCGTCGGCCACCTGCCCGACGATCACCGGCAGCACGGCGCCGCCGACGATGGCCATGCACAGCAGACCCGAGGTCGCCGCGTTCGAGGCGCTCGAGCGCTCCAGGGTCAGTGTGAAGATGACCGGGAACATGATCGAATTGAACAGGCCCACGGCGAGGGCGGCCCAGCCGGCGAGCGCTCCGGGCGCGTGGCTCACGGTCAGGCACAGGGCGGCGGCGATGGCCGCGGTGCCCGCGAGCAGCACCGGTGCGCGCAGCCGGCGCAGCAGTCCGCTGCCGATGAAGCGGCCGACCATCGCGCCGCCCCAGTACAGACTGACCCATTTGCCGGCTTGCTCGAGCGGGATATCGAATACGTCCGGGCGATGCAGGAAAATCGCCATCGCGCTGCCGATCGAGACTTCCGCGCCCACATAGAGAAAGATGGCGGCCGCGCCGAGCACCGCCCAGCGCGAGCGCAATGCTTCGCGCAGCGCGCCGCTGGCCGGTGCCGAGGCGTGCGCGTGCGCGTGTACCGAATCGTGTTGCGGCGTGGACTGCGGCAGGCGGAGCTTGCCGCGCACCGAGGTGATGAACAGCGCCAGCAGCGCGATGAGCGCGGCCACGGCAAGAAATGCGACGTCGATGTGGTGCAGGGAGGTCATGCGCTGCGCCGCGGTGATGGGCCCGGCGTGCAGGGTGAAGATCCCGCCGGCGAGCAACACGCTGGAGGCGAGATACGGGGCGATGGCGGTGCCGAGCGAATTGAAGGCCTGCGAGAGCGTCAGGCGGAAGTGAGAGCGCTCCGGCGGCCCCAGTGCGGCGGCGAGCGGATTGGCGGCGACCTGCAGGATGGTGATGCCGCTGGCGATGATGAACAGCGCCACCAGCACCTGGGCAAAGGTGCCGATGGCGGTCGCGCAGGGGACCCAGAGGCACCCGGCGATCATGATCCCGAGGGCGGTGAGAATCGATCGGGCGTACCCCAGGCGCTTCAGCAGCGCTGCGGCGGGCAGCGAGATCACCCCGTACGCCATGAAGAAGGCGAACTGCGTGAGCATCACTTCCGCATAGGAGAGCTGGAAGATCGATTTCATCGCCGCGATCAGCGGATCGACCGTGACCGTGATGAAGCCCCACGCGAAAAAGAGCGTGGTAATCGAGGCGAATGCGCCCCGTTGCGCTCCGTGAGGAGTAACCGTGGCGTGGGCGGGCGAGGGCAGGGGCTCAGTGCGCATGGGCTCTGTACATCCAGGTGATTCGCCGAGGGGGCAGGCGTGAGCGATCAGGTCCGCCCGCGCCCACGGTGGCGCAGATCGGCGCTGAGTTCAATGACCGTGCTCGATCGGCACGCTCGTGCCGAGGGCATTCCATCCCTGCAGCTGCACGCGTGCGCAGCGCGCGCCCTGGCGCGGGCAGCGGATGCGGATCTGCCGGTGCTCACCGGGCATCAGTGTCACGAAGTTCGTGCCGTAGTAGGACGGCAGGACGCGGTGACCGTGGGCATCGAGCGCAGTGACCTCGAGTGCCACGGCGGGTTCCGTGCCGCGATTGGTGAGCGTGACCGTGTAGCGATGCTCGCCGCCGGTGGCATCCGAGTCTGATCGCTGCGCGGTGACGACGACCGGCTGCGCGCGCAGCGTGTCGAGCGCACGCAGGCTCTTGGAATGCGCGCCCTGCCAGTAGACGTTTTCGCTGAGCACGCGGCCGGCGCGGTTCGCGAGGCGCAGTTGCACGAACACCAGTGGACGGGTGCGCAGCCAGCGCTGCAGGGGCAGGGCGTGCAGCGTGGTCACGGCGTTGGCGACGGCGTTCACGGGTAGCGCTTGCTGTGCGAGCACTCCTCCGTGCAGGGACACGATGCGCACCCGCACCGTCAGATCCGGTTGCGCGGTCCGGGTGGTGTTGACCACCGCGAGAGCAAAATCCGGCAGGTTCATCTGCACGTGCAGCGGCTGGCAGGCCTCCTTGACGCCGTAGTACGCCCCGGCGGTGGCGTAGTCCGAGGTGTAGATCTGCCAGATGTTGCTCGGCCAGGCCGGCTGGGTCATCCACAGCAGCCGCCCGCTGTTGCGCTGCCAGAGACCTGCGTTGAAGCCTTCGAAGATCGCCCGGTAGCTGACGTAGTCCATCAGCTGCGCGCGCCGCTCGAAGCCGGCGAGCGAGCGTGGCGTGCCGAGCTCGCGGTCCAGGGCGCGCATGAACACGCGCACATCGCCGTTGCCGCCGAAATTCCAGTCGTGATAGGCCCAGGTGTCACTCGGCGGCCAGAGATCCGCGCGCGGCATCATGGCTTCCAGGGAGCGCAGCGAGGCGAGCGAGGGCGTGCCGACTTCCACGGAGAACCCGCGCGCGAGCCGGGTGAAATACTGGCGTGGCGGCCGATAGTCGTACGGTCCGCTGCCTTGCAGGTTCACCCGGTTCGAGCTCGGCAGGTACAGCCGGGTGCCGTCGAGGGTTTGGATCAGCCGATCGAGGCCGTCGTTGATGATCGGCTGTGGAACGCCCTCGTTGCGCCCGAACCAGACCGCGATCGACGGATGGTTGCGGTAGCGCTCGATCACGTCGCGGGCATTGGCGAGGAACAGCCGCGGGTTTTCGGCCTGCAGCTGGAAGTTCTGGGTCGATTCCCAGAAATCGTTCAGCACCAGCAGACCGTAGCGGTCGGCCAGGCGGTAGAAAGACGGTTCGGTGTCCTGGCCGAGCCAGTTGCGGATGATGTCGAGGTTCGCCTGGCGGGTGAGGCGGAAATACGGCGCGAGTCGCCGGCGCGAGATGCGCTTCATCGCATCATCGGTGCCCCAGCTGCCGCCGCGAGCGGCGATCCGTACGCCGTTGACGCGGATCACCAGGTACGGCGCGAGCGAGGTGTCGCCCACCGGGCGTACGGCTGGGGAGTGCTCCCCGGCGCGCGTCAGTGAGGCGGCCCACCCGTTGGGGGTGCGGTTGATGGCGCGGTGGCGCACGTCGATCAGTGGGCCGGTGCCGTCGAGCCGTCCGACGGTCGGATCGACGACGACCCGGCGCAGTTGGCCCCGGCGACCGAATAGCGACAACTCATAGCTGATCTCACGGATGCCGAAGTGCAGCGTGCGCTCATCGGCGGCGCGCCGGCGGCCGGACGGCAGCGCATCGTCGTAGACACGCAGCGTCAGCCGGTACAGGTACGGAGCGCCGTAGCCGTTCGGCCACCACAGGTGCGGATGGCGCACGTGCAGCGCCGGAAACGAGGCCGGTGTCAGGTGGATGCGCGTCGTGCCTGGCGGCAGGTGCACCGTGTCGCGCACTGTGATGCCGCCGAAGCTCGCCACCAGCGTCGCCGGCACGGCGTGCCGATGCCGGTTCTCAAGCGAGACGCCGATCGACACGTCGGCGCGGTTGAGTTTCGGCAGCGGCAGATGCGTCACGACGTGCGGGGCGTGCAGCAGCAGCTTGCCGCTCGAGTGAATCACCACCTGCTGCCACAGGCCGGTATCGCGATCGCGCACCGGCGGCATCCAGTCCCAGCCCTCCGTGGCGATGAACGTCGGTCCGTCGAGTGCGAGGTGTCCGCCGTTGTTGCCCGGGCCGGCGGCGATCGACTTCTCGTAGGGGATGCCGGGGTGCGGCGGCGGCGCGACGCGCACCGCCAGCACGTTCAGCCGGTCCGGGATGATGTCGGCGCTCACGTTGAACCGGCCGCGCCGGAACGCCCCGCGTGTCGTGCCGATCCGCTTGCCATTGAGCCAGATCGTGCCGGCGTAATTGATGCCATCGAAGCGCAGCGTGAGCTCGCGGCCGTCCCAGCGCTTCGGAGCCACGAACGCGGTGCGGTACCAGTAGGCCTGGCGCGCGAGCCGCTCGGGGATGAGCAGATCATTCAGCCCGTAGTACGGGTCAGGGTAGCGCCCGCGGGTCACCAGTGTGGTGAGCACCGTGCCGGGAACGACGGCCCGGTACCAACTCGCTGTGGAATACGTGTCCTCCGAGAGCACCGCACCGCCGACGGGTACCTTCGGGGCTGGCTCGAGCTGCCATCGCTCGAGCACCCAGCGGCCAGGGGCGCTGTGGCGCAGGGCCGGTTGCGGGCGCACCGGTTCGGCCTGCGGGTAGGTTCGGCGGCTCGCCGCCGCGGGGGGCTGCTGCCAGTGCCCGAGCGGGGTGCGCGACTTCGGCAGTGTCCAGGCGGGTTGCGGATGCTGCAGGCCGCGCCAGGAGCGTTTCTGCAGCGGCCAGCCGGCGCCGACGCGATAGAACTCGATGAGCCCGACATCGGGCTTTGCCGCGGCGAGGCGTTGGAGCGCCGCGGCGCTCAGTGCGCGCCCCTGGATGCGCCAGTGCGCGACGGAGCCGCCGAAATGTGGCCCCGCGCCGAGTGGCGCGAGGGTGACTTGGGCCGGCGCGGCCGCAGGCGTCGCGCTGCGCACGGCGACCTGACGACCGTCGACATAGAGGCGCGCGACCTGTCCGTCATATGTCGCGGCGAGCGCACTCCAGGTGCCGGGACGCAGCGGCACCGTCGTGCGCACCGACGCGCCGCCGCTGAGGTTCAGTTGCACGCGGCCGTCCGCGAGGGCCAGGCAGTCACAGCGTTCGCCGCGGACCGTCCCGAGGCCGCCGAGGATCACGGTGCCCGGTTGATGCAGCGCGGGTCGCACCCAGGCGCTGATCGACCATGCCGCGCCGGGTTGCAGCAGCGGCGCGGTGCCGGGCAGCGGCCGCTTCAAGCCAATGCCGCCGGCGAGGAAGGTGGCGTTGTAGGGACCGAGCGCGTGCAGCGTGGGACGGTGTGCGCTCGCGCCGATCGCGGCGAGGGTGTGGAGCCCCAGAAACACGCTCAGCGCCGCAGCGCCGATCGGAATGTGCCGGCGCCAGCGGTACGGGCTCGATCCGGGGCGACGAATGCTTGTGCTCACGACACGCTCCTGCGCGGTCGATGCCCGCGTCTTGAAAACACTCTCGCCCGCGCATTGCGAGGGCATCGACGCGGCGCATCACGCCGCCCTTGCGTCTGCGGCTCGGCGGTCCGCGTCAGCGCGGGCACCCGAGAGCGTGCGAGCCGTGGGTCGCGGCGTTGCGCGTCCACCCGCTACGATAATTGAACTGTCAGCGCTGTCAATAGCTCGGCCGTGCAGCGCGCGTCGAGGGCGTGACTGACGAGCGTCGCCGCGGCGCCGAACCCGACCGATTAGAATGCGCACCATGAACATCTCAGGCACTGCCTTTCGCACCCTCTGGCCGCTGGCCTCGGGTGCCGTGCGGGTCATCGATCAATCCCGTCTGCCGTTTGAGTTCGAGACGCGAGACCTGACGAGCCTCGAGGAGGCCGCACACGCGATCCGCACCATGATCGTCCGGGGCGCGCCGCTGATCGGCGCGACGGCGGCCTACGGTCTGGCGCTCGCGCTGCGAGCGGACGCCTCTGACGAACGGATCGCCGAGGCCGCTCAGGTGCTGCGCGCGACGCGCCCGACCGCGGTCAATCTCGCCTGGGCGTTGGAGAGAGTGCGCCGCAGCCTCGCCCCGCTCCCGGTGGCGCAGCGCGCGGCGGCGGCATTCGCCGAAGCGGGACGCATTTGCGAGGAGGACGTCGAGCAGTGTCGGGCCATCGGCATGCACGGTGCGAAGCTCATTCGCGAGCGCTCGGAGCACCTCAAGCGTCGCGTGAATGTCCTGACGCATTGCAACGCCGGCTGGCTCGCTTGCGTGGACTGGGGGACGGCGCTGGCGCCGATTTACGCTGCATACGATGCCGGCATCGACGTTCACGTCTGGGTTGACGAGACGCGCCCGCGCAATCAGGGCGCATCGCTGACGGCATTCGAGCTCGGCGCACACGGCGTGCCGCACACCGTCATCGTCGATAATCTCGGCGGACATCTGATGCAGCACGGCGAGGTGGATCTGGTCATCGTCGGCAGCGATCGGACCACGGCCGGTGGGGACGTGTGCAACAAGGTGGGCACGTATCTGAAGGCGCTCGCCGCCCACGACAACGGCGTGCCGTTCTATGCCGCGCTGCCGGTGAGCACCCTCGACTGGGCTCTCACGGAGGGGCGGGACATCGAGATCGAGGCGCGCGATCCGGACGAGGTGACGCACATCACCGGTCTCGGAGCGGCCGGTCGGCCCGAGCGGGTGCGCGTGGTGCCCGAGACCAGCCCGGCGCTGAATCTCGCCTTCGACGTGACGCCGCGCCGTCTGGTGACCGGTCTGATCACCGAGCGGGGCGTGTGCGCCGCGAGCCGCGCCGGGTTGCTGCAGCTGTACCCGGAGCGCGCGGCATGAGCGGCGCGGCTCGCGATGTGCAACTGCGCCGTGCGCTCATCGAGGCGTGCCGCGACCTGCAGCGGCTCGGGCTGACGCAGGGGACGTCGGGCAATGTCAGCATCCGCCGCGATGCGGATTCGTTCTTCGTCAGCCCCACCGGGCTTGCCTACGACTCACTCGAGCGGGAGGACATTCCGCTGATGCGCCTCGACGGGCGCTGGTATGGCCGCCGCCGGCCTTCGAGCGAGTGGCGCTTCCACCGCGACATCCTGGCTGCGCGCCCCGAGGCGGGCGCCATCGTGCACGCGCATCCGCGCCACGCCACGGCGCTGGCCTGCACGGGGCGGGGCATCGCGGCGTTTCATTACATGGTGGCGGTCGCGGGCGGCACCGACATCCGCTGTGCTCCCTACCACACGTTCGGCACGCAGGCGCTCTCGGATGCCGCGCTGGCGGCGCTCGAAGATCGCCGGGCCTGTTTGTTGGCGCATCACGGGATCATCGCGCTCGGGGCCGACGTCACCGCCGCGCTCAGCCTGGCGGCGCACGTCGAGGACCTCGCGGCGCAATACGCTACGGCGCTCGCGATCGGTGGCGTGGCGGTGCTCGATGCGGCCGAGATGGCGCGAGTGGTGGAGAAGTTCCGCACCTACGGGCATCAGGACGCCGAGGATGTGGACCTTCAGCATGCCGGGGAGTCACCGCCGGCCCTCTGAGCGGCGTCTCAGTGCTGGCGGGCGCGCCGGTCGAGCACGACGCGCGCCAGGATGTTGATGATCAGCACGAAGCCGGTGACCAGCAGCGCTGCGGCATAGGCGAGCGCGTTCGCCGAGGCGAACGGCTCGTTGATGAACGTCCAGATCGCGTACGTCAGATAACCGATCGGCGAGTGCGTCAGGTGCCCGTCCCACAGATAGTTCGACCAGCCGGCGGTGTACAGCAGCGGGGCGGTTTCCCCGACCGACACGGCGAGCGCGAGCAGGATTCCGGTGAGGATGCCGGGCATCGCCGCCGGCAGGCACACCCCGAGGATCACGCGCCGATCATCCGCGCCGAGGGAGTAGGCGGCATCGCGCAGATCGTTCGAGACCTGCCGCAGCGCCAGTTCCGTGGTGCGGCAGATGTAGGGCAGGCTGATGATGGCGAGCGCGATGGAGCCGGCGGCCACCGAGAAGCTCCAGCCGAGCCACTCGACCATGCCGACGTAGCCGAAATACCCGACCACGATTGAGGGGACGCCAACCAGCACATCGGCGAGGAAGCGGATCGCCACGGCCCAGCGGGTGAAGCGGTACTCGGCCGAATAGATGCCCGCGGCGACCCCGAACGGCACGGCGAGCAGCAGTGCGCCGCCGGAGAGCACCAGCGTGCCCTCGATGGCATTGAGCAGCCCGCCGCCGCTGCCCTGGGTGATGGTGGTAAGCACCGAGAGCTTCAGCGCGCCGACGCCGCGCACGAACACCACCTCTAGGATCCACACCATCAGCACCGAGAGCACGATCAGGCAGGCACCGGTGAACGTCCAGCCCGAGAGGCTCGCGAGGCGACGCGAGAGGCGGATCTGATGGGTGCTGCGGGTCGGGGCGAGTGCGTTCATGGGCTCAGACCATCACCGAGCGCTGGCTGTTGTTCCACACCATCAGCAGCACCCGGGCGAGTGCGTTGACGAGGATCGAGATGATGGCGAGCACGAAGGCGATCTCCGCCAGCGAGCGCACCGCGAGTCCGGTCGGATCCTGCAGCGCGCTGTCGAGCTGCGAGACGATGAATGCGGCCATGGTCGAGACCGGGTCGTAGATGCGGTGCGGCAGGTAGTTCAGCGCGTTGCCGCTCACCATCAGCACCGCCATGGTTTCCCCGAGCGCCCGGCCGAGCGCGAGGAACGTCGCGCCGATCAGCGTTTTGCGGGTCCCGGGGAGCATGACCTTCCAGAGCGCCTCGAAACGGGTCGCGCCGAGTCCGAGCGCCGCCTCGCGCAGCGATGCGGGCTGGCTCACCAGCGCATCACGCAGCGTCGCGGCGATGATCGGCACGATCATCAGCGACAACACGATGCCGGCGGTGAGTAGGCCGTAGCCGCTGCCGGTCGGGGCGGCGAAGAACGGGATGAACTTCCCGACCGTGCGGCCGATGAGCGGGTAGAGGTGCTGACCGAGGAACGGGATCACCACCACGTAGCCCCACAGCCCGAACACCACGCTCGGGATCGCCATCAGCAGCTCGACGAAAAAGGAGATCCACGGGCGCAGCTGGCCGGGGACGGCCTCGGCGAGGAAGATGGCCGCACCGACACCCATCGGCAGGGCGATGACGAGTGCGATCAGGGTCGAGAGCAGCGTGCCGACGACCAGAAAGAGGATGCCGTAAGTGGCGCCCGGCTGGACCTGCACGCCGTGGCGCATGATCGGATCGGCGTAGAGGTTGCCGAGGTTCCACACGTCGCGGAACACGAAGCCCCAGCCATTGAAGTGCATGGCCGGCCAGGAATACAGCGCCAGGAAGACCAGGATGGCGACGAGGGTGGCGGGCAGGATGCCCGCGACGAGGGCGAGCCAGGCTCTGAACTTCATGGCGGGCAAGGATGGCCGCTCCGCTTCGGCGATGCAACGGGTACGTGTACAAGGGAAGGCCGGTCGTACCCCCCCTCCGTGCGGGGTACGACCGGCCTCGAGGGGGCGGCCTCCTCAGTGGATCATCGCGACTTGCGCCTTGCTCAGCGCGACGATCGGGGCCGGCAGGGCCACGAAGCCGACCGACTTCATGAAGTGCGGGGAGTTGCCCTCCTGCGGGCTCAGCGCCCAGTTGAAGAACTCCCGCAGCGCCGCGGCAGTCTGCGCATTCGGCTGCGCCGCGTTCACGATCGCGTACTCGTAGTTGATGATCGGGTAGGAGTTCTTGCCCGGGGCGAAGATCAGGCTGATGCGCTCATTGCGCGGCGTATGCGCCGCCGTGGCGTTCACCGCGGCCTGCACGCTCGCCGGGGTCGGCAGCACGAACTCGCCGGCGCGGTTCTGGATGGCCGCTTCGCCGAGACCGGCCTTTTCGGTCGCGCTCTTGTAGCTGATACCGATGTAGGCGATCGAGTAGGGCGTGCCCTTGCAGGCGTTGACCATGCCCGGGTTGCCTTCCGCGCCGATGCCGCCTTCGACGGCCGGCCAGCTCACCGAGGTGCCGTAGCTCACCGAGTTCATCCACGCCGGGGTGCTGAACGACAGATACTGGGTGAAGATGAATGTGTCACCGCTCCCGTCGGTGCGGTGCACCAGGACGATCTGCTGGTGCGGCAGACGCACGCCGGGGTTCAGCCGGGCGATCATCGGGTCATTCCAGTAGCGCACGCGGCCGGAGTACATCGCCGCCAGCACCGGACCGCTCAGCTTCAGGTGCATGCGGTTCAGGCCCGGGACGTTGTAATTGATCATCTGCGAGGAGATGGCGAGCGGGATGTTCAGCATCGTCGGGTGCATGCGCACCAGAGCGGGGCTCATGTAGGCATCCGAGGCGCCGATCTGGGCGATGCCGGAGACGGCCTGGGAGATGCCGGTGCCGCTGCCAGTGGACTGGGTCGTGATCTGTACGCCCGGGTGGGACTTGGCGTAGACCGGGACCCACAGGTTGAACAGCGGGTACAGCAGCGAGGAGCCGGTCTCCAAGAGGCGCTCCTGCGCCGCCATCGCGGCGTGCGCGCCCGCCATCGTGCACACCGCCAGGGTGGCCGTGAGGATCAGGGAAGCCCGCCGCCGCGCGGGGCCGGATTTCATGCTCATGGGAGTACCTTTTGCAGAACTGGAGGACGCGAGTGGCACACGAGGATTCTCTACGGCGCGGTAGCGTACGCTGGCCATATGACGATTTTGTGACAGTCCAGTGTAATATATTAAAATGTTTATAAACAAAGGCTTGGGGGCATTTTATGCGTCATGGCCGACGATTGGACGTTCGCGTCCGCCGGATCTATGACTCGCCCGGCGACGACGGTCTGCGGGTGCTCGTCGACCGGCTCTGGCCCCGCGGCATCACGCGCGAGCGTGCCGCGCTCGATGCCTGGATGACGGCGCTCGCGCCGAGCGCGCCGCTGCGCCGCTGGTTCGGCCACGACCCCGAGCGCTGGGGTGAATTCCGCCGCCGCTACCGCGGGGAACTCGCCACCCAGAGCGCGCCCCTGGAGGAGCTGCGCGTGGCGGCGGCGCACGGGCCGGTGACGCTGCTCTATGGTGCGCGCGATGCCGAGCACAACCACGCGCTCGTGCTGCGCGAGGTCCTGCTCGGACCGGTGGTGCGCACCGGGGCGGGGCAGACACCCCGGCGCAGATCGGCTAAGGTGCGCCCCATAGGGGGGTGACGCGCCAGCGGCGCGCGCTCTCGATGACCCGAAAGAATCGAATAATGACCACACCTGCATCCGAGAGCGCCGGTGCGCTCGGCGAGTTCACCCTTCGCGGCATGGTCATCGGGGTGCTCATCACCCTGGTGTTCACCGCCGCCAATGTGTACTTCGGCCTGAAGGCCGGTATCACCTTCTCCACCTCCATCCCCGCCGCGGTCATCTCCATGGGCATCCTGCGTGCGCTGCGCGGGGCGACCCTGCAGGAGAACAACATCGTGCAGACGGTGGCCTCGGCCGCCGGGACCCTCTCGAGCATCATCTTCGTGCTGCCGGGGCTGGTCATCGTCGGCTGGTGGACCGGTTTCCCGTTCTGGATGTCCTTCCTGGTGTGCGCCACGGGCGGCATCCTCGGGGTCATGTACACCATCCCGCTGCGCCGGGCGCTGGTGACCGATTCGGACCTGCCCTACCCGGAGGGCGTCGCCTGTGCCGAGGTGCTCAAGGTCGGCTCCGGGCAGGCCCAGAACGCGGACATCGAGGCGGTCGAGACCGGCGGGGCGGGACTGAAGGCGGTCGTGGTCGGCTCGCTGGTCTCGGCCGCTTTCTACGTCGTGGTGCAGACCCAGATCTTCACCAGCGACGTGGTGCGCTACTTCCGCATCGGCAAGGCGGGCGCCGCGAGCGGATTTGACTTCAGTCTGTCGTTTGCGCTGTTCGCGATCGGCCACCTGGTGGGCCCGGCGGTCGGCATCGCGATGCTGATCGGTGCAGTGATCGGCTGGGGCTGGGGCGTGCCGCACTTCCTGCTGCTGCACCCGGCCTCCGGGGCGGCCGCGGCGGCGGCCCAGGGGGCCTGGGATCACTACGTGCGCTTCGTCGGCGCCGGCACCATCGGCATGGCGGCGATCTGGACGCTCGGCACCCTGGTCAAGCCGGTGCTCAAGGGGCTCTCCGGCGCGATGGCCTCCTCGCGGGCGCGCAAGAGCGGCCAGGGCCACACCCTGGCGCGCACCGAGCACGACATCCCGGTCGGCACCGTAGGGCTGATCTCACTCGCCTGCCTGGTGCCGGTGGCCTGGCTGCTGTGGCACTTCAGCCGCACCAGCGGCCTCGGCTCGCATGCGCTGCTGCTGTCGATCGGCGGGGTGATCTTCGTCGCCGTCATG
>JAJZSQ010000121.1 GCA_021849615.1 Pseudomonadota bacterium
CGCGCGCTGCAATGCGTGCCGCCGAGCGCCAGAGCGACCTCGCCGAAGGCGCACTCGGACGGCGCGGGCGCGATCGCCAGCTGCAGGCGGTCCGGGATCTCGCGGGCTTTCGCGCCTACGTCGCCGAGCACAACCTGGCGGTCTACCACAACAGCTATGTCATCCATCTGCACGGGACGCGCGCCGAGCTTGCCGAGCACGGCCGCTTCGTGAGTGACTGCATCATGACCGCCGGCGGCCAGGTGCGCATGGCCGATTACGTGCAGCTGCCGTATTTCCGCACGGCGCAGCCGGGGCAGGGGTACCGGGCACCGCTGTTCCGGGCCGATCACGCGCGCCAGATCGCCCACATGCTGCCGGTCCAGGTTTACCGCAGCGGCGAGGCCGTGCCCGAGTCGCTGCGCCTCGGCGCCTCGGGTGCGCTCATCGGCTTCAGCCTCGCGAACCAGCCGGTCGCGCACAGTTTCACCGTCGCCATGACCGGGGGCGGAAAAGGAGTCGACAAGGTGGCCACCATCGCCGAGACCTATCCGTTCGGCACCGACTGGTACATCCTCGAGATCGGCGGCTCCTACAAGTGGGTGGTCGAGGGCTTCGGCGGCAGCTATACCACCATCGATCCGCGCGCGACAGCGGTCAATCCGCTGCCGCCCTACGCGGTCGCCGTTCCGCACACGGCCGTGCCGCTCGATGCGGTGATTGCCGGCGGCACGCTCAATGCGCTCGCTTTTCTGCTGACCGACGGGCGCACCGAGTTCGATGTGCACGAGGGTGCCGCCGCGGAGTATGCCCTGCAGCAGCTCTATGCGGGACCCGACCCGACCGCCGAGGCACCGGTCCTGACCGATTACCTCTACTGGCTGGAGCACAGCGACTACGAGACACGCGAACAGCGCGCCGCCGCACGCCGCATCGCCGCCAACCTGCACAGCTTCCTCGGCACCGCCGCCGGGCGCATCTTCGCGCAGCGCGACAACCTGCAGCTGAGCACAGGCATCACCGGCTGCGATCTGAAGGAGGTCGACCGCGCCAGTCCCAAGCTGCTGCGCTTCTACCTGGTGTTCATCGCGCTGCGCTTCAAGCATCTGGCGTTCGCGCGCCGCAATGACGCGCGCGTGCTGCTCGACGAGATGCACAAGTTCGTGGCCGACGCCCCGCAGATCGTGGGGCGTCTGGTCTCGGAACTCGCCCGCATGGGACGCAAGGACCGCGCGGCCATCGACCTCGTGACCCAGGGGATCGGCGAAATCGACTGCCTGGAGAAAGAGATTATCAACAGCATGCCGCTGCGCGCGCTGCTCTACCGCGGCGATGAATGGGAGGAGATCGCGCGGCGCATCAACATGCCGCCCGGCGCGCTCGCCGCCTGGCGCCGCTTCCGCTACCCGCTCGGTGAGCCGTGGCGTCCGGCGATCCGTTCGGTCGGCCCGGACTACTACCAGCTGCACCTGAGCTTCCCGGATCTGATCCTGGATCTCGCCTCGACCTCGCCCGAGGACCTGGACCTGAAAGAGGCGATCGGCGCGAAAACCCGCGATCCGCTCGAGCGGCTGCGGCGGTTTCGCGCGCAGTGCGCCGCCCGCCCGGAGCCGCGCGCATGAAGGCGGCGTCAATCCTGCTGGCGGCGGCGCTGATCGGCGCGTCCGCCCCGGCGCGCGCCTTTCTCGGCATCGGTGACGTGAGCTTCGATCCGCAAAGCTACGGCGAGCTCGTATCGATCTACGAGCAACTGCAGCAGTCGTCGGTCACGCTCGACAGTCAGCTGCAGACACTGCAGCGGCTCAAGGCGATGGCCGAGCGCGCGCAGCAGACCTATCCGCGCATCCGCGACACGCACTACCACGCGCTCGCCGGCGGTCTGGCTTCACTTCCGGCGCAGGCGGCCGGAGGGCTGCAGGCCGAGCGGGCGCGCATCGAGGCGTTGAGTTCAGGCGATCCGGCCGATGCCGCTGCCTACCGGGTCGAGCTGCAGCAGCTCGCCGGGCTGCAGCAGCTGCAGGCGCTGCAGCAGGCTGCGGCGCACAACGTGGCCCGGTCCGCCACCGATCTCAACGGACGCGCCAGTGCCCGGGTCACGGCCGAATCGACGGCGACGCTGGCGGCACTCGCGGCCATGGCCCAGCAGCGCCGGCGGGCGCTGGCGCTGCAGCATGCCCAGGCGCGCATCGATGCGCGCGGCCTGGTCGCTACGTCCGCACGCATCGTCCGGTCGCTCGGGTCGGGACCATGAGTGCTGTCGTGCGGCTCATCGGCAGTCTCAATCCGCAGCCGGTCTACGATGCCTCGGCCGCCGCCGCCCGCTATGTCGCCGCCACCTTCACGCCGGTGCTGCTCATCATCGCCATCTATCTGCGCACGCTGCAGACGCAGCTCGACGCGCTCGGCGGCGCGGGCCGCTGGGCGCAGGCGCTGCGCGATATCGCGCTGTGGGGAACGGTGCTGGCCGTGTACTTCGGCGTGGCGACCGTGCTCGCCGGATTCATGAACGCGGTCTACCACAGTGTGGACCGGATCGGGTCGCTCGGTCTGATCACCGGCCAGCTCGCCCGCCTCATCGCGGCCGCCTCGGCCAAGCGCAGCGGTGCCGGGAGCATCGCTGGTCTGGTCGACGATCTGGCCGCCAACCTGGTCAAGGCGGTGATGTTCGTCTTCTACTACCTGACGCTGCTCGTGGTTGCGTTCCTGGCCGCGTTTCTGAGGGTCGCGCAGGCGATTGCCTATGGCGTCGCCTTTCTGTGGGGGCTCATCGCCATTCCGCTGTCGATCGCAAACGGCCTGCGGCTGCTGCGCCCCTGGGGGCAGCTCCTCGGCACGGTGCTGCTGTGGCCGGTCGTGCAGGCGCTGATGCTGGCGCTGTTCGCGCCGGTCTTCCAGCATGCGGCCAATGCGCTCGTCGCGGACCCGGCGGTGACCGCGGCCGACAGCGGCGGCATGGTCTACATGCTCTACAGCATCCTCAATCTCATCGTGTCGGCGCTGCTCGTGGCCGCACCGTTCGTGGCGCATACCCTGGTGGCGAGCGGCGCGGTCGGCGGGCTGGTGGGTCCGTTTACTGCGGCCGCCGTGGCGGCCGGATCGGGCCTCGCGCGGCGCCTGGAACTCACCTCCGGGGCAGCGGCATTCGCGCGCGGGCACTCCGGCCCGGGTGCCGATGTCCCGGCGGGCGGTGCGGCCGTCGTTCCGCGCCCGCGCCCGCCAGGGACGGTACCCCCGTCCGCGCAGGCGGCCGGTTCGCCTATTCCGGTGCCCGCCGGCGATGCCGCCGGCCCGCGCCGCCGCCGGCCCGCGCCGCGCCGTCCGAGACAATCCCATGACCGCCCCGCAGCGCCTCGATCCTAACGAGCTGCTCGGCCGGCACGGGCCGGGCGGCTGGCTCATCGTGCGGCTGCAGCGCTACGCGCTGGCCGGCTGGATCGCGTTTTTCGTGCTGCTCGCGCTGTTCGTGCTGCTGGTGTTCGTGAGCACGCTGGCTCCCAAGCCGGTGGTAGCGGTGAACGCCGCCGGGCAGGTGCTGGGACGCATGGAATACCTCGGTCCCGACAGCCGGTCGGACGCCGAGATCCGCGCCGCCGTCAAGCGCTTTCTGGACGATTACCTGAGCCTCAACAGCACGACGATCTTCGACGACTACGCCGCCGCGCTCAACATGATGTCTCCGGCGCTGCGCCACGCGGCACTCCAGGCACTGCGCCGCGACCGCGCCGCGGGCGGGGATTATCTCATGCGCGTGCGCGCCGCCCGCTCGCGTTCGCGGCTGACGTTCGACGCGCCGCCCGGCGGCGTGCGCATCCTCGAGCGCCGCGGCCTTGCGGCGCGGGTCCGGGCGCGCGGCGAGATCCACATCCGCGACCACCGTGATCGCGTCACCGTGCGCCCCTTCGACATGACCCTGAATGTCGCGATCGTGGCGCGCACGATGGCCGACACCGCCGGACTCGAAGTCACCGGCATCCGGGAGCGCTGAGATGCGCGCGCCGGCGCTGCCGACCGTCCTGCTGGTGCTGGCTCTGGCATCCCCGGCGTGTGCCGCCCTGCGGCAGCAGCGCGTGGTGCTGACCCGCTACACCACCCTCACCGTGCGCATCGTTCCCGGGCTGGGCACGCGCTTCATCTTTCCGTTCGTGCTGGACCACGCGGGGCGGCATGTTCCGTTCACGCTCGACCTGACCAATCCGGCCGCGTTCGCCGCGCACCGCGATCCGGGCCGCAACTTCTTCATCGTCACCGCGCGGCCGGGCGCCGCGCGGCGGCGCTGCTTCGGCAATCTGTACGTGACGGTCGCGGGCTATGAGCTGAGCATCGAACTGCGCACCAGCGTGGAGCGGGCCGCGGACTACAGCGACGTGATCTTCGAACTCGGGCCGCGCGCGCGGGCCGGCGCCATCCGCAGGGCGGTCGCGCGCCGCACGCGCGCGCTGCAGGCACGCTATCGCCGGCAGGTTGCACGTCTCGATCGCGAGGTGGCAGCGCGCACGCAGGCGCGCATCGGCGTGCTCGCCCTGGACCGGCCGCGGCGCCGGCGCATCGAACAGGAGGCGCGTTCGCCGCTTCCCGACGGCGGCCGCGTGGCGCTGTACGTCCGCGAGTCGCTGAGCTTCGGCCCGTACACCGTTTTCGTTTTCCGGCTGAGCAACGGCAGCGCCGCCCGCAGCCTGCGCGTCGAGAACGCACAGCTGTTCGAGATCGATGCCGGCAGCGGACAGGCGCAGCCGCTTCCGGCCGCCCGCAGCCTGCCGCGGCGCATCGCGCCGGGCGGGCAGGGGCGCGGCGTCCTCACCGTCATGCGGGCGCGTCTCGATGCCCGCGACCGGCTGCGCCTGGAGGTGCTGACCGACCGGGCCAACCTGGAGGCGCAGTGGTAGCGCGCGCCGGACTCGCCGCGCTGGCGCTCACGGCGCTGGTGCCCGCGGCGGCGGCCATTACCCCGGCGGCGTTGCATGCGCTGGTGCGCCGGGACGAGCAGGCCGAGCGCGTGCGCGCCCGGCTGGTGCGGCCGGGGGATCTTGCGGCCCTGGCGCCGCCGGCACCCAGGCCGCGGCGTGTGCCGCGCGCGCCGGCCGCCGCGCGCCGCCGCGCAAAAACATTCCCTTCGGTCTTGCACGTGCGCGACGTTCCGGGGGATCCGCCGTGGGCGGCCTCCCCGCAGCCGGTCATCTACTCGGATGCGGTGGTGTCCGGTCGCCGACATCGGTTCGGCATCCGGCTCGGGACCTGGATGCATGCGCGTCTGCCGGCGCGGGCCTCGAGCGCCGACCCGGGGCGGGTCGAGCTGGTGCTGAGCCGCACGGTGCACGGACGCCACCGGCGGCTGCCGGCCGGAACGCTGCTGTTTTGCGTGAAGCGCCTGAGTGGCGCAACCCAGCGCATGGAGATGGTCGCCGTCCAGGGCATCACCCCCGGCGGGCGCGAATTCCGGCTGCGCGGGCGGGTGTTCGATACCGCCCGGGTTCCGGGCCTTGCCGGCGTCGTCACGGTCGATGCGGTCCGCATGCTGCGGCGCAGCGCCGGCCAGGGCGTGCTGGCGGCGGGCAGCACCGCGGTCGGCAGCCTGCTGGGCGGAACCGGGGCGGCCGCGGCCGCGGCCGGGGCGGCGACCGGTTCGCTGCTCAGCGACGCCGGGCGGGCGATCGGCGGTTCCACGCGGCGGGTGCCCATCATCGATGTTGCGCCGCAGCCGGTGCTCATCCGCGTGGCGGCGACATTCTGACCGGCCGCTGCGCGGTTCGCGGTTTTTCGGGGAGGGATCATGGATTCGAGATGGATGCTGGCGGTCGGGCTCGGGCTCTGGGCATGCGCTGCGGCGGCCGGCGAACCGCTGAGCCTCGGCCTTGCCGGCGGCGTGGCCCGCCTTTCGGTCTCCGACCCCGATGGACCGACCGCGGCGGCCGCGGCGCCCGACCTCGCCGCGGTCGCGATCCTCGGCTGGGGCCGCGACACGCGCCTGCGGCTCGCGGCGGGACGGGAAACCGTCACGCTGGCCGCCAGCACCGCCGATGTCGGGCAGCGCATCGAGCGCACCAGCGCCAGCCTGTCGTACCAGGAGCGCTGGCGCCTGAGCTATCGGTGGAAGCCGTGGCTCGGGTTCGGCCTGGGGTATGCGCGCGAGGACGAGACGCTGCGCCACACGATCGACAGCGGCGGATTTCTGGCGACGGTCTATCCGGACCGCACGGTCGGCGTGCTCGATGCCGTGCTCACGGCGGATTCCGAGTGGCGCTGGACGCACGGCTGGAAAATCGGCGTGGACCTGCGTTACGACGCGCCGCTCGATCCGCACGCCGCGACCGTGCTCGCCGCCGGCGCATTGCTGACCCACCGGATACGCTGACCACTGACGGGGGATTCGCACCATGCGTACCTGCTTCGCTGCGGTGTTCTGTGCCGTGCTGCTCGCTGCCTGCGGCGGCGCCGGCTCCGGTGCGCTGCCGCCGGCACGCCCGGACGCGGTGGTTTCCGGGGTGGCCTTCGATGGACCCATCGTGCACGCGACCGTTTCCGTGTACAGCTTCGCCAACGGCGTGGCGGGCAGTCTGCTCGGCAGCGCCGTGACCGATGACCAGGGCCGCTATGCCGTCACGATAAGCAGCGTCGATGTGCCCCTCCTCGTGCAGGTGGGCGGCGGCTATTACGTCGACGAGACGAGCGGCCAGCAGGTACCGCTCGCCGAGGGCGCGACGCTCACGGCGCTCGCGAACTATCATTCCGGAACGCCCCTGACCGTCGCGGTCACCGCGTTCACCGGTGTCGCCGCCGGGCTCGCCCAGTACTACATCGGCAAGCAGGGCATGGCGGTCGGCGCCGCGATCGATCAGGCCAACCAGATGATTTCGCAGCTCATCGGCGTGGACATCATCAAGACCCTCCCGGTCGACATCACCAATCCGGCCAACGCCTCGCCGTTCCTGACGCCGGGACTGCAGTACGCTTTTGCCGCCGCGGCGCTCTCGGGCTGGACCGACTACGCCGCAGCGATCGACCAGGCGACCCCGGGACAGGCGCCGTTCAACGCGGTGTCGCTGGCGCAGCGCATGCACGACGATATCGCCGCCGATGGCGTGCTCGACGGCAATGCCGCCGATCCGAACGGCAACCCGGTGCCGCTCTCCCTCGGCACGTTTGCACTCGACGCGGACGTCTACCGGCACGCACTCGCGGTGCAGATGGTCCGCGTGGCGCAGGGCGCGGAAAACCGCACGTCCGTGGGTCCCGCAGCCGTCGCCGCGGCAGCCCAGGCCTATAACGACAGCACCAGTCCCGTTTTCGGCACCCGGGCAGTCATCCCGTTCACCGAGCAGGGACCGGCCATCGTCCTGCGCAGTCCCACCGGCTGGGTGGGCGGTCCGGCGGCAACCTCGCCGGTGCTCGCGCTCGACCTCGAGGACGCCTTCGGTTTCGCATCGCCGCCGGCGGTCACGCTCGACGGAAAGCCGCTGGCCCTGGGCAATCCGGTGCCGCCTCCGGCGATGGGGGGCGGCTACGCGTTCACCGCCACACTCGATACCGCGGCCATTCCCGACGGACGCCACACGCTCGCGGTGGCGGCGACCGATTATATCGGCACTGTAGCCACCGCGAGCTTTCCGCTCAACGTCGACCACACCCCGCCGCAGTTCTGCGTCAACCGCTACTGGTCTGACAGCAGCGGCTTCTACCCGCTGCCCCAGGGCAGCGCCAACTGGAGCGGGTCGTACCGCGACAATCTGTCGGGGGTCGTGGCGATGACGATCAACGGCGCCACGCCGGTGCTCACCCCGGGCGCCGACAACACCGGAACCTGGGTCCTTCCGAACAGCAGTGCGCTCGTGCTTCCGGACTTCGACATCACCGTCACCGACGCGGCCGGCAATGTCGATCACTTCACCTTCAGCCTGGGTAGCAATACTTTCGCGGGACCGGCGTGTCTCAACGGGTGGTACTGAGGTGCGGGGCGTGCCGGGGAGTGCCGCCCCCTTTCGCTTTTGGGCAGATGCCAAAGTGGCCTGCACCCCTGGCTTCAACCGCCCGTGTTATCCGGCGGGCCCTGGGGAAGCGCTCGCGGGAGTTGCGCCGGGAGTGCCGGTCCACGGGACGTTGCCGGGCGTCCCGCTTCTTGACGGCAGCCGGGCGCGCGGAACGCACCGGCCCGACAGCGACGCCGATGTTGCGGTGTTGCTGCGCGGCGAACACCGGCGACTGCTGCCCACCGCCCTGGCGATGGCCGATGTGGCCTACGACGTGCTGCTGGAAACCGGCATCAACATAGCCCCGCTGCCGATCTGGATGGACGAGTGGGAGCACCCCGAGACGTACTCGAACCCGGCCCTGTTGCGCAACATCGCCCGGGAGGGCGTGCGCCTGTGAAAGCGGAGGACCTGATGGCCAAGGCCGT
>JAJZSQ010000122.1 GCA_021849615.1 Pseudomonadota bacterium
ATGCACGCGTGCGCGAGGAAGCCGACGGTGGCCGCCCGACCGTTGCGGCCGAGCCGGAATCGACCCGCGCGGACGCCTACCTGCAGATGGCGCGACGCACCGCCGCGGCGCTCTCCCTGCGGCCGTTCGATCGCAGCGGGGTCTTCCCGAAGATCGTGGTGGAAAAGAGCTGAAATCCCCGATCCACACGCGGGAGCGGCCGGGGCGACGGCCGGTACGGGAAATTATTCAAGGTAGTGTCAGCCGATGAGCATCAAATCCGACAACTGGATCCGGCGCATGGCGCGCGAGCACGGCATGATCGAGCCGTTTGCCGCCGAGCAGGTTCGCTACGTCGACAGCCACAAGATCATCTCCTACGGCACGTCGAGCTACGGCTACGACGTCCGCTGTGCGGATGAGTTCAAGATCTTCACCAACATCAACTCGACCATCGTCGATCCGAAGGCCTTCGACGAGAAGAGTTTCGTCGACCTGAAGTCAGACGTATGCGTGATCCCGCCGAATTCCTTTGCGCTGGCGCGCACGGTGGAGTACTTCCGGATTCCGCGCAGCGTGCTCACCGTTTGCCTGGGCAAATCCACATATGCGCGTTGCGGAATCATCGTGAACGTAACGCCTCTGGAGCCGGAGTGGGAGGGGCACGTCACGCTGGAGTTTTCCAACACGACGCCGCTGCCTGCCAAGATTTACGCCAACGAAGGCGTGGCGCAGATGTTGTTTTTCGAGTCGGATGAGGTGTGTGCCACGTCCTACAAGGACCGGGGCGGCAAGTATCAGGGACAGAAGGGCGTGACGTTGCCGAAGGCCTGACGCGCCCGTCAGGTCTGTCTCAACGGAGTTCGGGGCGGGTTGCCGAACCGTGCGCCCAGGAGTGGTCGGTGCAGGGCGCCGGCTTGTGACGCGGCCGTCCGGTCGCAACGAAATCGGTGGTCGCTTTGCTTCAATTCACGTGAGACATGGAACACGGAGAGCAATGGGCTCGACGTGCGCTCGCGTTCGTCATCGTACCGGCTCCCGGTCGATCCTCCGAAGGGGCCGTCATTGTTTCTTGAAGGAGCGGATGTTGAGCGCAAAGAGCACTTCATCGCCGCGGCGCTGCTCGAGGCGCGCCGGCAGGTAATCGAGCGACGGCGCGAGCCACATGTAGGTCGTGCGCCGTGCGCCCTGATGATGGCTGGTGTAGAGCAGGGTGTGCAGCTCGCCGAGCGGAGTGCGAAGTGTGGCTTCGCCCTGCCGGACGAACTCGAACTGGTTGATCACGTCCGTGTTGAGCATCCAGAAGCTCGCGGGCGGCTTGCCGGCGAGAAATCCCAGCATCAGGGCAATCTGCACCGAGCCGGGATCCTGCGTGCCCGGTTCGAGTTTCAGGTCGAGCGGCTTGTGTTTGGCGCTGCCGGTCACCCGGCCGCTGGTCCAGTCGAAATGCACGTCCTCGGGCGGACCGCCCCCCTGGGAGCGGAAGCTCAGCGGCTGCACCTCGCCGTTCACCAGCCGGAAGCGGCTCTCCTGGGTGATGTCGTGGGGCAGGAACAGATGGAACAGTCCGCCCGCCCGATCGACCGAGCTGTAGCGGTATTCGTCCGGACCGGTCTGGGCGAGGGTCAGGGTCGAGCGTCCGGCGGTGATGCCGTGCCAGGCCACCGAGTAGGTGGCGACGAAGGTCGGCGGCTTTACGGCGGCGGGCTCGGCCGGCGGACTGCCCGCATGCGCCAGTGTCAGGGCTGCGAGCAGCGCGAGCGCTGAGGGCAGGACCTGCAGCCGCATCGAGACTCTCTTACGCATCGAACTCCTCGATCACCGGCGTGAGCAGCGGCGCGCCGTCGAGCCACGGGCGCTCCTCGCGCCACTGCAGCCGTCCTTCGGCGCGCCAGCCGATCACCTTCGGGTAGATGATGTGCTCGGTCGCCTGAACGCGCGCTGAGAGGCTCTCCTCGCTCTCCCCGGGCCGCACGGCAATCCTAGACTGCAGCAACCGCGGGCCGCCGTCGAGTTCGGGTGTTACGTAATGCACGGTGGCTCCGTGCGCGCGCTCGCCCGCCTCGAGCGCGCGCCGGTGGGTATGCAGTCCCGGAAACTTCGGCAGCAGCGAGGGATGAATGTTGAGGATGCGGCCGGCGCGGGCGGTCACGAACGGCCCCGACAGGATGCGCATGAAGCCGGCGAGGACGATGAGCTCGACGCCGGCCGCATCGAGCGCGGCGGCGGCTTGCCGTTCAAACTCGCTGCGCTGCGCAGCTCCGGGCCACGGGATCGCGCGGGTCGCCAAGCCCAACTCGCGGGCCGTCTCCAGGCCCGCAGCGGCGGGCTGATCGGAAATGACCAGTGCGACTTCGGCGCCGAGGCGCCCGGCGCGGCAGTGCTGCGCGATCGCAGCCATGTTCGAGCCGCGGCCGGAGATCAATATCCCGAGCCGCAGTGCACCGCGGGTGCTCACTCGATGACGACGCCGCGCGTGCCGGCGCGGATCTCCCCGATCAGCTGCGCCTGCTCGCCGTGCGAGGCGAGAAACTCGAGCGCGGCGGTCTCATGCCCAGCCGGCACGATGACCACCATGCCGATGCCGCAGTTGAAGGTGCGGTGCATCTCGGCCGCCTCGATCCGGCCGGCGTGCTGCAGCCAGTCGAACACCGGATCGTGCGGCCAGTTGCGCCGCTTCAGCACCGCTTCCAGACCGTCAGGCAGCACACGCGGAATGTTGTCCGTCAGTCCGCCGCCGGTGATGTGGGCCATGGCCCGCAGCGGCACGGCACGCGCGAGCGCCAGCAGCGGTTTGACATAGATGCGCGTCGGCGCGAGCAGCCGCTCGAGGAGCGGCTCCCCGTCGAGCATGGTGTGTGCATCGGCACCGCTGGTGGCCACCAATTTGCGGATCAGCGAGTAGCCGTTCGAGTGCGGTCCTGAGGCGCTGAGTCCGATGACGGCATCCCCGGGGCGGGTGTGGCGGCCGTCGATGATGGCCTCCTTCTCCACCACCCCGACGCAAAAGCCAGCGAGATCGTAATCTTCGCCGTGGTACATGCCAGGCATTTCGGCGGTCTCGCCCCCGACCAGGGCGCAACCGGCCTGCGCGCAGCCCTCGGCGATGCCGCGTACCACCGCCTCGGCGACTTCGACGCGCAGCTTTGCGGTGGCGTAGTAGTCGAGGAAGAACAGCGGCTCGGCGCCCTGCACCAGCACGTCATTGACGCACATGGCGACCAGATCGATGCCGATGGTGTCGTGCCGGCCGGTGTCGATGGCGAGGCGCAGCTTGGTGCCGACGCCGTCGGTGCCAGACACCAGTACGGGCTTGCGATAACCGGCCGGAATCTCCACCTGTGCTCCGAACCCGCCGACGCCGGCGAGGACCTCAGGGCGGCGCGTGCGCGCAACATGCGGTTTGATGCGTTCGACGAGCTCGTCTCCGGCGTCGATGTCGACGCCAGCGTCGCGGTAAGTCATGCCGCGCGAGACTTTCGGGTCAGTCATGCAGTGGTCTTTCCGAGGCTGGGGGCTGCCGCCGTGCGGCCGGTTCGCATATGGTATTGTACATTCCGTCCGGCGCCGTGGCGCGGTACAAACACCAGGATCGAAGGCTCGTTCGCATGATCACCGCATCGCGCCGCATAGGGCGCCTGTTGACGCTGCTGACCTGCGCGGCACTGCCGGCGGTGTGCCTTGCGAGCCGCGAAGTCCCGGTGTTTACCGTGAATACGGCGGCGCAGACGCCCGCCGCGCTGACCCAGGCGCTGCAGGCTGTCCTGGTGCGGGCGACGGGTCATACCGCGGCGGCGCAGGATCCGCAACTCGCGGCGCTCGCGGCCAACGCCGCGCAGTACGTGCAGGGCTATCAGCAGGGACCGACGGGCACGCTGCTCGTCACCTTTCAGGCCGGTCCGCTCGAGCAGGCGATCCGCGCCGCCGGACGTAATCTCTGGAACGCCGATCGACCCTTCACGCTCGTCGTGCTGAGCCCCCCGCCGGCGCAGACCCAGCAGGCCGCGGATGGCGCCTCGGTGCAGCAGGCCGCCGAGTTGCGCGGCCTGCCGATCAGCATCGTCCCGTTGACCGTACGCACGGCGGACGGGCAGCTGCTGCCGCCCTCGGCACTGCTCTCGATGGCGCACAACTTCGGCGCCGAACAGCTGCTCATCGGCCGGGACGTCACGGCAGCGGCCCCTGCGCAGAGTGCGCCGGCGCCCCCCGCCGCCCCTTCAGCCTCTGCGGCGCCTGGTACGGGCGCCGCGTCCCCTCCGGTGCCCGATACGTGGCACTGGACGCTCGTCACCCCGTTCGTCACGCGCCAGTTCACCGGCTCGGTGACCTCGGGCATTGATCAGACGGTCGAATGGCTGGCGCCGCCGCTGCAGGCCACCGCGGGCGGCGGGGTCGCCGAGACGCCGGTGCGCATCGTGGGCCTGCGGACGCTCGCGGACTATGCCCAGGCGGAGACGATGCTCGCGGCGGTGCCGGGCGTGCACCAGAGCACCGTTCGGGAAGTCGACGGCAGCACGGTGGAGTTCGAACTCTGGGCGCGCGGCGGGGCAGACGGCCTGCGCCGTACACTCTCGTGGTCGCCGCGCCTGAAGCGTCAGGCCTCGGACGGCGTGCTTACCTACCAGTACGTGCCGCCGCCGCCTGCGCCGCCAACCCCGGCCCCCGCGAACCCGACTCCGGGCAGCGCCCCGGCGCCGGCGGCAGTGCCGCCACCGGCAAGCTCTGCTCCGGCGGCGCCTTCGCCCTGAGTCGTGCGCCACATACCCAACCTGATCTGCCTGATCCGGCTGGCGTTGATCTGGCCGGTGGCGAGTGCACTACACGCGCAGCGCTACGCGCTGGGCTTGGCACTGTTCGTGGTGGCGGCGGTGTCCGACGGTCTCGACGGGTTTCTCGCCAAACGCTTCAATTGGGTCTCGGAGCTCGGCAAGGTGCTCGATCCGGCCGCCGACAAGCTGCTGCTGGTGGTGGTCTTCGTCGAGTCGGCTTGGCTCGGCCTCGTGCCCTGGTGGGTGACCGCCGCGGCCGTGGCCCGCGACGTCATGATTGCGCTCGGGGCGCTCATCTACCGGGTCTGGTTCGGTCCGCTGCACGGCCGCCCGACGGTGATCAGCAAGATCAACACCGCCGCGCAGTTGCTGTATCTCGCCGGGGTGATGTTCGTGGCGGCGTCGCGGCTGCCGCTCGCCGGCGAGCTGCGCGCGTTCGCGCTCATCGTTTTCCTCACCACGGCGTTGTCGGGATTTGACTATCTGGCAACGTTTACGCGCCGCGCCTGGTACGCCCCGCACCGGACGGTCTGACCCATGACGATGCAGCAGCTGCCACTCGGGGTACGCCTCGCCGATCGCGCCGTATTCGAGAGCTTTCTGCCGGCGCGCAATGCCGAGGCGCTCGAGCATGCGCGCCGTGCGGCGCTCGGGGAGCCCGGGGTCAGTTGGTTCTGCGGCCCGGCAGGGTCGGGCAAGACGCATCTGCTGCAGGGGATCTGCGCCGCCGCAGGCAGTGCCCGGCGCACCGCCTACGTGCCGCTCGGCGAATTGGCGCAACTCGGCGTGGAGGTGCTCGCCGGGCTGCCGCAGCTCGAGTGTCTGGCGATCGACGATCTCGATGCGGTGCTCGGGCATCTGGAGTGGGAGCGGGCGCTCTTTACGCTGGTACGCGAGGTGACCGAGTCCGGCGCCACGCTGGTGCTCGCTGCGGATCGGCCGCCGGCGCTGCTGCGTTGGGCGCTGGCCGATCTCGGTTCACGCTGCGCCGCCGCCTCGGTCTTTCAGCTGCGCGCGCTCGATGAGGCCGAGCAGCAGGAGGCGCTCAGGCTGCGCGCCCGGCTGCGCGGTCTGGAGCTTCCGGAAGACGCCTCGCGCTGGCTGCAGCGGCGCTTCCCGCGCGACATGGGGCAGCTCTATGCGCTGCTCGATACGCTCGACGAGGCGGCGCTCGCGGCGCAGCGGCGCCTGACGGTGCCGTTCATCCGCGAGGTTCTGGCGCGTCCCGGCCGACCCTGAGGGGCGCGCCTTCCCTCACTCGCGCGGCGCGCCGGCCAGGCGCACCGCGAGTGAGGCGACCCGCCGGCCGAGCGCCTGGGCGAGCTCGCGCTCCTCGGCGCCGAGCTGCGCGGCATTGTCGGCGCCGGCGACGTGCGAGGCGCCGTAGGGCGTGCCGCCGCCAGCGGTGCGCTGCAGCGCCGGTTCCGTGTACGGCAGGCCGACCAGGTACATGCCGTGATGCAGCAGGGGCAGCATCATCGACAACAGGGTCGATTCCTGACCGCCGTGCTGGGTCTGGGTCGAGGTGAATACCCCGGCCGGTTTGCCGGCGAGCGCGCCGGAGAGCCACAGGCTTCCCGTGCCATCCAGAAAGTATTTCAGGGCCGCAGCCATGTTACCGAAGCGGGTCGGGCTGCCGAGCAGCAGCCCGCCGGCCGAGCGCAGGTCCTCGAGCGTCGCGTACGGCGCGCCACTTGCCGGCACCGCCCGCACCGGGCCCTCGTTCTCGGCGCTCACCGGCGCCACGGTGCGCAGTTTGGCGCTCGCACCGGGCACGGTCTCGATGCCGCGGCAGGCCTGGCGGGCGAGTTCGGCGGTGGCACCGCCACGGGAGTAGTAGAGAACGAGGATTTCGGTCATCGGCGCTGCGATCCGGCCCAAGGGTGCACTAGGGTATATTGAATCGATGCTGTGCAAGAAGTGTCTGGTGTCCGGCCGCGTGCAGGGGGTGTTCTATCGCGCCACCTGTCAGCGGCGTGCGCGCGAACTCGGTGTGCACGGTCACGCGGTGAACCTGCCCGACGGCCGGGTGGAGGTGCTCGCCTGCGGGGAGTCTTCTGCGGTCGAGACGTTCATCGCCTGGCTGTGGGAAGGCTCGGCGGCGAGCCGGGTCGTGGCCGTCGAGGTGAGCGAGGCGGCACTGGCGAGCGGCGATCCGCCGCAGGGCTTTCACACCGCGTAGGGCGCGTCAGGGTCGCGCTTCACAGCAGCGGCTCGCGGCTGCGGTCCGGCATCAGCGCCAGCGCCCCGATCGACAGCAGCGCCCCGAGCATCAGGTAGCCGGCGGCCGCGAGGCCGAACCCGCTTGCGCCGATCAGCGCGGTGGCGATCAGCGGCGCCGTGCCACCGCCGAACCCGAGCCCGACATTGAACGAGAGCGAGTAACCCGAGAGACGGAACTCCGAGGGAAACTGCTCGGCGAGCATCGCCGGGGCGCTGCCCATGATCATGCCGAGGAAAATCGCGAAGCCGAATTGCGCGAGCGCGAACGCGACCGGCGCACCGCGCCCGGCCAGCACGAAAAAGCCGATTGCGGCGCAGAAGATCAGCGTAAAAGCGAGAATCAGCATGGTGCGCCGGCGCAGCACGCGGTCAGTCAGCCACCCCGCGATCGGAATCGCGCAGATCGCCACACCCTCCCCGATGGTGTTGATCGCAAGGGCGCTGCCGCTTGCCAGATGTCCGAACTTGCTGGCGAAGGTCGGCAGGAACACCAGAGTCAGGTAGTCGGCGACGCCGTATCCCCACGTGAACAGGACGGCGAGCACCATCGCGCGCGGCGCCTGGGTGCAGGCCTGTTTGATCGGCAGCTCGCGTGGCTCGTCGTCGTCGGTCGGGTCGGGCTCGTAGCCGCGGTGGCTGAGATTCGTGCGCATCCAGTACGCCAGGATCGCGATGATGCCGCCGGCGAGAAAGGGGACGCGCCACGCCCAGTGCAGGTGCGGATCGTGCGCTAAGAGCAGCACGGTGCCCGTCGCCGCAGCGGCAGCGAGCAGGTAGCCGCCGGTCGAGCCGATGTTGGCGAAACTGCCGGCGATGCCGCGCCGGTGACGAGGCGAAGTCTCGATCAGATACGACACCGAGCCGGTGAATTCCCCGCCCACGGAGAAGCCCTGGAAGATGCGCACCACGAGCAGCAGCGCCGGTGCCCACAGGCCGACCTGTTGGTACGTCGGCAGCACGCCGATCGCGCTCGTGGCCACACCCATGAGTACCACCGAGGTGATCAGGACCGCCTTGCGGCCGACCCGATCGCCGATATGACCGAGGACTGCGCCGCCGAGCGGACGCACCGCGAAGCCGATGGCGAATCCGCCGTAGGCACCGAGCAGGGAGGCAATGGGGTTCGTGGAGGGAAAGAAGTGCGCGCCGATCACGGGTGCGAGATAGCCGTACAGGCCGAAGTCGTACCACTCGAGGATGTTGCCGATCATGCCCGCGAGCAGAGCTTGCGAGGAGAGGCGCCTGATCTTGTTGATGGCGGTGACGTCGCTCCGCGCGGTGGCGGGATCGGTCATGCGTCTTCTCCCAGATTTAGTGGCGGTAC
>JAJZSQ010000123.1 GCA_021849615.1 Pseudomonadota bacterium
TTTGTATCATAGTGCGCCTGTCCCGCCGGGAGTCAGAGACCGGCATGTCGGTGCAGGATGCGCTACCCGTTCTTCGGGATGCGCGTCTGGTGGGGCGGACGTGCATCCGCCGGAAAGTGGACAGGCAAACGTCCAATGCAATAACTATGGGCCGCCCACGGAGTACGCGCCCGATCCGAACTACGCGTGGCACTTCGATTTCAACAATGGCAACCAGAACCCCTCGGGGTCTTCCGCATGATAGACCGGCGTGGCAGGGGAGAGGTCAGCGAGTCCGAATACGTAAGCGCCTCACCCTACGTCGCCTCGGTGGCTATGCCACAAGTCTGCTGACGCGCGAAATGTTCAATCGGATCGACACGAACAAGGACGGCAAGATTTCCTGGAACGAATTCACCTTACTTCGTCGGGGCTTAACGTGATGAACTCCGTGAAGTGCCGCAAACCGTTGGACGAAGCGCGCTTTGCCGAGGTCCGGGCTGCTTTCGCCGGTGCGCGCCCGCGGCTTGCCGCTGCCGGCCCGATGATCGCGGAGTCCCCTCGGGCGGCCAATTCAAAAGGCGGCGGGTCTGGAGTCGGGCGTCGGGGCAACCGCCAGGGTCCCAGGAAACTAAAATAAGGCGGACGGCTTCCGTCCTTGTTAAACGCAGCCTATCATATGGGTTCGATTTGGCCCCTTGTGAAAGGCAGCGAACTCGATGGCGACTAGCGCCGAGGCTTCGACCCGGGCAGGACGGTACGTCGCCCAGTCAGCCGGCTATCGCGCCTTCATTCCGGCGCCACTGCCACCGCAGCCGGCCCCGGTATTGACCGGAGAGCTCCAGGGGCTGCTTTCCACCGCCGATCGCGCCCTCGGCCGGCTCGACGGGTCGGTACTGACTTTGCCGAATCCCGACCTCTTCGTGTTCATGTACGTGCGCAAGGAGGCGGTGCTTTCCAGCCAGATCGAGGGCACGCAAAGCTCGCTCCAGGACCTCCTGGCAGCCGAGGCACAGCTGCTTGACCAGAACCTGCCGCGCGATGTGGACGAGGTGGTGAACTACGTGCGGGCAATGAACCAGGGGCTCGCGCGGCTGCACGAGCTGCCGGTGTCGGTGCGACTGGTGCGCGAGATCCATGCGGAGCTGATGCGCGGGGTCCGCGGCGGCCGGTTGCAGCCCGGCGAGCTGCGCACCAGCCAGAATTGCATCGGTCCGGCCGGCTGCACGCTCGCCACCGCGACCTTCGTGCCGCCGCCGCCCCATGGGGTGCCGGAGGCGCTGGGGGACCTGGAGAGCTTCCTGCACACCCCCGATACGCTGCCGCCGCTGGTCAAGATTGCGCTGGCCCATGTCCAGTTCGAGACGATCCACCCCTTCCTTGACGGTAATGGTCGCGTGGGCCGGCTGCTGATCACCTTCCTGCTCACCGAGCGCGGCGTGCTCCACAAACCGGTGCTCTACCTCTCCCATTTCTTCAAGCAGCACCGACAGGCGTACTACGAGCACCTGCAGGCGGTGCGTGATCGCGGCGCCTGGGAGGACTGGCTGACTTTCTTCCTGCGCGGCGTGATCGAGGTGGCAGGGGAAGCAGCGGAGACGGCGCGCCGGATTCTGCAGCTGCGTGAGCAGCACCGCTCCTCAATCGCGGCGCAACTCGGGCGCGCAGCGGGCAACGGCCACAAGGTGCTCGAATCGCTCTTCGACCGGCCGATCGTCGCCGTCGGAGACGTGCAAAAGATGACCGGAACGACCTACGCAGCCGCAAATAGCCTCGTCTCTCGCCTCGTCAAGCTCGGCGTGCTCCATGAAATGACAGGCTATGCGCGCAACCGGCGCGTCCGTTATGCGCCCTACATCGCGCTGTTCAACGACGCAGGACCCGGCGCCGTCAGCGGGGAGGCCGGCACATGAGTCAGTTCGCATTTCTGCAAGCGGAGTGGTCCGCAGTCTATGATTCGGCTGCGCGCGCCGAGAGCGCCGTGCACTCCGATCCCCGTACGGCATGCTTCTATGCACGGCGTGCCCTCGAACTCGCGGTGGGCTAGGCCTACAAGCACGATGCGACACTGAAGCTGCCGTACCAGGACAACCTGTCGGCGCTGATCCACGAGCCGAGCTTCAAGCAAGCCGCCGGCGAAGCCGTGTTCAGCAAGGCGCGGATCATCAATACGCTCGGCAATCGGGCCGTGCATGGGCACAGAGCCATTCCGCTTGACGATGCGGTAGCCGCGGTGCGCGAGCTCTTCCACGTCACGTACTGGCTCGCCCGCACCTACGGCCGAGCCGCACGGCCGGCGCCGGGTCTGGCCTTCAATGCGAGCGCGCCGCCGAAAGCGACCCCCGTGCGCGGGCAGACCGCTGAGCAGCTGCAACAGCTCGAGGCGGGACTGCGCGAGCGCGACGAGAAACTCGCCACGTTGCTGGCTGACAAGTCGACACTCGACGACGAACTGTAGCGCCTGCGCGCTGAAGTCGCTGCGGTCAAGCAGGTCGCAGCGGCACAACCGGACACGCACGATTACTCCGAGGCCGAGACCCGTGACTACTTCATCGACCTGCTGTTGAAGGAGGCCGGATGGCCGCTCGATCAGCCGCGGGATCGCGAGTTTGAGGTCAGCGAAATGCCCAACCAGAAGGGCGTCGGCTATGTTGACTACGTGCTCTGGCGGGATGACGGCAAGCCACTGGGACTCGTCGAAGCCAAGCGCACCCGGCGCGACACACGCGTCGGCCAGCAGCAGGCCAAGCTCTACGCCGATTGCCTTGATCGCCAATTCGGCCAGCGACCGCTGATCTTTTATTCGAACGGCTACGAACATTAGTTCTGGGACGACACGCGTTACCCACCACGTGCGGTCCAGGGCTTCTACAAGAAGGCGGAGCTCGAGCTCGCCGTCGAGCGGCGCTCCACGCGCAAGCGCCTTGCGGAAGCTGAGATCGATCTCGCCATCGTCGAACGCTACTACCAGACCCGTGCCATCCGACGCATCGCAGAAGCTTTCGAGCGTGACCATGACCGCAAGGCACTGGTGGTGATGGCCACTGGCGCCGGAAAGACGCGCACGGTAATCGCGCTCTGCGATCTGCTGATGCGCTGCAACTGGGTCAAGCGCGTGCTGTTCCTCGCCGATCGCGTCGCGCTCGTGAATCAGGCAGTGACCGCCTTCAAGCGCCACCTGCCCGACGCCTCGCCCGTGAATCTCGTGACCGAAAAGGACGCCGAGGGGCGAGTCTTCATCTCGACCTATCCGACAATGATGGGCCTCATTGACGAAGCCCGTGACGGACAGCGCCGCTTCGCGTCGGCCATGTCGACCTTGTGATCATCGATGAGGCGCACCGGTCGGTCTTCCAGAAGTACCGCGCGATTTTCGATTACTTCGACTCACTACTCGTCGGCCTCACAGCCACTCCCAAGGACGAGGTAGACCGAAACACCTACGGGGTCTGTTCGATCTCGAGAACGGCGTGCCGACCGACGCCTACGGGCTCGAGGGAGCAGTGCGTGACGGCTTCCTCGTGCCGCCCAAGGCCGTGTCGGTGCCGCTCAAGTTTCAACACGAAGGAATCAAATACGACGATCTGTCCGAAGAGGACAAGGACCAATGGGATGCCCTCGAGTGGGGCGACGACGGCACTGTTCCCAATCGCGTGGAGGCCGAGGCTGTCAACAAGTGGCTGTTCAACAAGGACACCGTCGACAAGGTACTGGAGCACCTGATGACGCGGGGCCTGACGGTGTCCGGCGGCGATCGGCTCGGCAAAACCATCTTATTCGCGAAGAATCAGCACCACGCCGAGTTCATCGCCGAACGATTCAACGCCAACTATCCGCACTACAAGGGCGAATTCGCGCGCGTCATTACGTTCAAGGCCGAGTACGCGCAGAGTCTGATCGACAACTTCTCGGCCAAAGACAAGGCGCCGCACATTGCCATTTCGGTCGACATGCTCGACACCGGAATCGATATCCCTGAAGTCGTGAACCTGCTGTTCTTCAAGCTGGTGCGCTCGAAGACGAAGTTCTGGCAGATGCTCGGCCGGGGGGGCGCCTGTGCCCGGACCTGTTCGGGCCGGGCGAGGATAAAGCATTCTTCTGCGTCTTCGACTACTGTCAGAACCTGGAGTATTTCAGTCAAAATATCCCCGGCACCGAGGTCATGGTGGGTGAATCGCTCAGCAGGCGGCTGTTTAAGGCGCGCCTGGAGGTGATTGGCGAGCTGGACCATCGAAGCCCTGACAGGGTAGAGGAAAGAGTCATCAAGGACACCGCAGCACCCTACGGTGCACCGAAGACGAACGACGAGGTGCGCCGTTCTCTCGCCGAGCGATTGCAGCGCGAGACGGCGGCGATGAATCTCGACAACTTTGTCGTACGGCCGCATCGGCGCCTGGTCGAGAAGTACACTAGACCCGAGGCGTGGACCCACTTGTCGCCATAGGCGCTCGGGGAGCTGTCGCACTCGGTGGTGGGATTACCGACGGAACTTGACCCGGAGAACGAGGAGGCGAAGCGGTTCGATCTGCTGGTGCTGAACCTTCAGCTTGCGATGCTGCGCTCTGAGCCGGGCTTCGCTCGTCTGCGGGACCAGGTGAAGGAGCTCGCCGGGCTGTTGGAGGAAAAATCCGCCATTCCGATGGTGCGCGAGCAGATGGAACTGATCCAGGATGCGCAGACCGATGAGTGGTGGCAGGACGTGACGGTCCCGATGCTCGAGGGCATGCGCCGGCGCCTGCGTGATCTCATCAAGTTCATCGAGAAGCAGAAGCGCAAGCCCATCTACACCGACTTCGAGGATGAGATGGGCGGAGAGACGACGATCGAAATGCCTGGATTTGGCGAAGGCACCAATGACGCGAAGTTTCGCGCCAAGGCGCAGGCGTTCTTGCGTGCGCACCAGGATCACATCGCAATTCACAAGCTCCGGATGAACAAGGCGCTGACGGCCGCCGATCTCGGTGAGTTTCAACGCATCCTGGCCGAGAGCGGTATTGGCGCTCCGGAAGATATTGAGCGCGCCGCGGAGGAGTCGCAGGGGTTGGGGCTCTTTGTGCGCTCCCTCGTCGGCCTCGATCGTCAGGCAGCCAAGGAGGCGATGGCGGGGTTTCTCGCTGGCAAGTCGCTCGGCGCCAACCAGATTGAGTTCGTGAACCTGATCGTGGATCACCTGACTGAACACGGTGTTCTAAATGTGGCAATGCGGTACGAGTCCCCGTTCACAGACTTGACGCCGCGCGGCCCGGACGAGCTCTTCAGCTCGGCACAGGTGGACGAGTTGCTCGCGGCAATCGGGCGGGTGCGCCAAGCGGCGACGGCGGCATAGCCACCTACGCCATGGTAAATTCAGCAGTGCACGGGACGCTCCTGCCAACTGAATTCGTCTCAGCGCTTGTATCTGCCTGCGGCCATTGCGGAGCAACCACGTGTGGGGCTGGGACTCCGTGATGGATCGGAGCGATCAAATGGCATAGATCAGAGGGTCGCGTAAACTGTCACCAAGCCTGGACCAAGAAAAGCAGGCCGGTCAATCACTTTGAGTGAAGTGCATCGAGATCATTAACAGGCTGATGAAAAACTCGGTGATCGAGGCATCTGATTCCCTGTGAACGCTTGTCGAGCAATCCCTTCGAAGTTGATATGCGCTGACGGACGACGACGTGGAGATTGAGCTAGTGCCGACGGAGGCGGGCGGGCGGAAGGGCGAACCCGAGTTGGATCGGCTGAGCAATATCCTGAAGACCTTCAACGAGCAGTTCGGCACCCTGTTTACCGATACCGATCGGGTGGCCAAACGCATTCGCGAGGACATTGCGCCGAAAGTCGCTGCAGATGCGGCCTACCAGAATGCCAAGGAGAACACGCCGCACACCGCGCGCATGGCGCATGACCGGGCGCTCGCCAAGGTGATGCAGCACCTGCTGACAGACGACACGCAGGTCTACACGCAGTTCGTCGAGAACGAATCGTTCAAGCGCTTCGTCGCCGACATGGTGTATGCGATCACCAACGCATAGGGCACGGGCCCCATTGAACTTGCGGTGCTGGCCTGAAGGCCGGGCAACTGAGCGGGTGGAGTGAGTCCCCCAGCAGTCCCGGATGGTCGGATGCGATCCGGCGGACCCGGGTTTGTGGCGTAAGCCTTTGAATTATTGGTCGGGGTGACAGGATTTGAACCTGCGACACCTACGTCCCGAACGTAGTGCTCTACCAGGCTGAGCTACACCCCGAGCGAAGGAACCTGCCGTCCGGTGGAGGTACTCGGTAGCAGGGCGGCGAAGTGTACTGAAGCGGCGTCCGCGCTTCAACGTAAATTCGCGAGCGTCGGCGCGCCGCTCAGGTGGTGTGTTCCACCGCAAAGTGCGCCAGCGCCGCAAGACCGCGTTTATAAGGCGTATCGGGCAGCGCCTTCAGCGATTCGAGCGCCTGATCGGCGGCCTCCTGGGCGAGGCGGGCGGCGTAGTCGAGCCCGCCGGTGGCCTCGATCGCCTCGATGATGGGTTCGAGCTCCGCGCCGCCTTGTTCGATGGCTTGGCGGATGACCGCGCGCTGCGCTTCGGTGCCCCGCCGCAGCGCATGGATCAGCGGCAGCGTCGGTTTGCCCTCCGCCAGATCGTCGCCCAGGTTCTTGCCGCGCTCGGCCGGATCGGAACGGTAATCAAGCACGTCATCGACCAGCTGGTAGGCGGTGCCGAGGTGCCGCCCGTAGGCGGCCAGCGCCTGACGCAACGGCTGCGGACCGCCGGCGAGCACGGCGGCGACTTCCCCGCCGGCTTCGAACAGCTTGGCCGTCTTGCGGTAGATGACCTCGAGGTAGCGCTGCTCGGTGGTCTCGGGGTCATGCGCGTTCATCAGCTGCATCACCTCGCCCTCGGCGATCACATTGGTCGCCTCGGCCATGATTTCCATCACCGGCTGCGAGGTGAGCGAGGCCATCATCTGAAAGGCGCGCGAGTAGACGAAATCCCCCACCAGCACGCTCGCCTGGTTGCCGAACACCTCGTTGGCCGTATAGCGCCCGCGGCGCAGCGAGGAGCCGTCGACCACGTCATCGTGCAGCAGCGTCGCGGTGTGGATGAATTCGATGAACGCTGCCGCTTCGACATGCCCCGGCCGGTGCCCGCAGGCACGCCCGGCGAGCACCACGAGCAGCGGCCGCAGCCGCTTGCCGCCGCCAGAAATGATGTGCTCGGCGATCTGGTCGACCAGCGGCACTGCGCTTTTCAGGCGCTGGCGGATCACCTCATCGACGGCGGCCAGATCGGTCGCCACGAGTGCTCGGATTTCTTCAAGAGTCATTAGTGGGAAACTTTCGATTCAGCCGCGCATCCTAGCCGACCGGAGGGGAGGCCGCACGCACAAGCGTATGAAATACGCGGCCGCCCTCGGTGAGGCGACGGCCGGGGCCGATCGGTGTGCCGCGGGCCTTCGCGACGCCGTGTCCGGCTGAGCGCATCCAGGGTTTGACCGGGACGAATCGGCCCAGTAGAATGCCCGCCCTTTCGTCAAGTCCCTCGTTTCGGTTCAATAGCTTATGTACGCAGTGATCGCCACCGGTGGAAAGCAGTATCGCGTAACCCAGGACGGGGTGCTGCGCATCGAGAAATTGGACGCCGAGCCCGGTGCCACGGTCGAGTTCGACCAGGTACTGCTGGTCGGCGAGGGCGCCGAGATCAAGCTCGGCAAGCCGCTGCTCGCGGGTGGCAAGGTGACCGCCACCGTGGTACGCCACGGCAAGGGCCGCAAGGTCTCGGTGGTGAAGTTCAAACGGCGCGCGCACTACCTGCGTCAGAAGACCCACCGTCAGCACTTCACCGAGGTGAAGGTGACGGCCATCAGCGCGGGCTGACGCGCCCCCATTCGATCGGAAGACTGCAGAGATGGCACATAAAAAGGCAGGCGGCAGTACCAAGAACGGCCGCGAGTCCCATTCCAAACGGCTGGGCGTGAAGCGCTTCGGGGGCGAGCACGTCATCCCCGGCAACATCATCGTCCGTCAGCGCGGCACGCACATGCATGCCGGCGCGAACGTCGGCATCGGCGTCGATCACACCTTGTTCGCCAAGGTGGCCGGCACGGTGCTGTTCCAGCGCAAGGGTGCCGAGCAGCGCACCTTCGTCAGCGTGCTGCCCGAGACGGCGGCGACGCAAGCCTGAGGGCCGGCGCCCGGCGCCGCCTCGCATCCCTGAACGCCCCGGCCTTCGCGCCGGGGTTTTCGTCTGGGCCACAGCCATGAAATTCGTTGACGAGGCGAAGCTCCGGGTCCAGGCCGGCAACGGCGGCCGCG
>JAJZSQ010000124.1 GCA_021849615.1 Pseudomonadota bacterium
GCCGGGGCTTGTGCTGCCGCGGCGCCCGGCGGGGGCGGCGCAAGATCGCGCGCCACGAGCTTCAGGCGCGGCACGCCCGCGAGCGGCTCGGCGGCGGCGGGCGGCACGGCAATCCACTGGGTCCATCCCCAGAAGAACAGATTGGCGAGCAGCAGGACGAAGAACGCGGTACGCACAGGCGGATTCTCAACCTTCCCGGGCCCACACCGCCAGACCCCACAGCACCAGATCAGCCACTTCGAGGCTGGCGCTGCGGATCAGCGGACGCAAATCGGTGGCACCGCCACCGGTGAGTACTACCAACGGAGCGCGGCCCACGACCGCACGCGCCTCCTCGACGGCCCGGTCCACCGCTGCCGCAGCGGCATAGCGGGCACCCTGCTCCAGCGCCGAGCGAGTGGAACGGGCGAACAGCGCCACGGTCGATCCCTTTGCGCCCCCCTGCGCCCGGCGGCGGATCCCGCGGGTGCCGTCCAGCAGGCTCGAGATCATCAGCGGCGGGGCCGGGATGATCGCCCCGCCGCGATGACGGCCATCGGCCCCGAGCAGATCGACCGTCATCGCGGTGCCCACCCCGACGACGCAGAGCGGCAGCCGCTCGAAATGAGCCCGGGCACCGATCATGCCAAGGAACCGGTCGATGCCAAGTCGCCACGGCTCGAGATAGGCGACCGTGACTCCGCAGGCCTTGCGCCGCGTCGCCACGAACTGCGGGGTCGGCGCGCCCCGGCGCTGCGCGGCGCGCACCAGTGCCGCGTTGACCTGCTCGCCGGCGACGCTCGCCACCCAGATCCGCTCGAGGCGGGTGCCGGCGCCGATGAGCGCCTCGAAATTCCGCGTCGACCAGCCCGCATGCCGGGCGGCGCGCGAGCGTCCGAGACTGCCGGCCGCATCCCGCGCCCATTTCACGCGGGTGTTGCCGATATCGATCAGCAGAGCACTCACTGCACCGGCCTCACCGTGACCTCCCCGGAAATGAACCGCTGCACGCCGTGCGCCGTCTCGATCAGCAACGCGCCGTGCAGATCAATACCGCGAGCCACGCCCTGCACCGCACCGCTCGGCGTCTGCACGTTCACCTGCACGCCGCGCAGCGCATCGGCCGCGCGCCACGCTTCGACGAACGGCCGCAGGGCCTCACGCTCGAAGTCACGCAACCCCTGCAGCACGTGCGTGACAATCGCGGCCGCAATCACGTTGCGCGAGTCGGTCACCCCGACGCTCGCCAGATCCGCGGCGGGCAACCCGAGCGAGGCGATCTGGCGCAGCAGCGGCTCACCGAGCGAGGCATTCAGACCGAGACCGATGACCACGCAGGCTGGCCCCGCGCTCTCCGCCCGCAGCTCGATCAGAATCCCGCCGAGTTTGCGCCCCTTCACCAGCAGGTCATTCGGCCACTTCAGTTCGGCCTCGAGCCCCGATCCGCGCAACGCGCGCAGCACACACACACCGACGGCAAGACCGAGTGCACCGAGATCCGGCGGTACTTCCCGGAACGTCCAGCTGAGCGACAGGCAGATCGCGCCGCCCGGCGGCGCGAGCCACGTTCGTCCGCGCCGCCCGCGCCCGGCGGTCTGGAACTCCGCGAGCACGACCTCGCTGTGCCCGAACGGCGGGTTCGCGCGGGCGAGCAGCACGGAATTGGTCGAGTCGGTCTGCCAGAGCGTCTGCAGGTCGCGCACCGCGGCGCGCGCGGCCTGCGGCAGTCGCTCGAGAATCCGTGCCGCGCAGATCGGCTCACCGGCCGCAGGCAACCGGTAGCCTCGGTTGGGAACCGCATGCACGGGGGTTCCGGCGTCGCGCAGTGCGCGCACGGCTTTCCACACGGCCCCGCGGCTCACGTGCAGGGCCTCGGCGAGCGCCTCCCCGGAGTGGAAGCGTCCGTCGCTCAACCGGGCAAAGACCTGCGCCGCGAGCGGCAGCGTCTTGCCCGATCGTTCCGCCTCGCCTGAGCCGCCGCGCCGCGCCGCCATATCAGGACGAGCGCGCCCGCAGTCCGAGCAGCCACAGCCGCCGGGCGCGCGGCTCGCTGCCGGCGCGCATGCGCGCGATGTTCGCGCGGTGCGTGTAAATGACGAGGAGCGCCGCGAGC
Source organism: Pseudomonadota bacterium (assembly GCA_021849615.1). GTDB lineage: Bacteria > Pseudomonadota > Gammaproteobacteria > Steroidobacterales > Steroidobacteraceae > 13-2-20CM-66-19. Next base: position 2,093 of record JAJZSQ010000124.1, read on the forward strand.
GCGGCGAACACGAGCAACGGGCCGCGCGTTTGCGGCCGCAGTGCCGCTGCCACCGCGAACACGACCGCCCCCAGCATCGAGCCGAGTCCGACGTACCCGCTCAGAACGACCGTGAGCAGCCAGGCGGCCAACATCGGCACCAGCAGCAGCGGCGCGGCACCGAGCACCGTGCCGATCAGGGTCGCCACCCCTTTGCCGCCGCGCCGGCCGTACCACAGCGGGTAGACATGCCCGAGGATCACCGCGATGCCGCAGACGGCCACCGGCCACTGGTGACCGAGCGCCCCGGAAGCCAGCGGCAAGATCGCCGTGCGGGCCAGTACCGCGGTCGCGAGCCATCCCTTGCCGATGTCGATCGCCAGCACGCCCAGCGCGAACCGCTTGCCCTGGGTGCGCAGCGCATTGGTGCCGCCGGCGTTGCCGCTGCCGAGGCGGCGGATGTCGACGCCGCGCAGTCGACCGAGGAAGAGGCTGCCGACGACCGAGCCGAGCAGATAGGCCAGTACGGCTTTGATCAGCAGCGCGCTCACGGCCGAAAGACCTCCGCGAGCATGCACCGTGCGCTGCCGCCACCGAGGCGCTCGATCGTGGGCAGTGGAGCGACCAGCACGTCGTCCGTACAGGCCGCGAGGCGGGCAAACGTGTCCGGCGCGAGCGCATCGCGGGCCGTGCGGGACATCACCAGGACGTGGCACTCACCGAGCGCCTCGTCGTGCGTGGCGAGCTCGAGAACGTTGCCGGCGAAGTGCTCGAGCTCGCCGTATCCGATGTCGATCAGCTCCCGGCCGCCGGCGCGCAGCCGCTCGAGCACGCGAGTGCGGTCGGCCGCGGCGATGGCTTCAGTGCCGATCAGTGCATAGCGCTGCCCGAGGCTCATCAACACATTCGTGTGGTAGAACGGCACGCCGCTGCGGTCTGCCGCATCGAACAGCACCGTCTCGTAGCCGAGCGCCTGGGCCCATTCCTCGAGCACCACCGCATCGGTGCGCGCAGAGCGGCAGGCGTACGCCACGCGGGCGCGCCGGTCGAGCACGAGGCTGCCCGTGCCCTCGAGAAAGCGCCCCTGCTGCTCGTGCTCGGTCAGATCGAGCACACGCGTGACGCGCAATCCGAGCTGCTCACTGACCGCCTGGAGCGCATCGTGTCGCCGTTCCGCGCGACGGCTCGGCGCCTGCATGGGGTAGAGCACCACCGTGCCGTCGGCATGGAAGCTCACCCAGTTATTGGGGAACACCGCGTCGGGCTTGGGCGGATCGGGCCTGTCCTCGAGGACGCAGACCTGCACGCCCTCGCCGGTCAACGCAGCGACCAGCGCGTCGAATTCCGCTCGCGCAGACTCGGCGGCGCCGGCCGGGCGCTCAGCGCGCTGGAAGGCATTGCTCGCAGCGGTCTGCGGGTTGTACCCGAAGCAGGCCGGCCGGATCATGAGCACCGCATCGGCGCACTGACGGTGCACGGGCGCACGCGGCGGCGATGGGTTCGCGGGCGATGGGGTGCTCATGGCGGCGCATTCTCGCATGTCCGGGCGGGCCCCGATCATCTGCGGAGGATGCCGTCGCACTCTGCGCGGGCGCGTCGGCGCTCAGCCGCCGCCGGTGCCATCCCGCAGCTCGGGAAACGGCTCCTCGTCCACGTGCAGCTCGAGCGGGGCACCGTCGAGGAAGCGGCGGCACTGTCCGGCGGGCACGGGCCTGGCGAGCAGAAATCCCTGCGCCCGGTCGCAACCGAGTTCGCGCAGCCTCTCGAGCTGCGGCCAGCTCTCCACGCCTTCGGCGATCAGTTCGATGTTCAGGTGCCGGGCCATGGCGATGATGGCTTCAACGATCGCCAGATCACCGGCATCGAGGGTGAGGTCGCGAATGAAGCTGCGGTCGATCTTCAGCGCATCCACTCGCCAGCGCTTCAGGTACGAGAGGCTCGAGTAGCCGGTGCCGAAATCATCGATGACGATCCGCGTGCCGAGCTCGCGCAGCTGCACGATCGCATCCTGCGCCGGGTCGGCCCGCCGACCATGCGGTTCGAACAGCGCGCTCTCGGTCAGCTCGAGCTGCACCAGCTGCGCCCCGATATCGGCTCGGCGCAGCTGACGCGCGAGCATGCCGGTGAAATCACCGCGCTGCAGCTGCACCGCCGAGACGTTCAGCGCAACCGGCACCAGCGTAGCGCCCTGGGCCCGCCAGCGGCCGAGATCCGCCAGCGCCTGCTGCACCACGAACTCCCCGATGGGCACGATCAGTCCGGTCTGTTCAGCGACAGCGATGAAGCGGCTCGGGCGGATGAACCCGTGCGGGCCGCGCCAGCGCAGCAACGCCTCGAGCGCCACGACTTTGCGCGTGCCGATGGCCACGATCGGCTGGTAGTGCAGCTCCAGATGCTGTTCGGCGAGCGCCCGGCGCAGACCGTTCTCGATGGCGACGCGCTCCTTCAGTCGCCGCTCCATGCCGCGGCTGAACTGCTGGAAGGTATTGCGGCCGTGATCCTTGGCTTGATACATCGCGGTGTCGGATTGGCGCAGCAGTTCGCCCATGCTCTGTCCGTCGCGGGGGTAGACACTGACCCCGATGCTGGCCGTGGCCACGAGTGGCCGACCATCGATCACGACTGGCGCATTCAGCACGTCCGCCAGACGTGCCGCGGTCTCGGTGATCTGCTGGGGCGAGGTGACGCTGCGCAGCACGACGATGAATTCGCCGCCCCCCATGCGCACCACCATGTCCCGGGCATGCACTGCAGCGGCGATCCGACGCGCAACCTCCTGCACCAGCCGGTCGCCCGTGTCATGGCCGCCCGAATCATTGACATCCTTGAAGCGATCCAGGTCCAGAAACAGCACCGCCAGAGTTCCGCCAACGCGGCGCGCCTCCTCGATCGCCATGGGCAGATGCGCCGCCAGAAACAAGCGATTCGGCAGACCGGTCAGCTGATCGTGGTGCGCCAGGTGATCCAGGTACTGCTGCCGCTCGAGCTGCTGCGCCTGGACTTTGCGACTGAGCGTCACGTCCCGCGTGCTGAGGGCGAAGAACGACCGATGCGCAATTTCGAGTCGGTGTCCGCTGATCTCGACGTACAGACGGCGTCCGCTGCGGCAGCGCTGCACCGTCTCGACGAGCAGCCGGGCCGGGGAATCACCCAACTGCGCGGTGAGCGCATCGCACTCAGCGCCGTCGGAAGCCCCAAAAATGTCGCTGATCCGGCTACCGCACAACTCGGCAAAGGGAATCCCTACGCTGCACACGAGGGCGGGATTGGCATCCTTGATGCACAGAGTCGGCGCATCCACCAGGAGCATGCCATGCGGTGACTGCAGGAATGCGGCGTGGTGCGCCGCGCCGCCCTGCGCGGCCCGACGCCCACGCCACGTGAGCACGACGCCGAGCGCAAATGCTGCAGCGAGGGCCGCGGAAGCCAACAGAATGTCGATCACGAGCTCCTCATGCCGAACGCCGCAAAGTGCGACCGAAGCGCAGGAGCATGAGCCGCGCGCCGCACACAGCTTGCAAACGGCGCCAACGGAGCGCGCACAAACAAAAACCCCCGGAAACCTTTCGGCTTCCGGGGGTCTTGCGTTTCAAAGCCTGGCAGTGACCTACTCTCACATGCCCGAAGGGCACACTACCATCGGCGCAGAGCGTTTTCACTTCCGAGTTCGGAATGGGATCGGGTGGTTCCCGCTCGCTATGGCCGCCAGGCAAACTGTTCGAGACTTGCCGGACCGGTGTTGCCACCGGCCCGGCCTGCCTCTAATCCGGTTCGTTTCGTTTTGACGCCTGTCGCGTTCACACACTGTGATCCATTTCGGAGTAACCCTATGGTCGCCTCCAGCTCCATTACATCATCCTCTCGCGGTCAGACCGCTTGAGGTTATATGGTCAAGCCTCACGGGCAATTAGTACTGGTTAGCTGAAGTCATTGCTGACCTTACACACCCAGCCTATCAACCACGTAGTCTTCGTGGGCCCTTCAGGGGAGTCGAGCTCCCAGGGAGATCTAATCTTGGGGGGGGCTTCCCGCTTAGATGCTTTCAGCGGTTATCCCGTCCGCACATAGCTACCCGGCAGTGCCACTGGCGTGACAACCGGAACACCAGAGGTGCGTCCATCCCGGTCCTCTCGTACTAAGGACAGCTCACCCTCAAATCTCCAACGGCTACGGAAGATAGGGACCAAACTGTCTCACGACGTTTTGAACCCAGCTCGCGTACCACTTTAATCGGCGAACAGCCGAACCCTTGGGACCTGCTACAGCCCCAGGATGTGATGAGCCGACATCGAGGTGCCAAACTCCTCCGTCGATGTGGACTCTTGGGAGGAATAAGCCTGTTATCCCCGGAGTACCTTTTATCCGTTGAGCGATGGCCCTTCCATACAGAACCACCGGATCACTATGACCTGCTTTCGCACCTGCTCGACTTGTCAGTCTCGCAGTCAAGCACCCTTATGCCATTGCACTCAAAAGCGCGATGACCGACCGCGCTGAGGGTACCTTTGCACTCCTCCGTTACTCTTTGGGAGGAGACCGCCCCAGTCAAACTACCCACCATACAGTGTTCCCGACCCGGATAACGGGCCCAGGTTAGAACTCCGACATTATCAGGGTGGTATTTCAAGGTTGCCTCCACGAGAGCTAGCGCTCCCGCTTCAAAGGCTCCCACCTATCCTACACAGACAAGGTCAAAGTTCAGTGTAAAGCTGTAGTAAAGGTTCACGGGGTCTTTCCGTCTTTCCGCAGCTACGCCGCATCTTCACAGCGATTTCAACTTCACTGAGTCTCGGGTCGAGACAGTGGGGCCAGCGTTACGCCTTTCGTGCAGGTCGGAACTTACCCGACAAGGAATTTCGCTACCTTAGGACCGTTATAGTTACGGCCGCCGTTTACCGGGGCTTCGATCAGGAGCTTCGCCTTGCGGCTGACCCCATCAATTAACCTTCCGGCACCGGGCAGGCGTCAGACCCTATACATCCACTTTCGTGTTAGCAGAGTCCTGTGTTTTTGGTAAACAGTCGCAGCCCCCGATTACCTGTGGCCGAAATCAGCTCAGGGAGCAAGTCCCCTCACCGAATTCGGCATACCTTCTCCCGAAGTTACGGTATCAATTTGCAGAGTTCCTTAACCCGAGTTCTCTCAAGCGCCTTAGGAGATTATCTCCTCACCCACCAGTGTCGGTTTACGGTACGGTCGTCGACCACCTGAAGCTTAGAGGCTTTTCCCGGGAGCGTGGCATCAGTCACTTCGGGAACCGAAGTTCCCTCGTACTCAGTTCTCGGGGATAACGACCCTCCGGATTTTCCAGGAGGATCCCCCTACGGCCTTGAACGGCACTGCTGCCGCTGACCTAGCCTTCTCCGTCACCCCATCGCAGTGGCCGCCGGTGCAGGAATGTTAACCTGCTTTCCATCGACTACACCTTTCGGTCTCGCCTTAGGAACCGACTCACCCTCAGCCGATTAACGTAGCTCAGGAAACCTTGGGTTTTCGGCGAGCGGGTTTTTCACCCGCTTTAACGTTACTCATGTCAGCATTCGCACTTCTCATACCTCCAGCATGCCTCGCGACACACCTTCGCAGGCGTAGAGAACGCTCCCCTACCGCGTGACGGTCCGAAGATCGCCACACCCATAGCTTCGGTATTCGGCTTAGCCCCGTTATATCTTCCGCGCAAGCCGACTTGACCAGTGAGCTATTACGCTTTCTTTAAAGGATGGCTGCTTCTAAGCCAACCTCCTGGCTGTCTATGCCTTCTCACATCGTTTACCACTTAGCCGAAATTTTGGGACCTTAGCTGATGGTCTGGGTTGTTGCCCTTTTCACGACGGACGTTAGCACCCGCCGTGTGTCTCCCGAGTATCACTTCAGGGTATTCGGAGTTTGCATGGAGTCGGTAGGCCGAGGTGGCCCCCTTCTCCAAACAGTGCTCTACCCCCCTGAGTGTTCACTCGAGGCGCTACCTAAATAGCTTTCGGGGAGAACCAGCTATCGCCAGCCTTGATTAGCCTTTCACTCCTATCCACACCTCATCGACGCACTATTGCAACAGTGGTTCGTTCGGACCTCCAGCCAGTGTTACCTGGCCTTCATCCTGGACATGGATAGATCGACTGGCTTCGGGTCTATTCCCAGCGACTGTTCGCCCATTTAAGACTCGGTTTCCCTACGGCTCCCCTAT
>JAJZSQ010000018.1 GCA_021849615.1 Pseudomonadota bacterium
AGTCGATCAGGCCGCGGGCCAGCAGCGGCACGGCGAAGGCGGTGAGGATCAGCGAGATGATCAGCGCCGAGGCCATGGTGAGGGAGAGGAACTTGAAGAACGCCCCGGTGATACCGGAGAGAAACGCAAGCGGAATGAAGATGATGATGGTGGCCAGACTCGAGCCGAGCAGCGGCGCGAGGAACTCCCGCGCCGCCGTGAGCACGCCCAAGTGGGGATTTTCAAGTCCGGGGACGCCGGCGCGCCGGGCGATGTGTTCGATCATGACGATGACATCATCGATCAGCAGACCGATCGCCGCGGCGATGCCGCCGAGGGTCATGATGTTGAAGGTCATGCCGAACAGCGACAGCAGCAGCACGGTGATCAGCACCGACAGCGGCACCACCACCATCGCCACCAGCGTGACCCGCCAGTTGCGCAGAAACGCCAACAGCACCAGCGCGGCGAACACCAGGCCGATTAGAATCGCCTCTTCGAGCGCGGCGATCGAGGAGCCGACCATCTGAGTCTGGTCGTACCACTTGTACAGGTGGATCGACTTCGGCTGAGTCTTCATGAACGCCGCGAGGCGCTGCTTGACCTCGCGCGCCAGCGTGATCGAGTCGGCGTCGTCCTGCTGGTAGACATCGAAGGTCACCGCCGGCTTGCCATTGTCATCGACCAGCAGCCACTGCGGGACGGTGCCCATCGTGATCTTGGCGATGTCCCCGAGGCGCACGATGCCGTTGGTGGCGGTGCGCAGCGCCACTCGGCGCACCGAGTGCAGCGAGGTGAACGCATTGTTGTTGATCGCGAGGTACAGCAGGTCGTTGTCCTCGAGCCGCCCGACGGCCTGCACGACGTTGGTCTGTGCGAGCGCCTGCGAGACCTGGGCGAGCGTCAGGCCGAAGGCGCGCAGCTTCTCCTCGTTGACCGACACCTGCACCTCGGGCGTCGCTCCGCCGAGCACCCCGACGCGCCGTACCCCGGGAATGCCGGTCAGGAGCGGAGTGATCTCGTACTGCGCGAGCTGGCGCAGCGCCGTCGGCGGCACGGTCTTGGAGATGAGCGCGTACGAGACGAACGGCATGATGACGTTCGGGCTCATCTGGATGACGTCGTAGCTGGTGCCCTTCGGCAGCGTGGGCAGTTCCTGCGCCAGCGCCGCGTCGACCGCGAGCAGCGCCTGGTTCATGTTCGAGCCCCAGGGGAAATCGACGTAAATCTGTGCCGAGCCGCGCGAGGTGGTGGAGGTCACGTTCTGCGCCCCGGGAATGGCGCGGGTGACCTGTTCGAGCGGCTCGGTCACGTCGACCAGCATCTGGCGCGCCGGCATACTGCCGGTGCTCACCTCGATGCGGATCCGCGGGAAGCTGGTCACCGGGAACAGCCCGACCGGCAGCGAGATCGCCGCGAACACCCCCGCGAGCGCCAGCGCGAAGGCAATCGTCAGGAGCGAGCGGCGGTGCCGCTCGACCCACTCGGAGAAGCTCACGGGGCGGTCCCCGGCTCGCCGGGCTTGGCGATGCGGATGTGCATGCCGTTGTCGAGCTGATAGTCCCCGGCGAGCACCACCGGGGCGTGCGGATCGAGCGCCCCGCTGATGATGTCCTGATCGTCGTACTCATCGAGCACGCGCACCGGCACCTTGCGCGCAATGCCCTCGACCGCCTGCACCACGTACGGAGCGCCGCGCTCGTCGACCAGCAGCGCCGCGTGCGGCACGAGGAACCCCTTGACCTCGGCGGTGGTGATGCGTGCACGCGCCACCTGTCCCGGGATGAACTTGCCGGCCGGCAGTGCGATCTGCACCGGCACCAGCCCGGTGTTGGGCGTGCTCGCCGCGCCGCTCATCGCCACCCGGGCGTGCACCCAGTCGTCCGATCCGGTGGCCTGCACGACCGCTCTGTCCCCGACGGCCATGCTGAACGCCTGAGAGGGCACCACGCCGGCGGCGAGCACCAGGTGATCCGGGGAGGCGAGCGTGAGCACCGGGGAACCCATGCTCACGATCGAGCCGGTGAGCGCCGTGAGCCCCGTGACCACGGAGGCGAACGGTGCGCGCAGCACCTGCGGGCCGCCGGCGCCCGTGGCGCGCAGCGCGGCGAGATTGGCCTCGGCGTCGAGTTGTGACTTCTCGGCCGCGGCGAGCTGCTCATTGGTCGCCAGGTGCAGGCTGTAGAGTTTGCGCGTGCTGCGCACCAGCGCGCGCGCCACCCGCAGCGAGGAGAGCCCCTGGTGATAGGCCGCCGCCGACTGCGGGCTCGGCAGGATCTCGACGAGCTTCGCACCCGCGGCCACGGGCTGCCCGACCCGCACGTACACCGTGCCGATGACGCCGGACTCCGCGGCCATCATGGCGCGCCCGCCGGTGTTGCTCGCCTCCACCGTTCCGTAGGCGACCACCACGTGCGGCAGGCTGCCGCGGCGCAGCGGCGTCAACGTCACCAGCACGCTGGGACTGGAAGCAGCCGCCGCGCACGCCCGCGGGGGCAGTGCCGCGGCGGTGAGCGCAAGACAGAACACTCCGAAGATCGTTCGGCGGATCATGGCGTCCTCGTTATATCTGAGCGGCCGGGACGATACGGACCTGCGGCAGTCCGAGCCCGAGCTCAAGCGTGATGGCGATGCGTGCCTGGCCGAGCGTCCGTTCGAGCGTGTCGGCCTCGAGCCGCCGCGCGAGCGCGGCCGTCAGGTAGTCGGCGAGCGAGCGCTCATCGAGATCCCCGCGGGCGTAGGCACGCTGGGCGGAGCGGGCGAGCTGCCGTGCCGCGAGTGCGGCGCGGTGTGCCTGGCGCACCGCATGACGCAGCCGGCGGATCTGCACCGCAAGTGCGCGCACCGTGCCGACCGCGGCATCGAGGCGGGCCTGGTACTGGGCGTGCAGCACGAGACGGGTGGCCCGGGCCGCGGCGATCTGACCCTGGTTGCGATCGAAAATCGGCAGATCGAACTGGGCGGTGGGGCCGCCGTTGCGGACATTGCCGTTGTCCTGGTCCCACTGCGCTCCGAGCACCAGGGCGGGGAACTGTCCGATGATCGCGGTGCGCACGTTCTCGTCCGCCGAGTGATAGCCCATCTTCAACGCCACCAGGTCCGGCCGGCGATCGCTGAGCGAGGCAAGCAGCGGCGCGAGGTGGCGCGGCAGCGCGGCAGCGCGCGGGGCGGCAATGGAGAAGTGCACGTTCGGCGCGAGGCCAAGCAGCGCATCGAGTGCCTGCCAGGCGCGCAGTTGCGAGAGCGTGAGGTTCGCGAGCGTCTGGTCGGCACTCGCCTTGGCTGCGAGGATCGGCGCAAGCGCCCGCATGTCGAGACTGCCGCTCGCCGCGGCCGCGTGCGCGGCGCGCGCTTCCCGGTCGAGCAGCTGCGTCTCACGGCGGCTGGCCCGCAGCGAATCGCGCCCCCAGTACAGATACACCGCGAGCACGCGCGCCTGCTGCGCCGTCTGCCATTCGCGCCACAGCAGGTCGGCGTTGACCTGCTCGAACGTGTCGTGGGCCGCCTCGACCCGGGTGTGGTAGGTGATGATCGATTTCACGTCCTCGGCGAGCGTGGCCGTCCAGGACGGTGCCACGCCGGCGCCGCCGAGCTGCGGCTCGTAGACCACGCCCGCGACGGGGTTGGGCAGAAGCGAGGCCTGCAGCAGGCTCGCCTGGGCGCCGGCGAGGTACCCGCTCTCGGCGCGCAGCGCCGGATCGTTCAGCACCGCGAGCAGCCCCACGTCGCTCGGCCGCAACGGCCGATTCACCGCAATGCTCCGCGGGGCTGCCCCGGGCGCGAGCGCCGGCACCTCGGTACGCAGCGCGCTCACCGCCCCGGCCAGATGCGCCCGGCGGGGCAGCGGCAGGGCGTGGTAGGTGGCGCAGCCGCCGATGAGGGCCGCCACGGCGAGTGTACTGAGGCCGCCGAGCCGTCCCGCGAGGCGTCGGCCGGGGGCCGGCCGGTCCCGGCCGGTACGGGTCGAGCGGGCCGTTGCGGGGCCAGAACCGCCAGTGCCGTGCATCGCTACTTCCGTTTCTCCAGACAGACAAAACCCCAGGGACCGGATCCGCAAGGCAGCCGGCGCGCACACAATGCCAGCCATTGCTGACCAAGTCCTGACGAGCGCCCGAGGCGCCCGGCGCGGATAATAGGCCCCGACCGAGCCCCTTTCCCCGGCGCGAGCCCCATGAGAATACTGCTGGTCGAGGATCACCAGGCCATCCGCGAGATGATCGCCGATCATCTGCGCGAGCGTGGCTTCGCCATCGACGCGTACGACCGCGGCGAGCGGGCACTCGCCGGGGCGCGCATCGCGCCGGTCGACGCGGTGGTGCTGGACCTCGGGCTGCCGGACATGGACGGCATGCAGTTGCTCTCGGCGCTGCGCGCGCTGCAGCCGCAGGTGCCGGCGGTGATCGTCACGGCCCGCGATGGCATGGAGGAGCGGCTGCTCGGGCTGAACTCCGGCGCCGATGACTACATCGTCAAGCCGTTCAACCTGCTCGAGCTCGAGGCGCGCCTGCGCGCGGTGCTGCGTCGCGTCGGCACCCGGCGCGAGACTCGCTACACGCTCGGGGAAATCACCTTCGATACCGTCAGCCGCGAGGCGACCGTGCTCGGCAAGCCGCTCGATCTCACCCGCCGCGAGGCGGCGCTGCTCGAGGAGCTGCTGCGGGTGCCGGGCCAGGTGATCACCAAGGACCGCCTGGAGGATCGCCTCTATGCGCTGGAGGATGCCGGCAGCACCAACGCGCTGGAGGCGGCCGTCTCGCGACTGCGGCGCAAGCTCGCCGGGGCGCACGCCACCGTCTCCATCGAAACGAAGTGGGGCATCGGCTATCGCCTGGTCGAGGGTCCCGTTCCGTGAGCCGCGCACATAGCCTGCGCCTGCGGCTGCTCGGGGTGATGTTCGCGCTGTTCGCGCTCGGACTCGGTGCCTCGTTCGTCTCCTATCGGCTCGAGGTCCACAACGTCATTGCCGGCCTGCGGGCGAGTACGCTGCAGAATCAGGCGCGCGAGCTCATCGAGGCGCTGCGCTTCGACCGCGCCGGGGTGCTGCAGGTGCGCCTGCCGAAGGACTGGGCGAAGGTCTACGCCGATCCCTCGCGACGATTCACGTTCACGGTCTTCGGCGCCGATCACCGCCCGATCGCGACCTCCAGGAACCTGACTCGACCCCTGCCCTACATCCCGGTCGATGCGCACGGGCCGGTCGGCCCGGTGGAGTTCATCGGCGTCGGCGCGGCCAAACAGCCCATCGTCGCCGCTCGCGGCCCCGCCGGACTGACGGTCGTGGTCGCGCGCTACCGCATGAGCCGCGGCACGCTGGTCGACAGCCTCTTCGCCGAGGACTCCGAGCACGTCTCGATCCTGATCGCCTTTGCCGTGCTCGCACTCGGCCTGATGTGGCTGATCAGCGGCTGGAGCCTGCAGCCGATCGAGCGCGCCTCGCGCGAAGCGGCGCGGGTCGGCCCACGCGAGCCGGATCTGCGCATCTCCGCCGGCGGCCTGCCGCGGGAGATCCAGCCGCTCGTCGAGGCCGTCAACGGCGCGCTCGACCGGCTCTCGCGCGCCTATGCAGTCGAGCGGCGGCTCACCGCCGATGCGGCCCACGAGCTGCGCACGCCGCTCGCGGTGCTCAATCTGCGCCTGCAGCGAGCGCGCCTGACGGGCACCACGGACTGGCCGGCGGTCGAGCGCGAGTTGAGTCAGATGGGGCGCCTCGTCGATCAGCTGATCGACCTGGCGCGCAAGGAGTCGCTCTCCTACGAGCCGCACGGCGCGCAGTGGCCGAAGTTGAACCTCTCGCGCCTGACCCGCGAGGCCGCCGCCCAGGTCCTGCCCTTGATGGAAGCCCAGGGCCGGCGCCTGGAGATGCGCGTGCCGGATACCGTCGAGATCGCCGGCCGCGCCGATGATCTGCGCGACATGGTGCGCAACCTGCTCGACAACGCCCTGGTGCACGGTGAGGGCGCCGTCAGCGTGCGTATCGTGCCGCCGGCCGTCCCCGACGGGGTGATCCAGATCGAGGTGCGCGACGAGGGACAGGGGGTCCCCGCCGGACAGGAGGAATCGGTGTTCGAACGCTTCCACCGCCTCAACGCTCAGGCCCCCGGCTCCGGGCTCGGCCTCGCCATCGTCCGCCAGGTGGCCCGCAGCCACGGCGGGGATGCCCGCTTCTCCCCCGGCGAAGGGCGCATCATCGTGCAGCTGCCCGCGGCGCGCGCGGCGCAGACGGCCTCCCGGGCGCGCACCCGGTTGAAATCCTCCACCGACGCCCCGATGCTCCCGCGAGTGCGCGCGGAGAACGATGATGATCGAAGCCAGCCTGAACACCTTTGAGCAGGAAGTCCTCGCCGCCTCGCGGCAGCTGCCGGTCCTGGTGGACTTCTGGGCACCGTGGTGCGGACCGTGCCGCGCCTTGGGACCGGTACTCGAGCGGCTCGAGGCGAGTTATGCGGGGCGCTTCAAGCTGGTGAAGGTCAACTCCGACGAGAACCCTGAACTGTCCGAGAAGTTCATGGTCCGCAGCATTCCGTATGCCCTCGCCTTCGTCGATGGCAATCCGGTCGACGGGTTCATCGGGGCGCTGCCGGAGAGCCAGATCCGGCCGTTCCTCGACCGGCTGCTGCCCGGATCTTCCGAGGCAGAGCGGCGACGGGGCCATCAACTCATCGGCGCCGGGGACTTTGCCGGTGCCGTCGCGGCATTTTCCAAGGCAATCGAGGCCGATGCGGACAATGACGAGGCGAAACTCGACCTGGCCGATGTCCTGTTGAACCGTCTGCCGACGCCGCCCGATCCCCCCCAGCTCGAACGCGCTGCGCAGGCCCTCGCCACGCTCGGACCGAGGGGGCAGGCCGATGCGCGCGCCGCAGCGCTGAAGACACGTCTGGAGAGCCTGCGGGAGGCTGCCGCACTGCCTGACCTCGACACCCTGCGCGCGCAGGTCGCCGCCAATGGGGCCGATCTGAAAGCCCGCTCGGCACTGGCACAACGCTACATCGCCAACGGCGAGCACGCGAAGGCACTCGAGGCGCTGCTCGAAATCATCAGACGTGATCGCCAGTACGAAGGCGGAGCGGCCCGACAGTCGTTCCTCTCGGTGCTCGAACTGGCCGCCGGTGAGCCGGCCCTGGTCTCCGAGTACCGCAAGCGGCTCTCGAGCATCCTCAACTGAGGCGATCGACGCGCCTCGTCACGGCAGCGGCATCACCCGGCGCGTCCCAGGTCGCGGATACCGTGCAACCCGCCGACGTGCGGTCGCAGACGGCTCGAGCGGCCTGAAAAAAGACGAACCTACTGGGGGCCGCGACCGTGCGCCGCGCCCTCCAGAAGCGCGTCGACTTCGGCTTCCGCCTTCAGCCAATCCTGCTCCTCACCGCCCGGCGCGAAGCCGCGACGTTCGGCATGAAAATAGGCGGCTTGCGCGATCATGGCGCGCCGGGTTTCGACCGTGACGCTCGTGGCGGTCGCGGCTGAATTCCCTTTCGGCTTGGCTCGTTGGACCCGGCGGGCGGGCGCCTTGGGGGCAACAGCCTGCTCGGCTTTGGGCGTGGGGGTCGAATCGGAACGTCGAGTCGCCATAAGTCCTCCTCAGAATGGCTCGATGCGCGAACCGCGGCACTGGGCTGTGCCCCCCCTCTCGGCTGACGAAACCGCCCGCCGACGCGACAGGCCTACAGGATAGGCCCGAAGTGCTGCAGCGCCAACCCCAGGCGCTGCGATATGTCCGCTTCTGTTGATACCCGTGGCCCATGATGTAGACAGCTCGACGCGTTGAGCAGCACAATTACTGGACGGTTTGCTCATAAAAATCATTGAGTTACCGATCTTCTTAAAGCTGCCGCACAATCTGCGGAGCGTCGCTGGGTCCGGAGGATCGCAGACCTCGAGAAACGGTACTCAGCAGCGTATTCCTCGGCGCTGGCTGCCCCGCAGCGCAGGTCATCGCAACGACTGTGGACCCACCGCCCGAGCCTGCCCCGTGGCCCTGCAGGCCGTGCACCCAACATCAGACGTACCGTGAAGAGCACTCCATGCGCCTGGCCGCTCATCGATTCACCGGTCGCGGTGGCCGCAGGGTGAAGAGGCTTTGCTGCCGCATGAGCCTTGACAAGCACCCCGTCGACTCATCCTCGACCGGCAGACACCCTGATGCACGTTGAGTCAACCACCGGCACCAGTCACCTCGCGGCCTGCACGGCGGTGCCGCTCCATCGCCCTGAACCACAGCGGCGGGGCCGTGGTCTCGGTGCATCTGCCATAATCGGCGCGTCGCCGCCGAGGGGGTACGGCGCACCAACGGAGTCCGCGGATGCCCACTGCCGTCTCGTCCCTGCGCCATAACATGGTTGCCGCGCTGCTGCAGACCAAACCGGCGCAACTGCCCTGGCGGGTGCTGGTGCGCAACACCGCCGCGGTGGTCCTGCCGCTCATCTGGGGCATCGCGAGCCACCAGCTGCTCCCCGGCATCGCCGCGGCGGTCGGCGCGGTGGTGACGATGTATTCGGACCAGCCGGGTCCCTATCGTCAGCGCCTGTTCCGGCTGCTAGCAGTTTCGGCCGCCGGCGGCCTCGCGACGTTTCTCGGACTGACCCTGAACCATCACCTGCCGGCGCTGCTGGTGGCGAGTTTCGCCATTGGCTTCTCTGGAGCGCTGCTCGTGGTCTTCGGCGATGCGATCGCGCGGGTCGGCATGACCGCAATGATCCTGCTGGTGATCGCCACCGATCTTCCCGCACCCTCGCTCGGGGCCGCCCTAGCACTGACCGGATGGGTCACGGCGGGCGGCCTGCTGCTGACGTTGTTCTCGATTGCCGCCTGGCCGCTGCAGCGCTACGGACCGGAGCGCGAGGCGCTCGCGGCCGTGTACCGCGAGCTCGCCGCCATGGCGCGCCGCGGCGCGCACGACAGCGGCGCGGCGCTCGAGCTCACCGACGGGATGACTGAATTGCAGCACACGCTGCTCGGTCCGCTGCGCGCCCGCGGCGCCGTCATGGACCATTTCGCCGTCATGCTCGAGCTGGCCGAGCGGGCGCGGCTCGAGCTCACGGCCCTCGCGGCCACCGAACCCGGGGAGCGCCTCCTGCCCCTGGTGCAACAGGACTGCGCGGCGCTCATCGAGGCGATCAGCGCGGCACTCGAGGCGGGCGGCGACCCACGGGCGCGCATGCGCACCGAGCTCGAGCGGCTGCAGCGCGCCGAGCGCGCCGCCGCGGAGCACGAAACGGAGCTGCCCGAGGGCGCGTGGCGCCACGTCCAGGCGCTCTCCGGCCAGCTCTCCGCCGCGGTCCGCAACGCCGAGCGCACCGGAACGCAAAGTCCCGGCCGCGCCGTCGATGAGGATCTGCAGCTGCCGCACGCGCTGCGACCGCAATCGCCGCTCGCCATTCTGGGGGCAAACTTCACGCCCCGCTCAGCGGCCTTTCGCCACGCGGTGCGCAGCGCCGTGTGCTTCACGTTCGCCCTGTGGCTCGCCCGGATGCTGCCGGTCGAGCACGGTTACTGGATTCCGATGACCGTGGCGATCGTGCTGCGCGCGGACTTTGCCGCCACGTTCAGCTACGGACTGCTGCGCGTGGTCGGCACGATCCTCGGGCTGCTGCTCACCACCGCGCTGGTCTATCTGCTGCCGCTCAACGCGTGGGTGCACTTGGCGGTGCTGGCGGTGCTGTGCGCCGGGTTCCGTTACTTCGGCAACGTGCACTACGGGATCGCTGTCGCGTGCCTCACCGGCATGGTGGTGTTGCTGTTGGCGTTCGCCGGTGAGCGCCCCGAGCCGACCGTCATCGCCCGTCTGATCGACACCATCATCGGTAGTGCGGTGTCACTGTCCGTGTACGCGCTGTGGCCGACGTGGGAGAAAGGACGGACGCGCGAGACGCTCGCTGAAATGCTGCGCGCATACGCGGCCTACATTGCATCCCTGGCGGGCGGCAGCGTGCATCAGCGGCGCGATGGCCGCCAGGGCGCACGCGTCGCACGGGTCAATGCCGAAGCCTCCGTCAACCGCCTGCTCGCCGAGCCGGCCACGCCGCCGGCGCTGGCGGAACTGGCGCAATCGCTAATCACTCAAGGCAACCGGCTGGCCCGCACGGTCATGACGCTCGAGGCGCTCCTCGGGCACCCGGCGTCCGTGCCGGCACAGTCCGCACTCGAACCCTTCCTGAGCCAGAGCGCCGCGGCACTCGCGGAAGTGGCCGACGCCCTGCGCGTGCGCCGCGAGCCCGATACCCTGCCACCGATCCGCGCCGCGCAGCGCCGCCTGGCGCGTGAACTCGCCGGCGCTGCGGAGGTCGTGGACGCGTGCGACCGCCTGGTCGACAACATCAACACGCTGGCGCACATCACGGCCCGTACGCCGGAGCAGCCGCCGCTGATGCATCCGGCGTAGCGGCCTCGAGGTTACGCGCTCGCCGAGGGTCGCGCCGCGCGCCGGCGCGGTGCGGCGCCGTTGCTCTTGCGCCGGGCGGGCGCCGGTGAGCCCATCTCGAGCTGCAGACCGCGCAGGTAGCGGCGGAAATCCTTCCCCAGCATCGGGTGCCCGAGCGCGTACTCGACGGTGGCCTGCAGGTAGCCGAGCTTGCTGCCGCAGTCGTAGCGCGTACCGGCGAAGCGGTACGCGTACACCGCCTCCTCGCGCATCAGCGCAGCGATGCCGTCGGTGAGCTGGATCTCCCCGCCCGCGCCCCGGCCGATCTTCTCCAGGTGCTCGAAAATCGACGGGGCGAGCACGTAGCGGCCGACCACGGCGAGATTCGACGGGGCGACCTGCGGTTTGGGCTTCTCGACGATGCTGTGTACCCGGGCGGTGGCCGACTTGTCGGCTTCGACCGCCACGATGCCGTACTTGTCGGTGTCGGCGCGCGGCACGGCCTGCACCCCGAGCACACTGGCGCGCTTCGCGTCATACACCTCGGCCATCTGCGCCAGACAGGCCACGTCGCTGCGGATCAGATCGTCGGCCAGATGCACGAAGAACGGCTCGGCGCCCACCGCCGGCTGCGCACAGAGCACCGCATGACCGAGACCGAGCGGGGCGGCCTGGCGGATGTAGATGCAGGAGGCGTAGGACGGCAGGACGCTGCGGATCTGATTGAGCAGGCTGCTCTTGCCTTGGCGCTCGAGCAGCTGCTCGAGCTCCTGGTCGGAGTCGAAGTGATCTTCGATGGCCCGCTTGGCCGCGCCGGTGATGAACACCAGACGCGTCGCCCCGGCGGCGAGCGCCTCCTCCACCGCGTACTGGATGAGCGGCTTGTCGACCACCGGCAGCATCTCCTTGGGGCTCGCCTTGGTCGCCGGCAGAAAGCGCGTACCGCGACCGGCCACCGGAAATACGGCCGTGCGTATGATCGACTTGGGAGGTGTGCGCATGGTGTGCTCCTGAAGAAGTCCGCTCCGACCCGTCTCGGGTCGCTCAAGGCACTAGTGTAACGCGCGCCTCGGCGCAAATCGCCCCGTCGGGCTGATGCGCCCGCCCATCGCACTCACTGCGCGGCCATCACCCGCGCTGCACCGCCGTCGCGTTTCAGCGCCGCCGGGCGCAGGCTGTCCCAGGCCCGGCACTTCGGGCAGCGCCAGTACCAGGCCGTGCTCGACAGCCCGCACTCCCCGCATTGATAGCGGCCGCCGGCATCGCCCAGGCGCTTCATCAGCAAGGCGAGGGCGTACGCCTCGGCGAGTGCATCCGCCTGCGGCCCGTGCGATTGCGCCAGGCGCTGCAACTCCTCCGGCGGCAGTGCGCTCGCGAGCAGCACGGCGAGCTCGCGTGCGCCGCGCTGACCGGATCGCTCGAGCCGCGACCACAGCGCCGCGAGGGCCGGCGGCTCTTCGGTGCGCCGCGCGAGTGCGAGCGCCCGCGGAATCATCTCGATGGCAAGCGCCGGATGCGCCTCGAGGATGTTCAGATACCGCTCGAGCGCCTGCGCGGACTGACCGTCCGCCTCGGCCAACCGCGCGGCCAGCACCTCGGCGCGCGGTAAATCCCGGGCCCGCACGCGCGCCTGCCCGAGCAGCGTCCGGGCCCGCCCCGCATCCCCCTGGGCGAGCGCCTGCTCGGCGAGCTCGCACAGATAATGCGCAGCGATCCGGGCGCGCTCGGCCTGCACCCGCGGCGGCAGCGCCTCGAGCGTCTCGAGTGCGTGAGTCCAGTCGCCCTGCGCCTCGTAGATGCGCAGCAGCTGATCGAGCGCGGTGTCGCGATACTCACTCGAGGCGGCGAGTTCGGCGAACAACTCCTCCGAACGATCCATGAGGCCCGCACTGAGATAATCGAGCGCGAGCGCGAAAGTGGCCTTGTCGCGCAGCGCCGCATTGCCCTGCTCGCGCAGCCGCGTGTGCACGGCGATCGCACGGTCGACCTCGCCGCGGCGGCGGAACAGACTGCCGAGCGCAAATTGGATTTCGGCGGCGTCGCCGGCTTCGGCCATGCGCGCGAACACCTCGACCGCGTGGTCGAAGCGATCGTTGATGAGATGGTCGAGTCCGACGTAATAATCGCGCGGCAGGCGTACCGTGCGGCGGTTGCCCGTCAAACGCCCGAGCAGCCACGCGGCGATACCGACGGCGGCGAACGCCAATGCAAGAAGAAGGGCGGGCAGCGCGATCACCGCGGCAATGTAGCATGCGCCGCAGCGCGCAGTTGCGGCCCGGAATCAGCCGCGGATGGGTTGTCCCGTACCCTCGTTGACCCGTTCCCTCAGGTCTTTGCCGGCTTTGAAATGCGGGACGTGCTTGCCCGAGAGCGCCACGGTTTCCCCGGTCTTCGGGTTGCGTCCCTGACGCGGCGGGCGGAAGTGCAGCGAGAAGCTGCCGAAGCCGCGGATCTCGATGCGTTCGCCCTGCGCGAGCGCATCGCTCATCACCTCGAGCATCTGCTTCAGAGCGAGCTCGACGTCCTTGGCCGGCAGATGCTTCTGCTTCGCGGCGATGATTTCAATGAGCTCAGATTTGGTCATGTCTCAGGCCAATCCGTCGCCGCTCCCGCCGAGACGGGAGCGGCGACGTTCAGGACTCAGCCACGGTCCCCGATGTGCTCTTTGAGCAGATCGCCGAGACTCGTACCCGTCGTGCTGGAGTCCGACGAGCGGTAGTTCTGCACCGCCTCGGCCTCCTCGTGGGCTTCCTTCGCCTTGATCGAGAGCGAAATGGTGCGCGACTTGCGATCGACGCCCGTGAACTTCGCCTCGACTTCCTCGCCGACCTTCAGCACCGTGCGCGCATCCTCGATGCGGTCACGGCCGAGCTCGGAGGCGCGCAGCTGCCCCTCGATCCCGTTGCCGAGGTCGATGGTGGCGCCGCGTGCATCGACTTCCTTGACGACGCCACGCACGATGGTGCCCTTGGGGTTCTCGGCGATGTAGCTCGAGAACGGGTCCTTCGCCAGCTGCTTGATGCCGAGGCTGATGCGCTCGCGCTCCGGATCGATCGAGAGCACCATGGCCTCGAGCTGCTGACCCTTCTGGTAGCTGCGCACCGCTTCCTCCCCGGGCATGTCCCAGGAGATGTCCGACAGGTGCACCAGGCCGTCGATGTTGCCCGACAGTCCGATGAAGATGCCGAAGTCGGTGATCGACTTGATCTGGCCGCTGACGTGATCGCCGCGGTTGTAGTTCTCGGCGAACTCCTTCCACGGGTTGGCCTTGCACTGCTTCAGGCCGAGGGAGATGCGGCGGCGATCTTCATCGACGTCGAGCACCATGACCTCGACTTCCTCGCCGGTGTGCACCACCTTGGCCGGATTGACGTTCTTGTTCGTCCAATCCATCTCCGAGACGTGCACCAGACCCTCGACGCCGTCCTCGATCTCGACGAACGCGCCGTAGTCGGCAATGTTGGTGACCTTGCCGAACACGCGGGTGCTGGCCGGGTAGCGCCGGGCGATGTTCTCCCACGGATCGGCGCCGAGCTGCTTCAGCCCGAGGCTCACGCGCGAGCGCTCGCGGTCGAACTTCAGGATGCGCACGTCGATCTCTTCGCCGACCTTGACGACTTCAGACGGATGCTTGACGCGTTTCCACGCCATGTCCGTGATGTGCAGCAGGCCATCGATGCCGCCGAGATCGACGAACGCACCGTAGTCGGTGAGGTTCTTGACCATGCCGTGCACGACCGCGCCTTCCTGCAGGTTCTCCAGCAGCGCGCTGCGCTCGGCGGAGAACTCCTGCTCGACCACCGCGCGGCGCGAGACCACCACGTTGTTGCGTTTCTGGTCGAGTTTGATGACCTTGAACTCGAGCGGCTTGCCCTCGAGATACCCCGTGTCGCGCACCGGACGGACATCGACCAGCGAGCCCGGCAGGAACGCCCGGACGTTGTCGATTTCCACCGTGAAGCCGCCCTTGACGCGGCCGGTGATCATGCCGGTGACGATCTCGGACTTGTTGAATGCCTCCTCGAGGCGCGTCCAGGTGCGGGCGCGCTTGGCCTTCTCGCGCGACAGGCGTGTCTCACCGGTGCCGTCCTCGACCGAATCGAGCGCGACTTCGACTTCGTCGCCCGCTTTGACTTCGATCTGGCCGCTCTCGTCCTTGAACTGCTCGACGGGAATGACGGCTTCGGACTTCAGACCGACGTTGACCACCACGACATCGGGGGTGACGTCAACGACCAGTCCGGTGAGGATCATCCCCGGGCGGATGCGCTGGTTGGCGAGGCTCTGCTCGAAGAGCTGTGCAAAACTTTCTGTCATACCTTCACTCGCACGGTCCTTGGGGACGGCGTGCTTATTAACTGGTGCCCCTGACATCCTTAGAGCCCAGGCAGATGCGAAACACGGCATGCGCATCCGAGCGCATACCCACCGGAAACTCGCCTCGTCAGGACCGCCCTACGCCCACAGCGACCGGCGTCGGCCCAACTCGATCACGCGCTCGACCGCCGCCTCGATGGTGAGCTCGGTCGAATCGATCCGCTCGGCGTCCGCGGCCGGGACGAGCGGGGCCACGGCCCGGCTCGAGTCCCGCGCGTCCCGCTCGGCGATCTCGCGCGAAAGGGCCGAGAGGCTAGCACCGGAGCCCTTTTCTTTCAACTGGTTATAGCGGCGGCGGGCCCGCTCCTCGGCGCTCGCGGTGAGAAATATCTTCAGCGGCGCGTGCGGAAAGACCACCGTGCCCATGTCACGGCCGTCGGCGATGAGCCCCGGCGCCTCGACGAAGGCGCGCTGGCGCCCGAGCAGCGCCGCGCGCACCGGCGGCCAGGCGGCCACCCGCGAGGCACCCTGCCCGAGCGTCTCGGTCCGGATCGCCGCGGTGACGTCGCGGCCCTCGAGCAGTACCCGCTCGCCCTCGGACTCGGTCCCGAAGCGCACCTGCATCGCGCCGGCGAGCCGGGCATGACCGTCCACGTCGTCCGCCGCCAGCTTATGTTCAATGCCCGCGAGCGCCACCAGTCGGTACAGTGCCCCGCTGTCGAGCAGGTGCCAGCCGACCCGGCGCGCCACGGCACGGCTCACCGTGCCCTTGCCCGACCCGCTCGGGCCGTCGACCGTGACGACCGGTATGCCTGCTTCGCTCACGCTCAGGCGGCCTCGATGGCGAGCCCCGCCGCGCGCGCGAGCGCGACGAACCCCGGGAACGAGGTGGCCACGTTGGCCACGTCGTGGATTTCGATGGGCTCGCGCGCCCCGAGCGCGGCGATCGCAAACGCCATGGCGATCCGGTGATCGCCGTGGCTGTCGATCTGCCCGCCGCTCAAGCCGCTGCCACCGCGCAGCCACAGGCCGTCATCGAGCAGATGGTTCTCGACCCCGAGGACACTC
Source organism: Pseudomonadota bacterium (assembly GCA_021849615.1). Classification (GTDB taxonomy): domain Bacteria; phylum Pseudomonadota; class Gammaproteobacteria; order Steroidobacterales; family Steroidobacteraceae; genus 13-2-20CM-66-19. Next base: position 15,725 of record JAJZSQ010000018.1, read on the forward strand.
AGGCCCTCGGCCATCGCCGCCAGGCGGTCGGTCTCCTTCACGCGCAGCTCCTCAGCACCGCGCACCGTCGTCTCGCCCTGCGCGAGTGCTGCGGCAACGAAGAAGATGGGGAACTCGTCGATCGCGAGCGGTACCAGTTCGCGCGGCACGTGGATGCCGTGCAGCGCGCTCTTGTGCACCTCGATGTCCGCGGTCGGCTCGGCGGCCCCGCCCGGATGCGGGTGCAGGCGGATGTCCGCGCCCATGCTGCGCAGCATCTCGAGCAGTCCGGTGCGGGTCGGGTTGACCCCAACGTTGCGCAGCAGCAGCCCCTCCTCGGCGCCGATCAGGCCGGCCACGATGAAGAACGCCGCCGAGGAGAAGTCCGCCGGCACGCGCACCGCCGTGCCGGTGAGCCCCTGGCCGCCCTCGAGCGACACGCTCGCCCCCTCGCGCTCCACCTTGATCCCGAAGGCGCTGAGCATCCGCTCGGTGTGATCGCGGGTCGGCGCCGGTTCGGTCACCCGCGTGCGCCCGTGCGCCCCGAGGCCGGCGAGCAGGACTGCGGATTTGACCTGCGCGCTCGCCACCGGCATGCGGAAATCGATGCCGTGCAGCCCCGGCGTGCCGCGGATGTGCACCGGCGGGCGCCCTTCGCGCGTCTCGATGCGCGCACCCATCTGGCGCAGCGGCGCCGCGACGCGCTCCATCGGCCGGCGCATCAGCGACTCGTCCCCGACCAGCACCGAGTCGAACGGCTGGGGCGCGAGCAGGCCCATGAACAGACGCATCGCCGTGCCCGCATTGCCCCTGTCGAGCGGCGCGCTCGAGGCGCTGAGCGCCGCGACGCCCGCCCCGTGCACCCGCACGTGCTCGGGCGCCGGCCGCTCGATGCGCACCCCGAGCGCCTCGAGCGCCCGCAGCGTCGAGAGGCAGTCCTCGCCGGCGAGAAATCCACTGATCTCGGTCTGCCCGGCGGCGAGTCCGCCGAGCATCAGCGCGCGGTGCGAGATCGACTTGTCCCCGGGCACCGTCAGCTCCCCGCCGATCCGTCCGCCCGGTGCGACGCGAAAGCGCGGCTTGATGTCAGCTGTTGTCATGATGTTCTCTCTACAACACGGCGCGCGGATACGAGCCGAGCAAACGGAACAGCGAGGCGCGCCGCTTCAGCGAGGCGAGCGCGCGCGCCACGTGCGGCTCCTCGGCGTGCCCGTCGATGTCGATGAAGAATACGTAGTCCCACTTGCGCCGGTGCGAGGGACGCGACTCGATGCGCGTCATGCTCACGCGGTGGCGCGCGAGCGGCTCGAGCAGCCGGTGCAGCGCACCGGGCGCATCGGTGTGCCCGACCGAAACCAGCAGTGTGCTGCGGTCCTGTCCGCTCGGCGCGAGCAGCTTCCTGCCGAGCACCAGGAAGCGCGTGCTGTTGTCGGAGCGATCCTCGATCTGACCGGCGAGCACCTTCAGGCCGTACACCTCCGCGGCGGTCTGGCCGGCGATCGCCGCCGTGCCGCGCTCATCGCGCGCCCGCCGCGCCGCCTCGCCGTTGCTCGCCACGGGGATCTGCTCGATCTCCGGCAGATGCTCCTGCAGCCACAAGCGGCACTGCGCGAGGGACTGCGGATGCGAGCAGATGCGCACGATGCGCCCGAGCGCGTTCATGTTGCCCATCAGATGGTGATGGATGCGCAGCTCCACCTCCCCGCAGATCTTCAGCGGCGAGGAGAGGAACCGATCGAGCGTGTGGTTGACCGTCCCTTCGGTGGAGTTCTCGATCGGCACGACGCCGAAGTCGGCCGCCGCGGATTCGACCTCGTGAAACACCTCGTCGATCGAGCCGAGCGGCAGCGCGCGCACCGAGTGGCCGAAGTGGGTCAGCACCGCGGTCTGGCTGAAGGTCGCCTCGGGGCCGAGATAGGCCACTTTCAGCGGCTCCTGCTGCGCCAGGCACGCGGACATGATCTCGCGGAACAGCCGCACCACTTCCTCGTCGCGCAGCGGCCCGCGGTTGCGCTCGCGCACCGCGCGCAGCACCTGCGCCTCGCGCTCGGGGCGGTAGAACTCCGCACCCGCCTCGGTGCGGCTCTTGGTGAGGCCCACGCGCTGCGCGAGCCGCGCCCGCTCGTTGAGCAGACGCTGGATCTGCTGATCGACGCCGTCGATGCGTTCACGCACGGCGGTGAGCGCGGCGGTGGTGGATGCGGCGCGGCGGCGGTCGGGACTCTTGCGTGGCATGTCGGGCAGCGGTCTCAGATGAGGTGGGCGGAGAGCACACCGTGGATGGCGCGCACCGCATCGAGCAGCGGTGCGGCGAGCGTACCGTCGAGGTCGAGCAGCGTGTATGCGTAATCGCCACGCGAGGCGTTCAACAGCGCCGCGATGTTCAGACCCGCGCCGGCGAGGTGGGTGGAGATCTGCCCGACCACGTTCGGGACGTTGCGGTTGGCGATCGCCAGGCGCGCACTGCCGGGGCGGCGCGGCAGCTGCGCCTCGGGGAAGTTCACGCTATTGCGCACGTTGCCGTTCTCGAGGAAATCGCGCAGCTCATCGGCGGCCATGACCGCACAGTTGGCCTCGGCCTCCCCGGTGAGCGCCCCGAGATGCGGCAGCGCGATCACGCGCGGATGACCCTGGAGCAGCCGGGTCGGAAAATCGCACACGTAGGCGTGCAGCCAGCCGGCATCGAGCGCCGCGACCACCGCCGGATCCTCGACGATGCCGGCGCGCGAGAAGTTCAGCAGCACCGCGCCTCTGGGCAGCAGCCGCACCCGGTACTCCCCGACCAGGCCGCGGGTCTGCTCGTTCAACGGCACGTGCAGTGTCACCAGGTCGGCGCGCGCGAACAGATCATCGAGCGAGAGCGCCTGCTCGACGCCGGAGGAGAGCTGCCAGGCGCGCTGCACGGTGATCTGCGGGTCGTAGCCGAGCACGCGCATGCCGAGCGCCTCGGCGGCATTGGCGACCTCGACGCCGACCGCGCCGAGTCCGACCACCCCGAGGGTGCGGCCGCTCAACTCGAAACCGGCGAATGCGCCGCGCCCCTCGCGCACCGCCGCGCCGATCCCGGCATCCTCGCCCCCGAGGTTGCGCGCGAACTCCCAGGCCTGACAGATGTTACGCGCCCCGAGGAACAGACTCGCCAGCACCAGCTCCTTGACGGCGTTGGCGTTGGCGCCCGGGGCATGAAACACCGGGATGCCGCGGCGACTCAACTCCTCGACCGGGATGTGATCGACCGCCGCGCCGGCGCAGGCCACCGCGCGCACCGAGGGGGGCAGCGTGAGCGCATGCATGTCCGCGGCGCGCACCAGCACGGCGTGCGGGTGGGCCAGACCCGCGGCCACCTCATAGCGCTCACGCGGCAGGCGCTCCAGACCCCGCGGGCTGATGTCATTGAGCGTCAGGATCCGGTAGCGCATCGCCGCTCAGCCGTGCCGCCGCTCGAACTGGCGCATGAAACCGACCAGCGCCTCGACGGCCTCGAGCGGCACGGCGTTGTACAGGCTCGCGCGCATCCCGCCGACGGAGCGGTGCCCCTCCAGGTGCGTCAGACCCTCGGCAGCCGCCTCGCGCAGAAACAGCGCATCGAGCTCCGGGCGCGCCAGCGTGAACGGCACGTTCATCCAGGAGCGACAGGTGCGCTCGACCGGATTGCGGTACAGCCCCGAGGCGTCGATGGTCCCGTAGAGCAGCTCCGCCTTGGCGCGGTTGCGCGCCGCCATCGCCGCGAGGCCGCCTTCGGCCTCGATCCACTCGAACACGAGCCCCGCCATGTACCACGCGAAGGTCGGCGGCGTGTTCAGCATCGAGCCATGCGCGGCGAAGCGCGTGTAATCGAGCACGGCCGGCACGTCCGCGCGCGCCCGTCCGAGCAGCGCCTCGTGCACGATGACCAGGCACAGCCCGGCCGGGCCGATGTTCTTCTGGGCCCCGGCGTAGATCAGCCCGAACCGTCCGACCTCGATCGGCCGCGAGAGGATGGTCGAGGACAGGTCCGCCACGAGCGGTACGCTGCCGGTGTCGGGCACGTAGGGGAACTCCACCCCGCCGATGGTCTCGTTCGGGGTGTAGTGCACGTACGCGGCTTGCGGATCGAAGCGCAGCGCCTGCCGGTCCGGCACGGTGGTGTAGCGCGAGGCGGCCTCATCGGCCGCGACCCGCACGGCCACGCCGAGCCGGCCGGCCTCCTCGATCGCCTTGGCCGACCACACCCCGGTGTTCAGGTACTCCGTCTTCGCCCCGGGCGCGGTGAGGTTCAGCGGTACCGCCGCGAACTGCGCGGTGGCCCCGCCCTGCATGAACAGCACCCGGTAGTGGCTCGGGATCGACAGCAGCGCGCGCAGGCGCGCCTCGGCGGCTTCGGCGAGCGCGGTGAAGGCCTTGCCGCGATGGCTGACCTCCATCACGGACAGGCCGCTGCCGTTCCAATCGGTCAGTTCCGCGCGGGCGCGCTCGAGAACAGGGAGCGGCAGCGCTGCGGGCCCCGCGGAGAAATTGAACACGCGCACAGTGTCCTTCCGGCCCAAACGTGCAAAAAAGGGGGCCTCAGATACTAGCAACTGCCCGCGCGGCCTTCAGAACTTTTGGGCATGAGCGCAGCCGGGGCCGCCCGCCCCTCGGGCACGCCTCGCCGCGCGTTTCCGCTACGGCGCCTCGCCCCCGGCGTCGGGACCCGCCGCCGGCGTCTCGGCTCCCTCGAGCGCCTCGTCCGCCTCGCCCTCGAGCGCCTCGATACGCTCGATGCCGACCAGCCGTTCGCCCTCGTCGAGACGGATCAGGCGCACCCCCTGGGTGTTGCGTCCGAGCACGGAAATCTCATCAACCGGCGTGCGCACCAGCGTACCGTTCGAGCTGATCAGCATGATCTCCTCGCCCGGTTCGACCCGCAGCGCCGCCACGGTCGCGCCATTGCGCTCGGTGGTCTGCAGCGCAATCACGCCGAGGCCGCCGCGGCCCTGCAGCGGGAACTCCTCGACCGGCGTGCGCTTGCCGTAGCCGCTCGCCGAGGCGGTGAGCACCGCCCCCTCGCCCGCCACGATCAGTGCGATCAGCTCCTGGCCGTCGGCGAGCTTGATGCCGCGCACCCCGGCGGCCTCGCGGCCCATGGCGCGCACCTCGCTTTCGGGGAACCGGATCGCCTTGCCGCCGCTCGAGACCAGGATCACCTCGCGTTGCCCATCGGTGAGCGTCACCCCGACCAACCGGTCGTTCTCGTGCAGGTCGAGCGCGATGATGCCGCTCGCGCGCGGGCGCGAGAACGCCGTGAGCGGCGTCTTCTTCACGGTGCCCTGGCTGGTGGCCATGAACACGAAGTGCTGCTCGTCGAACTCCTTCACCGGCAGCAGCGCGTTGATCTTCTCGCCTTCCTCGAGCGGCAGCAGGTTCACCATCGGCTTGCCCGCCGAGGTGCGCCCGGCCTGGGGCAGCTCGTAGACCTTCAGCCAGTAGACCTTGCCCCGGTTCGAGAAGCACAGCACGGTGTCATGTGTATGGGCCACAAATAAGTTCTCCACGAAGTCCTCGTCCTTCACCGCCGTGGCCGCTTTGCCTCGGCCACCGCGGCGCTGGACCTGATATTCAGAGAGCGGCTGGCACTTGGCGTAGCCGCCGTGCGAGAGCGTCACCACCACGTCCTGCGGCTCGATCAGATCCTCGGTGGTGAGATTGAGCTGGTCGCGGTTGATTTCCGTGCGGCGCGCATCGCCGTAGGTGTCGCGGATCTCGATCAGCTCGGCGCGGATCACCTCGGTCAACCGCTCAGGCCGCGCCAGGATGTCGGTGAGATCGGCAATACGCGCGAGCAGCTCCTCGTACTCGCTGATGATCTTGCCCTGCTCGAGGCCGGTCAACCGGTGCAGGCGCATCTCGAGGATGGCCTGCGCCTGGGCCTCGGAGAGCCGGTAACCGGCCGCGCCGAGCCCGCCCTCGGCGCCCGCCGGGCGGGTCGAGACCGCCCCGGCGCGCTCGAGCAGGCCGGTCACCACCCCGGGGCTCCACGCGCGCGCCACGAGCGCGCCGCGCGCCTCGGCCGGCGAGGCGGAGGCTTTGATCAGCGCGATCACCGGATCGATGTTGGCGAGCGCGACCGCGAGTCCCTCGAGGATGTGGGCCCGCTCGCGCGCCTTGGCCAGATCGAACACCGTGCGCCGCGTGACGATCTCGCGGCGGTGGCGGATGAACGCATCCAGCATGTCCTTCAGCGACATCAGCTTCGGCTGCCCGTCCTCGAGCGCCACCATGTTGATGCCGAACACCGTCTCCATCGGTGTCTGCGCGTACAGGTTGTTGAGCACGACCTCGGCGATCTCGCCGCGCTTCAGTTCGATGACGATGCGCATGCCGTCCTTGTCGGACTCATCGCGCAGGCCGTCGGAGGCGATGCCCTCGAGGTGCTTCTCGCGCACCAGCTGCGCGATGCGCTCGATCAGGCGCGCCTTGTTCACCTGATAGGGCAGCTCCGTGACGATGATCGCCTGGCGATCGGCGCGCCCGACCTCCTCGATGGCGACGCGCGCGCGCACCGAGAGCCGGCCGCGGCCAGTGCGGTAGGCAGTGCCGATCTCCTGCGCCCCGTTGATGATGCCGCCGGTCGGAAAATCCGGGCCCGGCACATGCTGCATCAGGCCGGCGAGCGTCAGCGCCGGATCATCGAGCAGCGCCAGGCACGCGTTGACGATCTCGGTGAGGTTGTGCGGCGGGATGTTGGTCGCCATGCCGACCGCGATGCCGGTCTGGCCATTGACCAGCAGGTTCGGGATGCGCGTCGGCAGCACCGAGGGCTCGAGCTCGGACTCGTCGTAGTTCGGGACGAAATCGACGGTGTCCTTCTCGATGTCCGCCAGCAGCTCGTGCGCCAGGCGCGACATGCGCACCTCGGTGTAGCGCATCGCCGCGGGCGTATCGCCGTCGACCGAGCCGAAGTTGCCCTGTCCGTCGACCAGCAGGTAGCGCATCGAGAACGGCTGCGCCATGCGCACGATGGTGTCGTACACCGCGGTGTCGCCGTGCGGGTGGTACTTACCGATCACGTCGCCGACGACGCGCGCGGACTTCTTGTACGCCTTGTTCCAGTCGTTGCCGAGCTCGCGCATCGCGAACAGCACGCGTCGGTGCACCGGCTTCAACCCGTCGCGCACATCGGGCAGCGCGCGCCCGACGATCACGCTCATGGCGTAATCCAGGTAGGACTGGCGCATCTCCTCTTCGAGGCTGACGGGCAGGACTTCGCGTGCGATTTCGGACATCGGGCCTAGGGGATCTGCCAAAAGGGCAATGTTAGCACGGGGGGCGCACCTTCGCGCTGCGCATGGACGCCAGATGAACGATAATGGCTGTTGCCGCCGCATGGCGAGCGCCGTCAGACCCGAACCGGGCCCGTTGAGCAGGTGAATATGCAAACCACAGCCGAGCCGCACGCTGGCGCACGCGCCAGCACGAACGCCGAGGCCGCCGAGATCGGCAAATTCGACGCCATCGCCGGGCGCTTCTGGGACGAGCACGGCCCGTTCCGGCCCCTGCACCTGCTGAACCCGGTGCGCATGCGCTTCATCACCGAGCGCTGCGCGAGCGCCGGGGCGCGCGCGCTCGATGTCGGGTGCGGCGGCGGCCTGGTCGCCGAGGCGCTCGCGCGCGCCGGCGCGAGCGTCTGCGGCATCGACCTCGCCGCCGGCATGATCGACGTGGCGGCGCTGCATGCCGCGGCGCATGGTCTGTCGATCGAGTACCGGGTCGCCTCGGCCGAGACGCTCGCCGCCGAGCAGCCCGGCGCATTCGACATCGTCACCTGCATGGAGATGCTCGAGCACGTGCCCGACCCGCGCGCGATGCTCGGCACGCTCACGCAGCTGGTGCGCCCGGGCGGCTCGCTCTTCGTCTCGACGCTGAACCGCAACCTGAAGTCCTTCCTGGTGGCGATCGTCGGGGCCGAGTACCTGCTCTCGGTGGTGCCGCGCGGCACGCACGAGTACGAGCGCTTCATCCGCCCGAGCGAGCTGACCCGCTGGGCCCGCCCGTTCGGGCTCGAGGCACGCGCGCTCACCGGCGTGACGCTGAGCCCGCTCGGCTCAGCGCGCCTCAGCGCCGATCCGTCCGTCAACTACATCGCGCAGCTGGTGCGCACCGCCTAGCGTGCGCGCATGAGCGTCGCCCTCGCTGCCGTCGCGGCGCTCCTCACCGGGGCGCTGCTTGGATTTCTCCTCGGCCAGGTGCGCGCGATGAAACGTACCGCGGTGCTGAGCGCGCAACTGCAGGCCGAGCGCAGTGCCGCCAGCGAGCGCAGCGCGGCGCTCGAGGTGTCCGAGCGGCGCCTGCGCGAGAGCTTCGAGTCCCTCGCCGCGCAGGCGCTGAAGAACAACAGCGAGATGTTTCTCGCCGTGGCGCGCGAGACGCTCGGGCGCGAGCAGGCGCTCGCCCAGGGCGGACTGAAGGCGCGCGAGACGGCGATCGCGCAGCTGCTCGAGCCGCTGCGCGCGGCGCTGGAGAAGACCGAGCAGCAGGTCCAGGCGCTCGAGCGCGAACGGCGCGAGGCCTACAGCGCGCTGCGCACCCAGATCGAGTCACTCGCGAGCGGCCACAGCCAGCTGCAGCGCGAGACGCGCAACCTCGTCACCGCGCTGCGCCGACCCGAGGTGCGCGGCCGCTGGGGCGAGCTGACGCTGCGCCGTCTGGTGGAGCTCGCCGGTCTCAGCGAACACTGCGACTTCACCGAACAGGCGCACCTCGCCGGGACGGACGGCGCGCTGCGCCCGGACCTCGTGGTGCACATGCCCGAGGCGCGCGATCTGGTGATCGACGTCAAGACGCCGCTCGATGCGTACCTCGAGGCGCTCGAGGCGCCGAGCGAAGAGGCGCGCCAGAGCGCGCTGCGCCGCCACGCCCAGCAACTCGAGGCGCGCATCCGCGAGCTCGCCGCGAAGGCCTACTGGGCGCAGTTCGAGCACAGCCCGCAGTTCGTCGTGCTGTTCCTGCCCGGCGATCAGTTCCTCGGCGCGGCGCTCGCCGAGCGGCCCGAGCTGATCGAAGGGGCGCTCGCACAGAACATCATCATTGCCACGCCCTCGACGCTGATGGCGCTGCTGAAGACAGTGGCCTACGGCTGGCGCCAGAGCGCGCTGGCGGACAATGCCGCGCTGGTGCGCGCCCTCGGCCAGGAACTGTACCGGCGGCTCGGCAGCTTCACCGCTCACCTGCAGCGGCTCGGGCAGCGCCTCGAGGGGTCGGTCGATGCCTACAACGCGGCGGTCGGATCGCTCGAGCGGCAGGTGCTGCCGCAGGCGCGCCGCTTCAGCGAGCTCGGCGTGCCGACCGAGGGGCCGCTCGAGGAACTCGCGCCGATCGAGCAGCCGGTGCGCTCGGTCAGTGCGCGCACGGCCGGGGAGCTCGGTGCCGAGCCGCCCTCAGGGGGCCTGTGACGGGGCACTCGGTGGCGGCGGCGGCGCGAGCAGCGCCTCGATCTCCGCGCCCGAGAGGGCCCGGAAATGCCCCCGCGGCAGGGCGCGCTCGAGCTGCAGCGGACCGAGCTGCGTGCGCAGCACGCGACTGACGCGTGCGGCCTGACGCTCGAAGAGCTGGCGGATGTCCTTGCCGCTCGCCCCCTCGACCTTCAGGGCGTACCAGCGGTTGGTGCCCTCCCCGCCGGCACTCTCGCAGCCGAGTACCCGCAGCTGCACGCCGCGGTCGAGCACCCCGCCGAGCACCCCTTCGAGCTGCTCGGCGCTGAGCTCCCCGAGCACCCGGACGCTGAAGGCGCTGATCCAGTGACGGACCCGTCGCTGCAGCCGCGCGGCAGTCTCGCCGTCCCCGCAGAGCAGTTCCAGTCCGCCGTCGATGCGCGGCATGGGGCTGATCAGCACGAACCGCCGGCCGGCCCGGCGCGGCAGGCGCTCGAGCAGCGGTACGCTCTCGGGCGCATCCTCCGGGACGGCATCGAGCCGCTCGCCGCTCGAGCGGTGATAGATGAACACCTGGCCGCCGCCCGCCGGGGCGCGCTGGCGCACCAGGCGTCCATCGAGACGCACCTGATCGCCCGGCCCGACCCGCACCCCGAGGCTCGCCGGCGCACCGTTGACGGTCAGCCGGCCGGCCCGGATCCAGTCCTCGGCCTCGCGCCGCGAGGCGAGCCCGGCCTGCGCGAGCACTTTCTGCAGCCGCTCCGGCGTGCCCTGCGGCTCGGTGCGCGCCGCGGGCCGTCGCGACGGACGTCGGTTCGGCACGTCAGTCGCTCTCCCCGTCCGCACTCGCCTGCATCTGCCGCCGCGGCGCATCCTCTTCTTCGTCGTTCGCAGCGTGCTCGTCGTCCTGCACGGCCGCTGCATCGCTCTGCGGCGCGGCCTGCAGATCGGCCTCCGGTTCGCCCGCGTCCTCCTGAAGCTCCTCGGGCATGTCCTCGAGGCTTTCCGCCGCGACGCTCAGGGACTCCTCGACGCGCTCGGCATCGATCGGCTCGGCCTGCTGCTCAGCACCGAGCTCACTGTCGAGGTCGCCTCGCGGCGCATCCGCCGGTGCTGCCGTCTCAGCCGAAGCGCCGGCGGCGCCCTCGGCAGAGTCCGGGGCGTCGGCCGCGCCATCGCCGGGTGCCTCGGCCGCCGCGGCGCTTTCGGGCGCCGCGGCGCTCGCGGCCAGATCGAGCTGCAGGTTCAGATCCGTCAGCGCCTTCAACTCCGCGAGCGGCGGCAGGTCATCGAGACCGGAGAGCCCGAAGTAGTCCAAAAACTCCCGCGTCGTGCCGAGCAGCTCGGGCCGGCCCGGCACGTCGCGCTGGCCGACCACGCGCACCCAGTTGCGCTCGAGCAGCGTCTTGACGATGTTGGGATTGACCGCGACGCCGCGCACGTCCTCGATCTCCCCGCGGGTGATCGGCTGGCGGTAGGCGATCAGCGCCAGCGTCTCGAGCAGCGCGCGCGAGTAGCGCGCCGGACGCTCCGGCCAGAGCCGCGAGACTTCGGCGGCGAACTCGCGGCGCACCTGAACGCGCCAGCCCGAGGCGGTGTGTTTGACCTCGAGGGCCCGCTCGGCGTAGTCGGCCGCGAGCTGCTCGAGCGCCGCGGCGAGCGCCGCCTCGTCCGGGCGCGCCGTCTCATCGAACAGCTGGCCGAGCTCCGCGAGCGTCAGCGGCCGTCCGGCGGCGAGCAGCGCCGCCTCGATCACGTTCCTCACATACGATTCAATCATCAGCATTCTCTTGGCTATTGGGTGCCTCGGCCTCGTCCGCAAACGGGGCGACCTCATCCTCGGCGGCGGCGGGCTCGGCCCCTTCGCCCGGTTCGGCGGACGGGGACTGCGGCTCCTCTGCGCCCACCACGCGCAGCGCCGGCTTGCCGGGGCGCACGTGCAGGGGCGCGTAGGGCTCGGACTGCACGATGTCGATCAGACCCTCGCGCACCAGCTCGAGGATCGCCATGAAGGTCACCGTGACCCCCATGCGGCCCTCCTCGGGCTTGAACAGCCGCCCGAACTCGACGAACCCGCCGTGCTCGAGACTCGCGAGGATGTTGCCCATGCGCTCGCGCACCGAGAGCGCCTCGCGCTGGATGTGATGGTGCGCGAACATCTCGGCGCGCACCACGACCTCCTGGAACGCCAGCAGCATCTCCTTCAGCGTCACCTCCGGCAGCGCACGCACCACCTGACGGTCGCGCAGCTCCGCGCCCGCCACGAAGTGATCGCGCTCGAGGCGTGGCAGCGCATCGATGCTCTCCGCGGCGCGCTTGAACCGCTCGTACTCCTGCAGACGGCGCACCAGCTCGGCGCGCGGATCCTCCTCACCATCGCCCTCGGCGCTCTTCGGCCGCGGCAGGAGCATGCGCGATTTGATCTCCGCGAGCGTCGCGGCCATCACCAGGTACTCCCCGGCGAGCTCGAGCTGCAGATCCTGCATCAGCTCGATGTAGCGCATGTACTGGCGGGTGATCTCTGCCAGCGGGATGTCCAGGATGTCCAGGTTCTGCCGCCGGATCAGGTACAGCAGCAGATCGAGCGGCCCCTCGAAGGCCTCGAGGAACACCTCGAGGGCCTGCGGCGGGATGTACAGGTCGCGCGGCAGCTCGGTCACCGGCTCGCCGTTGACCACCGCGAAGGGCATCTCCACCTGCTCCGGCGCGGCCGGCGGCGGCGCTGACGGCACTTCGCCTGCGGCGGCCGTCGGTTCGGGATTCGTCGGGCTCATCGGTGCGATCAGTCGGTGCGCAGGTGCATCGCGCGACGCACTTCGTCGAGGGTCTCGCGGGCCGCATCGCGGGCCTTCTCGGCCCCTTCGGCGATGACGTCGCGCAGCAGCTCCGGATTGTCGGTGTACTCCTGCGCGCGCCGGCGCATGCCGGTGACTTCCTCGACGACCTTGTCGATCACCGGCTGCTTGCACTCCAGGCAGCCAATGCCGGCCGAGCGGCAGCCCTCGGCGGCCCAATTGCGCACGTCCTCGCCCGAGTAAATCTTGTGCAGGTCCCACACCGGGCAGCGCTCCGGCTCGCCCGGATCGGTGCGCCGGGCCCGCGCCGGATCGGTCTTCATCGCGCGCAGCTTGCGGGTCACGGACTGCGGGTCCTCGCGCAACTCGATGGTGTTGCCGTAGGACTTGGACATCTTGCGCCCATCGAGGCCGGGCACCTTGGGCGTCTCGGTGAGTAGCGCCTGGGGCTCGGGCAGGATGCTCACCCCGCCGCCCTCGAGGTAGCCGAGCAGCCGGTCCCGGTCGGCCACGGTGAGCCGGCTGACCCCGCTCACCAGCGCCCGGGCGCGCTCGAGCGCCTCGTGATCGCCGGCCTCCTGGAACTTGCGCCGCAGCTGCCGGTAGAGCGTGGTGTTGCGCCCGCCGAGGGCCTTGATGGCCCGCTCGACCTTCTCCTCGAAGTCCGGCTCGCGCCCGTAGAGGTGGTTGAAGCGGCGCGCCGTCTCGCGCGTCAGCTCCACGTGCGCCACCTGATCCTCCCCGACCGGCACGTGCTGGGCGCGGTAGACGAGGATGTCCGCGCTCTGCAGCAGCGGATAGCCGAGAAAGCCGTAGGTGGCCAGATCGCGATCCTTCAGCTGCTCCTGCTGGTCCTTGTAGCTCGGCACCCGCTCGAGCCAGCCGAGCGGGGTGATCATCGAGAGCAGCAGATGCAGCTCGGCGTGCTCCGGTACGTGCGATTGCACGAACAGCGTCGCGACGCCCGGGTTGAGCCCCGCGGCGAGCCAGTCGATGAGCACCTCGTGCACGTACTCCGGCAGCCGCGCGGTGTCCTCGTAGCCGGTGGTGAGCATGTGCCAGTCGGCGATGAAGAAGTAGCACTCGTACTCGTACTGCAGGCGCACCCAGTTGCGCAGCGCCCCGTGATAGTTGCCCAGGTGCAGCCGGCCGGTGGGCCGCATACCGGACAGGACCCGCCCGCCGGGGTTGGGAGTGCTCATCGAACCTCGTCTCGTGCCGCTAAACGGTCAGTATACCGTGTCGCCCCCGCCCCCGAGGATGGGTGCGAGCGGCCCGCGCCCGACCCGCAGCACCGTCGGGGGCGTGACCGACAGGTCCACCACCGTGGTCGGCACCACCCCGCAGTCGCCGCCATCGAGCACTGCATCGAGCTCGTGCCCGAGCCGCTCCTGGATCTCGCGAGCCGAGGTGAGCGGGGCCGGATCCTGCGGCAGCAGCAGCGTGCTGCTCATCAGCGGCTCGCCGAGTTCGCGCATCAGCATCAGCGGCACCGGATGCTCCGGGACGCGCACCCCGATGGTGCGCCGCTTGGGGTTCTGCAACCGCCGCGGGGTCTCGCGGCTGGCGTGGACGAGGAAAGTGTACGGGCCCGGCAGACAGCTGCGCAGCATGCGGAACTGCCAGGTCTCCAGGCGCGCAAAGCGCCCGACCTGGGCCAAATCGGCACACACCAGCGTGAAATGATGGTGCCGGTCGGCCGCGCGGATGCGCCGCACCCGCTCGAGCGCCTTGGTATCGCCCAGATGCCAGCCGAGGGCGTAGCACGAGTCGGTCGGATAGGCGATCAGGCCGCCGCCGCGCACGATGTCCGCAGCCACGCGGATCAGGCGCGCCTGGGGCGTCACCGGATGCAGCTCCAGGTATTCACTCACCGCCCCCCGCCTCCTTCACCGTCCGCTCGGATGTGCGCTCCCTCGGGAGCATCGGCGCTCGAGTGGGTTATGATACCCACTTCACGCACCGGAACGGCGACTGCCCCGCGGATGAATCCCACGCCCAAAGTCTCCCTCAGCGACATTCGCGCCGCGCTCGAGCGCTCGCTCGCGCCGACGGCGCTCGAGGTCCTCGACGACAGCGCACGCCACGCCGGCCATGCCGGGGCGCGCTCGGGCGGACATTACCGCGTGGCCGTGGTCTCGAGCGCCTTCGCCGGCCGCTCCCGGCTCGAACGCCACCGCATGGTCTACCAGGCGCTCGAGCCGCTGATGGGTCAGGGCATCCATGCGCTGAACATCCGGGCGGCGGCCCCGCAGGACCCGGAGCGCCCGGTCACTTGAGCCAGGCCCGGCCGAGCGGCCGGGCCCTCTAGCTTTCCACCACCCTAACCGAGAACCTCATGAAGCATCTCAGGATCCTCTGCATCGGACTCGCCGCGCTGGGCCTGGCCGCCTGCCACGGCAAATCGACTTCGAGCGCCGGCGCATCCGCCGCGGTCGCGACCGTCAACGGTCACCCGATCACGCGCCAGTTCTACGACTCGTACATCAAGATGGTCTCCGGCGGGCGCACGCCGAGTGAGCTGACGCCGCAGCAGCGCGCGATGGTCCTCGACGGGCTGATCCGCGCCGAAGCGGTGGCCCAGGCAGCCGTCAAGAAGGGTCTGGACAAGCAGCCGCACACCGAGACGATGCTGAAGCTGACGCGTCTGAACGTGCTCGAGCAGGCGCTCTCGACCCAGTACCTCGCCAGCGCTGCGCCCACCGACGCAGAACTGCAGTCGGTGTACGACCAGCAGCTCGCCAAGTTCCCCAAGCTCGAGTATCACGCGCGGCACATCCTGGTGAAGAGCCAGGCCGAGGCTGAGCAGATCATTCACCAGCTCGACGCCGATCACGACCGCAACTTCGCGGCGCTCGCGAAGAAGGATTCGCAGGACCCCGGCTCGGCGCAGAACGGCGGTGACCTCGGCTGGTTCCCGCCGAACAACATGGTGCCGTCGTTCTCGGCCGCACTGGCGAAGCTGAAAGTCGGTCAGGTCACCCAGACGCCGGTGCACACGCGCTTCGGCTGGCACGTGATCCAGCTGCTCGGCACCAAGCCGATGCACGCCCCGAGCTTCGCGCAGGTCAAGGCCCGCCTGAAGCAGGCGGTGGAGAACAAGAAGTTCCAGACCTACACCTCCTCGCTGGTGAAGCAGGCGAAGGTCGAGACCTACCTCGACCCGCAGACCGGTGAGCTCGCCGCGAAGCCGACCGCCGGCATGCCGGCGATTCCGGCTCCGACCGCCGCTCCGACCGCCGCTCCGGGCGCCGCTGCGGGCGCCGCTGCGGGCGCCGCTGCGGGCGCCGCTGCGGGCGCGACCCCGGGCGCTGCTGCCGGCAGCGCCACCCCGGCGCCGGCCCCTGCGGGCCACTGAGCGATCGGATCGATCCTGCAGCGGAGCGGCTCCGGCCGCTCCGCTGCAGGGGCGCCGTCAGCGCCGGGGTGCCTCGAGCAGCCGGCGCAACCCCGCCTCATCGAGGACCGGGATGCCGAGGGCCTGAGCCTTCTCGAGCTTCGAGCCCGGTGCCTCGCCGGCCACCACGTAGCGCGTCTTCTTCGACACGCTGCCGCTCACCTTGGCCCCGAGCGCCGTCAGGGCCTCCTGCGCCTGCTCGCGCGTCATGCCCGCGAGCGTCCCGGTGAGCACGAACGTCTGCCCGGCGAGCGGCAGGTCCGCGGCCCGCGCCGTGAACGGCGCCCATGTGACGCCGGCATCCCGCAGCCGTCCGATCAGCGCCCGATGCTCCGGTGCGGCAAAGAACGCATGCACATGCGCAGCAACGACCGGACCGACGTCCGGCACCTGTTCGATCTGCTCAGGATGGCTGCGCGCAGCCTCGATCAGCGCATCCAGATCCCCGAAATGGCGCGCCAGGGCGAGCGCGGTCGCCTCGCCGACTTCGCGGATGCCGAGCGCGTAGAGCAACCTCGGCAGCGTGGTCTGCTTGCTGTGCTCGAGCGCAGCGAGCACATTGGCCGCGGATTTCTCGCCCATGCGCTCGAGCGTCTCGAGGTCCGCCGCGCCGAGCCCGTAGAGATCCGCCGGTGAGCGCACCAGGCCGCGCTCGACCAGTTGCGCGACCACCTTGTCCCCGAGTCCCTCGATGTCCATCGCGAGCCGGCTGGCGAAGTGGCGGATCGCCTCCTGGCGCTGCGCCGGGCAGCTGAACCCCCCGGTGCAGCGGGCCACCGCTTCGCCCTCGGGTTTGAGCACCTCGGAGTGGCACACCGGGCAGTGCCGCGGCAGCGCCACCGCCTCGGTGTGCGCCGGACGGCGTGCCTCGATCACCCGCACCAGCTCCGGGATCACGTCCCCGGCCCGGCGCACCACCACCGTATCGCCGACGCGCACATCCTTGCGCTGCACTTCATCGAAGTTGTGCAGCGTCACGTTGCTCACGGTCACGCCGCCGACGAACACCGGCTCGAGCCGCGCCACCGGCGTCACCGCCCCGGTGCGCCCGACCTGCCACTCGATGGCGCGCACGCGCGTCATGGCCTCTTCGGCCGGAAACTTGTGCGCGAGCGCCCAACGCGGCGCGCGCGAGACGAACCCGAGGCGATTCTGATACGCGAGGCGCTCGACTTTGTAGACCACCCCGTCGATCTGATAGGCGAGCGCGGCGCGCCGCTCGCCCATCTGGCGGAAGTACTCGAGGCAGCCGTCGATGCCCTGCACGCGCCGGCCCTCGGGACAGACCGGCAGACCCCACCGGCGCAGCGCCTCGAGCAGCTCGCTCTGGCGCTCAGGGAGCTCCCAGCCGCTGACGCTGCCGAGCCCGTAGCAGTACATCTTCAGGGCGCGTGCGGCGGTGATGCGCGGATCGAGCTGGCGAAGGCTCCCGGCGGCGGCATTGCGCGGATTGACGAAGGTCTTCTCACCCCGGGCCTCGGCCGCGCGGTTCAGCCGCTCGAACCCCTTCAGCGGCATGAACACCTCCCCGCGCGCCTCGAGCAGCGCCGGGGCCTTCCCGTGCAGACGCAGCGGAAACGCCCGGATGGCGCGCACATTGGCCGTCACGTCCTCGCCCTTGAACCCGTCGCCGCGGGTCGCCGCCCGCTCGAGCAGGCCGTCGCGGTAAATGACCGTCACGGCCAATCCGTCGAGCTTCGGCTCGGCCAGATACTCGAGCGGCCCGTCGGCGCCGAGCCGCTCCGCGGCCCGCCGGTCGAACGCCCGCACCTCCTCGTCACTGAAGGCGTTGTCGAGCGAGAGCATGGGCACCTCGTGCACCACCTCCTCGAACGAGGTGCTCGGGGTGCCCGCGACGCGCTGCGTGGGCGAGTCGGGCGTGATCAGCTGCGGGTGCGCGGCCTCCAGCGCGCGCAGTTCGCTCATGAGCTTGTCGTACTCGGCGTCCGGGATCTCCGGATCGTCGAGCACGTAGTAGCGGTAGTCGTGGCGGGTGATTTCGGTGCGCAGCGCGGCGATGCGCTCGCGCGCGCCGACGCTCACGAGAGGGCCTCGCCCGGGTCCACCGCCAGCGTCTGGCGCAGCTCGGCGAGCCGTGCCTCGCCGAGCGGTTCACCGCGCTCGTCCTGCACCTCGCCCTGGAGCCGCTCGTTGAGGTTCTGGGCCGCCGCGAGCAGCGCCTCGAAGGCCTCGTCGGCCGGCAGCGAGCCCGGCAGCACGGTGAAGAGATTCAGTCCGGCATAGCGCTGTCCGTCCATGGCATCGAGATCGAACGTCCCCGGGCGCGTCAGCGACGCGACACTCACCAGGGCGCGGCCCTGCGCGTCCGGCAGGTGAAAGATCTCGAAGCGGCCGAGCCGGAACCCCTCGGCGGCGAGCGCGAGGCGCAGCAGACGGCCGGAGAAGCGCGCCTCGGGGGCAATCAGTCGCAGCGCCAGGATGCGGCGCACATCATCGGGCGGCCACTCGACGCGCGGCGGCGCATCGACGCCCGCCGGCACCGGCGAGAGCACCGGCGGCTGCAGCACCGGCGGTTCGAGGACCGGCGGCTCCAGCACCGGCAGCACGCGCGGCTCGGCGCTCACCGCCGGCTCGCTCGCCCCGAGGAGACGGACCGGTCCGACGCCCTCCTCGAGCGCGTCCCAGTCCTCGGCCACCTCGAGCGCAGGTTCGGCGGCCCGGGCCGCAGGTCCCTCGTCGTCCTCGGGCGCATCGACCAGCACCGTCGGCAACTCGGCGAGCGGATCGGGCGCAGCGCTCTCGCGCCAGGATTCCTCGGCCGCCGGCTCCGTCTCGAGCGACTCCTCGCCGATCCACGGTTCCCCCACGGCGCCACGCGCCGGCTCGCCGGCGCGCGGCAGGCCGCTGACGTGCGGCTCGCTCGGGGCGTACGCCGAGCCCGGCGGCTTGCCGCGTCCCTGGCGCGGGCGGCGCCATTCCCACAGCGCCAGCGCGGCGATGAATACGCCGCCGAGGATGAGCAGTGTCCAGCGCAACTGCGACACGGTAACCCCCCGAAACATCAGACCGCGGCCAGCCGGACCGCCTCGTCCACGTCCACGGCCACCAGCCGCGACACGCCCGCCTCGTGCATCGTCACGCCGAGCAGCTGTGCGGCCAGTTGCATGGTGGTCTTGTTGTGGGTGATGAAGATGAACTGTACGCGCTCGGACATCTCCCGGACAATCTCGCAGAAGCGTCCGACGTTGGCCTCATCGAGCGGCGCGTCGACCTCATCGAGCAGGCAGAACGGCGCGGGATTCAGATCGAAGATCGAGAACACCAGCGCCACCGCGGTGAGCGCCTTCTCACCGCCGGAGAGCTGGTGGATGGAGCTATTCTTCTTCCCCGGCGGGCGCGCCATGACCGACACCCCGGCGTTGAGCACGTCGTCCCCGACGAGCTCCAGGTACGCATGTCCGCCACCGAACAGGCGCGGGAACTTCTCCTTCATCCCGCTGTTGATCTTCTCGAACGTCTCCTCGAAGCGCGTGCGCGTCTCCTTGTCGATGCGCCGCATCGCCTCCTCGAGCGTCTCGAGAGCGCTGGTCAGGTCAGCGAACTGCCGATCGAGGTAGTCCTTGCGCTCGGTCTGCTCGGTGAGCTCCTCGATCGCCGCGAGGTTGACCTGCCCGAGCTTCTCGATGCCAGCGCGCAGCTCCGCGAGGTTCTGCTCCCATTGCGGCACGGTCGCATCGCTGGCGAGATTCTGCTGCACCTTGGGAAGCTCCAGATGCGTGGCGCTGAACTGCTCGAACAGCGCCTCGCGCCGCACGCGATTCTCCTGGGCCGCGAAGCGCGCAGCCTCCATCGCCTCGCGCGCCTGATGGGCACGCCGCTCGGCCTCGGTGCGCTGCTGCTCGAGCGAGCGCATCGCGATGTCGACTTCCTCGAGTGCCGCACGCGCCGCGGCGAGCTCCTGCTCGACCTCGAGGCGCTGCGAGAGCGCCTCGTTCAGGCGCGCCTCGAGCTCGAGCACCGGGGCATCACCGCCGGAGAGTTCCTGCTCGAGTTCCCCGCGGCGCCGCTCGAGCTGCACGCGCTGCTCGCCCATGCGCGTCAGGCTCGTGACCGCGGCGCTCTCGGCGGAGCGGCGCGACTCGATGCGCACCATCAGGTCGCGCGCACCGAGCTGCGCGGCCTGGGCGCGCGAGCGCGCGGCACTGAGGCCCTCGCGGCGCACTTCGCGCTCCTCCTCGAGCCCCTCGCGCGCGGCGTTGAGCTCGGCGAGTCGCTCGATGCTCGCCTCGAGTGAGGCCCGCGCCGCGCTCATCGTCGCGCGCGCCGAGTCCATCTCGCGCCCGAGCTCGGCATGCTCCTCATCGATGCGGGTGCGCCGCGCGAGCGTCTGCTCGGCGCGCGCGCGCGCCGCCTGCAGCGCCGCGGCGAGTTCCGCGTGGCGGCGCTGCGCGCCGTGGATCTGACTCTGCGTACCGTCGCGCTCGGATTCCGCGAGCGCGAGTCCCTCGCGCACCGCGGCGAGCTCGGCCTCGGCCTTGCGCACGCGCTCCTCGGCCTCGGCCGCCGCGCTGCGCAGGCTCTTCAGGCGGTGTTCGCGCTCGAGGATGCCTGCATGCGGATCGACGCCGCGGCTGACCCGCAGCCAGTCGCGCCCGACCCACTCGCCGTTGCGGGTGATGATCGATTCAGCCGGGCCGAGATCGGCCCGCGCGCGCAGCGCCTCGCTCAGCGTCTCGGCGGTGCGCACGCCGCCGAGCGCGGCGCGCGCCGCGGCGGAACCGGACACCTTCTGCGCCAGCGTCGGCCCGGACTCGCCCTGCGCGATGCCCCCGGAGGACTCCTGCACGAGCACCAGGCGACCCTCACGCAGCGTCTGCAGCGGCTCGGCCAGCGCATCGAGCACCTCGACGCAGACCGCTTCGAGATAATCCCCGAGGGCGGTCTCGACGGCCCGCTCCCAGCCGGTCTCGACCTCGAGCCGCTCGGCGAGCCGCTCGGCGCCCGCGAGGCCCGCCCCGCCGAGCCATTCGCGCACCTGTCCGGCGCTGCTCGACAAGGCAGCCTTCTGCACCGCCTCGAGCGAGGTGCATTCCTCGCGCGAGTGCTCGCGCGCCTCGCGCGAGCGCTGCAGAGTCTGTTCGGCCTGCAACTGCGCGCCGCGGGCCGCCTGCACGCGCTCGAGCGTGCCGCTCAGGCGCTCGGCGAGCACCTCGGTCGCCTCGCGCGCCTCGCTCTCCTGGGCCTCGAGCAGCGCGAGCTGCTCGGTGGACTGCTGGGCCTCGAGCGTCTCGCGCTCCAGGGCGAGCCGCTCGCTCTGCGCGGCGAGCCGGCGCAACTGGTTGTCGAGCTGCTCGATGCGCGCCCGCTCGACCTGCGCGGTGCGATCGGCGGCACCGAGGGCCTGATTGAGCTGCTCCCAGCGCTCCTGCCAGGCGGCCAGCTCGCCCTCGGCCGACTCCAACGCCTCGGCGGCGGCCTGCTCGGCGTGCTGGGCGCCCTCGAGTGCCGGGGCGGACTGCTCAAGTTCGGCGCGCACCGCGGCGAGTTCCCGCTCCTCGCGCTCGATGTGCGCGGCGAGTTCCGCCAGGCTGGTGCGGGCCTGCTCCAGATCGGTGCGCTGGCGCTCGCGCAGCTCACGGGTGTGCTGGATCGACTGCTCGAGACGCGAGATGTCCGCGCCGAGCGCGTAGTGTCGCGCCTGCACCGCCGAGAGCTGCTCACCGGCGCCGCCGTGGCGCTCACGTGCGTTCTCGATCGCGGCCTCCGCGGCCCGCTGATCCGCCAGTGCGGCCTGCATCTGCAGTTCGCGCTCGCGGGTGGCGCTGTCGTGCACCTCGGCACCGCTGTCGAGTTCGCGCATGCGCAGCGCGAGCAGCTCCGCGAGCGTGCGCCGCTCCTGTTCCTTCAGCCCCTGGTAGCGCCGTGCGGTGGCCGCCTGGCGCTGCAGGTGACGGATCTGCTTCTCGACTTCCTCGCGCACGTCCTGCAGACGCTCGAGGTTCTCGCGGGTCTCGGCGATGCGGCTCTCGGTCTCGCGCCGCCGCTCCTTGTAGCGGGAGATGCCGGCGGCCTCCTCGACGAACGCGCGCATGTCCTCGGCCCGCGCCTCGATGATGCGCGAGATGGTGCCCTGCTCGATGATTGCGTAGCTGCGCGAGCCGAGGCCGGTGCCGAGGAACAGGTTGGTGATGTCCTTGCGCCGGCAGCGCGCCCCGTTAATGTAGTAGCCGGAGGAGCCGTCGCGCGAGACCTGACGCTTCAGCGCAATCTCGTTGTAGCTCGCGTAGGCGCCGCCGACCTTGCCGTCGGAGTTGTCGAACACCAGCTCCACCGAGGCGGTGCCGACCGGTTTG